>NZ_JAWOTL010000005.1:0-322855 GCF_033338835.1 Vibrio sp. Vb0888
GGACGGATTCGAACCATCGAAGGCAGTGCCGGCAGATTTACAGTCTGCTCCCTTTGGCCACTCGGGAACCCCTCCAGAGGATTTTTATACTTAGTAAGATGTTTTCCCAACTCATCTCCCAAGTGCGGAGCGAATCATAGCAAACTCGCTCAGGCTGTAAAGCGTTTTTCTTACGTTTTTACGTTGAATGCTGTCTTTTTGGGCAAAGATGGTAGAAAGTCAGCGTTTTGTTTGTCCTTTGAACAGAAGAGAGGCGCGCTTTTTACTTGAATTTACACTACTTGACGTTAAACACCGTATCTACTGATAAACTGTAAGCAGTTTAATGACATAAGTTTATTCGTTTAGAAGTCAATATCATGAGCATGAAAGCCACGTTATCGTTATCTGTTTTAACGCTTTCTATATTACTGAGTTCTCCATCGGTTTGCGCTGCGATGCGAGGAGGCTCAGCGGTTACTGTTGTGACTGAACAAGTAGAAACGCATGAGATCAATCAATCCTTAACTCTTATCGGCAAATTAAAGGCAGCGGAGTCTGTGGTTGTCGCATCGGAAGTCGCCGGCAAAGTGAATCAAATCGCTGTTAAAGCGAATCAAAATGTCCAGCAAGACCAGCTATTAATTAAGTTAGATGACGATAAGGCTCAAGCCGCTTTGATTGAGGCAAAGGCGTATCTAAAAGATGAACAGCGTAAGTTAAAAGAGTTCCAACGTTTGGTTAAGCGGAATGCGATTACTCAAACTGAAATCGATGCACAAAAAGCCAGTGTTGAAATAGCACAAGCGAGGCTTGATGCTGCTCAAGCCAATTTAGCTGACCTCCATATTACTGCCCCATTTTCTGGCACTGTTGGTTTTATCGATTTTAGCCGCGGCAAAATGGTCAGTGCGGGTACTGAACTTTTGACGTTGGATGATCTTTCCGTCATGGAACTGGATTTACAAGTACCGGAGCGCTATTTATCGATGCTTTCTATTGGTATGGAAGTCATCGCTAAAACCAGTGCATGGGGTAGCCAGACCTTTACTGGTCAAGTCACAGGTATTGATACGCGGATCAGTGCCGAAACACTGAATCTTCGCGTGCGTATTGAGTTTGATAACCCAGAAAATCAATTGAAGCCGGGCATGTTGATGAACGCTTCACTAGCATTTCCTGCTATTAAGGCGCCAATCATTCCTGTTCAAGCACTTGAATACTCCGGAACTAAACGTTTTGTATATGTAATTGATGAAAATAACAAAGCTACTCGTCAAGAAGTGTCGCTAGGTGCTCGTGTTGGCAACGAGGTGGTGATCGAATCTGGTGTTGAGATTGGTGACAAGATTGTGGTTCAAGGCATTGTTAACATGCGTGATGGTGTCGAAGTGAAAGAAATTGTCGCGCCACTAAAAGCGAACACCACGGATGTGACACGCAATGACAGTGAATCGGATGAGGAAGAAAACTAATGTTACTGTCCGACGTTTCAGTTAAACGCCCTGTCGCGGCGTTGGTTCTGAGCATGCTGTTGTGTGTGTTTGGCTTTGTGTCATTCACCAAATTAGCCGTTCGTGAAATGCCTGATATAGAAAGCCCAGTCGTTTCTATCAGTACGCGTTATGAGGGTGCATCGGCGACTATTATTGAAAGCCAAATTACCTCCGTTTTGGAAGACCAGCTTTCTGGGATCAGTGGAGTTGATGAAATTAGCTCCACTACTCGTAACAGCATGTCGCGTATCACGATCACGTTTGAGTTAGGTTACGATCTCAACACAGGTGTGAGCGACGTGCGTGATGCAGTGGCTCGTGCTCAGCGCTCGCTACCTGATGAAGCGGATGACCCTATTGTTTATAAGAACAATGGCTCGGGAGAGGCGTCGCTCTACATCAATCTCAGTTCTGCAGAGATGGACCGTACTCAATTAACCGATTATGCCGAACGTGTATTGATGGACCGCTTTAGCCTGATCTCTGGGGTTAGCTCCATTGATCTCTCCGGTGGTTTGTACAAGGTCATGTACGTGAAGCTTAAGCCAGAACTAATGGCTGGACGTTCAGTTACAGCTTCGGACATTACATCAGCTTTGCGAAGTGAGAACCTAGAAAGCCCAGGTGGTGAAGTTCGCAACGACTCAACAGTAATGTCCGTGCGTACGGCTCGTACTTATAACACGCCTGAAGATTTTCAATATCTTGTCATTAAACGCGCAAGCGACAATACACCTATCTATTTAAAAGATGTAGCAGATGTCTTCATTGGTGCAGAAAACGAAAACTCAACCTTCAAAAGTGATGGTGTAGTAAACATCAGTCTTGGTGTGGTACCGCAGTCAGACGCAAACCCGTTAGAAGTAGCGAAGCTGGTTAGGTCTGAAGTCGATAACATCCAGAAGTTCTTACCAGAAGGTACACGTCTTGCGATAGATTACGACGCGACAGTGTTTATCGAGCGTTCAATCGAAGAGGTGTACAGCACGTTATTTATCACGGGCGGCTTGGTGATTTTGGTATTGTACATTTTCATCGGCCAAGCTCGTGCAACCTTAATTCCTGCGGTTACGGTTCCTGTTTCTCTGATTTCTTCGTTCATTGCCGCGTACTACTTTGGGTTTTCTATCAACTTGATCACCTTGATGGCGTTGATATTATCGATTGGTTTGGTGGTGGATGACGCAATTGTGGTTGTGGAGAATATCTTCCACCATATTGAACGCGGTGAATCGCCATTACTCGCCGCATATAAAGGCACAAGAGAGGTTGGTTTTGCTGTTATAGCAACAACATTAGTGCTGGTGATGGTGTTCTTACCGATCTCCTTTATGGATGGCATGGTAGGTCTACTATTTACAGAGTTTTCTGTATTGCTGGCTATGTCGGTCATATTCTCCTCTTTGATTGCCCTGACGCTGACGCCTGTATTAGGTAGTCAGATTTTGAAAGCGAATGTAAAACCAAATCGATTCAATGAAGCAGTTGATCGCTTGTTTAGCAAGCTTGAGAGTGGCTATCGCGCATTATTGAAAGGCGCATTAAAAGTACGTTGGGCTGCTCCCCTGGTGATTCTAGCTTGTTTGGGCGGTAGCTATTTCTTGATGAATCAGGTACCGGCCCAGCTGACCCCACAAGAAGATCGCGGTGTGATATTCGCGTTTGTGCGAGGTGCAGATGCTACGTCGTACAATCGTATGTCAGCCAATATGGATATTGTCGAAGACCGATTGATGCCATTACTAGGGCAAGGTTATCTGAAGTCATTCAGTATCCAAACGCCAGCGTTTGGTGGCCAGGCAGGAGACCAGACAGGCTTTGTGATCATGATTCTAGAAGATTGGAACGAACGTGATATCACGGCTCAGCAAGCCCTTAACAAAGTACGGAAAGAATTGGCGGGTATCCCAGATGTTCGAGTGTTCCCATTTATGCCAGGTTTCCAAGGTGGTTCGAGTGAGCCAGTTCAGTTCGTATTAGGCGGCTCTGATTACGATGAGCTCGTTGTTTGGGCTGAAATGCTAAAGAACAAAGCAGAAGAATCACCAATGATGGAAGGAGCAGAGATAGATTACTCGGAAAAAACGCCTGAGTTATTGGTTACAGTTGACCGACAGCGTGCCGCAGAGCTAGGAGTCAGTGTTAAAGACATTTCTGACACCCTAGAAATCATGCTCGGTGGTAAAAGCGAAACGACTTATGTTGAGCGTGGCGAAGAGTACGATGTGTATCTTCGCGGTGATGAAAATAGCTTTAATAATGCTGCAGATTTAAGTCAGATTTATCTACGCACGAATAGCGGTCAGCTAGTGACGTTAGATGCGGTCACAAAAATTGAAGAAGTGGCGGCCTCTATTCGTCTTTCTCACTACAACAAACAGAAGTCCATCACTATTACTGCCAACCTGTCGGAAGGTTATACATTAGGAGATGCGCTGAATTACCTAGACCAGGAAGCCATCGACAACTTACCGGGTGACATTTCGGTGAGTTATTCGGGGGAGTCGAAAGACTTTAAAGAGAACCAAGCGAGTGTTGCTGTTGTGTTTGCATTGGCACTACTAGTGGCGTATCTCGTGTTGGCGGCTCAGTTTGAAAGCTTCATAAACCCGTTAGTGGTCATGTTTACGGTGCCGATGGGTGTATTTGGTGGCTTCCTTGGTTTGGTTATTATGGGCCAAGGTATGAACATTTATAGTCAGATCGGCATGATCATGTTGATTGGCATGGTGACGAAAAACGGTATTTTGATCGTAGAATTTGCCAATCAGCTACGTGATCGTGGCGTTGGGTTTGAAAAAGCGATCATTGATGCTGCCGCGCGACGTCTACGTCCAATCTTGATGACTGCGTTTACCACACTTGCTGGCGCAATTCCGTTGATCGTATCGACAGGGGCGGGTTATGAGAGCCGTATTGCCGTGGGTACGGTTATCTTTTTCGGGATGGGGTTTGCGACATTGGTGACCTTGTTTGTTATCCCGGCAATGTACCGATTGATTTCGGCGAAAACACAAGCACCAGGTCATGTAGAAGCAGAGTTAAACAAAGCAATTAGCCATGATACGAAGGGCCGTATAGCGCACCCTTAAATCAAACGTTAAAACATAAAAGCCGAGGTAATAACCTCGGCTTCTCTTTATCGGTTTAAAGTTAGCTCGGAAGCGTTCGATTAGAAGCGTTTCCCTAGGCTGATTTGTACACCTTCGTAGCTGTCGTAAAAATCTTCAAAACCCATATCCGCGACATTATAAATGTACTCTGCGCGTAACCAGATATCTTTGCTCATATCCCAATGGACACCAGCACCGATGTTGAATAGCGCGCCTGAATCATCTGTGACTTTTTGTTCGTTTGGAACATACATTTCAGCTTGAGTGCCAAGCGCAGTTACGCGACCAAACAGTGACAGCGGCGTATCGCCTAAGTTATCACTTGTTACAACAGCAGACATACCTGCTTGGTAATAGTGAAGATCTAAGTCAGTTTTTAGAGCATCGTTCTTAAGTTCATTTTGTGAATAGCGCAGAACCCCTTCAAACGCGAGGTATTGGTTTACATGGTAACCCCAGCCAACTGTGATATGTGGTGTTGACCACTCATTGTCTCTATCCGAGCCGAAGTACGGTGTATCAAAACCAACGTTACCAGTACCCAGATAAAAATAAGATTGATGAGCTTGTTCTTGAGCAGCTAAAGTTGGCACGCTAATGGTCAAGGCAGACAATAATAGAATGGCGTTTTTCATAACTAGACGATAACCTTGGTAAAAGACCGTTGTAATGATTTGTTTAAATGTTAATTTAATCAATAGGATGGATGGTAATTATCATATCAGCTTTTATCAAAGGTAGTGATTTTAGAATGGGAATTGTTGCGCTAAAGCATACTTCTTACTCATGACTACCGACTAACTAGATATGGTGACGAAAGCTAGTTAAATAAGAGAGAAGGAAAGGAAAGTGGCTGAATTCAAATACAAAAACTTGACTCAAGAAGAACAAGATAAGTTAGACGCGGCGACATTTCGCCGTTTATTGGCGCATTTAGATGCCAACAAAGACGTACAAAACATCGACCTGATGATCCTTGCGGGCTTCTGTCGCAACTGCTTTAGCAAATGGTATAAATCTGAGGCTGAAAATCTCGGTTTGGATTTAGATATTGATGACGCTCGCGAACGTGTTTACGGCATGACTTACGATGAATGGAAACAAAATCATCAACCAGCGGCAACGCCAGAACAATTGGCTGCGTTTGAAGCGCGCCAGAAAAAGTAAAACCCAGCGATAAAAACAGCCCGCATGAAGTTGGGCTGTTTTTTTAAAGTCCAGTTTGCACGTTAAGCGTTAGTTGAGCCGCAACAAGCTGGCTCAACGCAACCTTTTGCTTGAATGACTTTGAGTTGAGCTAAGTAAGGTTGAATATCGCCGATGTTCTCTTTTACCCATGTTAAGTCATAATACGTATCTAGGTAACGCTCTCCAGAATCACATAGAAGCGTCACGATAGAACCCTTCTCACCGCGTTGTTTCATCTCACAAGCCAATTGCAGCACACCGTAAAGATTGGTGCCTGTTGATGCGCCGACTTTACGCCCAATCAGCTGAGATACCCAATGGGCGGTTGCCACACTGGCAGCGTCTGGAATTTTGCGCATCTCGTCAATAACACCTGCAATAAAGCTTGGCTCGACACGTGGTCGACCGATGCCTTCAATTTTGCTGCCGGTCTCACCTTTTAATGAGTGATTACCTGACTGAAAAGCATCGTAAAACACTGAGTTTTCAGGGTCTACCACGCAAAGCTTAGTGTCGTATTTTTGGTAACGAATAAAACGGCCAATGGTTGCTGATGTGCCGCCTGTTCCAGGACTCATCACTACCCAGCTAGGAATCGGGTGATCTTCTAACTCCATTTGGCTAAAGATAGAGTTCGCGATGTTGTTGTTACCGCGCCAGTCAGTAGCGCGTTCAGCATAAGTAAACTGGTCCATGTAGTGACCATTTAACTCTTGAGCCAAGCGTCGAGACTCGTCATAAATCTGATCTGAGCGCTCTACAAGATGCGCTTTACCACCATAAAACTCAATTTGTTCAATCTTTTTACGTGCGGTGGTTTTCGGCATAACAGCAATGAACGGTAAGCCAAGCAAGCGAGCAAAATACGCTTCCGAAACGGCAGTGCTGCCTGAGGACGCTTCAATCACTGTGGTTTCAGGACCAATCCATCCGTTACAAATCGCATAAAGAAACAACGAGCGTGCCAATCGGTGTTTCAGAGAGCCTGTTGGATGCGTGCTCTCATCTTTTAGGTAGATATCGATACCATCAAGAGAAGGCAGTTCAAGTTTAAATAAATGAGTATCAGCAGAACGTTGGAAGTCTGCTTCAATTTTACGCACTGCATTGTTGATCCAATTGTGGTCAGTACACATGGCGTCTCTCCTTGGGAAATCGATAGATAAGTATTAGATAGGGATAATTTATCTATAATTTTCGAGAAAAACTTTGCTATTGTTACTCTTAATAAAGATTTTTGTAGAAAAATTTTCTACATTTTATGGGTTTATAGAAATGAGTTTAGATCGAATAGATAAGCAGCTGCTTGCTTTACTACAAACCGACAGCACCTCGTCATTAAATGACGTGGCTGAGCGAGTCAATCTTACTACAACACCATGCTGGAAGCGCTTGAAAAGGTTGGAAGAAGAGGGCTACATCGAAAAACGCGTGGCGTTGTTAAGTGCAGAAAAGCTCGAGCTATCTTTCATTGCATTTGTTCAGTTAAAAACGATTGATCATTCCGAAGGTTGGTATCACCATTTTGTTACAACTGTGAGTGACTTTCCTGAGGTAATGGAGTTTTATCGTATGGCTGGCGAGTATGACTACATGATGAAAGTACTAGTCAAAGATATGAAGTGTTTTGACGAATTCTATAAGCGGTTAGTTAATAGCGTAAAAGGGCTATCTAATGTGACTTCAACATTTGCTATGGAGTCCATTAAATACACAACAGAGTTACCAATCCTAAAATAACTCGCCCTATAAGAATTCTATCTAATGTTAATTCTACCTTTTAGTATTTTAAATGTTAAAAGGTAGTTTGATTATGCTTTTAAAACTATTTCCTATCAGATTTTCATAAATATAAACGATATTTATTCTCTCTTCTATTTTTCATTAACCATTTGTTTTTGCAGTCCATTAGTCCCATATATCATAATGAAAGAAAAAATAACGCAATTTTTTCTCTTTCTTTTTCATGTTTTATTTTATTGAATATTAATTTTTACTAAATTAATGGAAGAGTTTGATTTAAACGTTTGCTTTTTGTGTTTTCATGTAATTTGGTCGCTATTTTTGAGTATTTGTTTTTAGGATTAATACAGTAGCAATTACTTAAGTAATAAAGTACTCAAAAATGGGGATAGTGATTAATAAAACATCGTATTATTATCGCCCCATCTTGTATGTAACAAAGTATTACTAAAAATGAACAGAAATTACTATTTGCTTTTTCTCGCAGCTTTACTCGCTGGCTGTGGCGGTGGGGGAGACTCTAAGCCGAACAATACGAAGACACCAACTACGGTAACAAAGCAGAACCGTCCGCAATTAAAAGTGGAAGACACGGTGTTGAAGTTTGAAGGAGTGGGAACGGTTACTGAAGCAAAACTGAGCAATGTACATGGGTCGGTATCTTACCAAGTCATTGACTCTAATCCGCCAAATGTCGTGAAAATTAATGACTCAGGAATACTACAAATTCTGCGCCCAGGAACGGCGACTATTCTTGCTACAGATAGTAGCTCTGCTTATGAATCTTCTGAAGCAAGATTTTCTGTCACTGTAGAGCGAGGCATCAATACTGAACTTTCAGTGAGTGATCTGAATTTCAATGCGATTGAGTCAGAAGGAAAAGCGTTGATCGTCCGTGGCCAAAAAGGCGAACTGAGTTATGAGGTAGAAAGTGGTCATAACTTGATTCGTGTTGATGAGAACGGTTCGGTATATTCATTAGGTTCAGTTGGTCAGGCATCGGTGCTGATTACCGATTCAGGTAACGACTTTTACTTGCCGAAACAAGTTCGCGCTACGGTTAAACTGCATGCAGTAGCTCCGGGGCAATTACAGTTCGCTTTGCTTGAAGACGAGTATCGAGAAGGGTTGACGTTAGAACCAGTGCGTTTAGATAAAGCTCAAACGCAACGTATTTCTTACAAAATCATAAATAGCGTACCAGACAGCAAGGTGGCCGAGTTGCTAGACCCTGAAACGGGTTTGCTTCTTGTTCATAATGTTGGGCGATTAACGGTTGAAGCGACTGCAACTTACAGCGACGCGTTTCTAGATAAACAGCAAACAGCGCAATTTTTTGTGGATATAAAACAAGGCAAGCGTCAAGAAATCAGCGCAGCGGATATTGTCACAACTTATGAGGAAGGTGGACGAATTTTCCCTAAGGTGACGAACGCCTACGGTGACTATGAGCTGAGAATCATTCGTGGTGAAGACGTTGTCGCTAAAACTGAAAATGGTGAAGCATTACTGATCAAAGGTGTTGGTGCTGCTGAAGTGGAAATTTACGAGCATGACATGCGTAATTATCCTGCAAGCAAAACTCGTTTTGATCTTGAAGTTAATCGCGCGCCTCATCCCGTTATAAAAGACATTGAAATGCCGCTTACCTATCAACCAAATCTTTCAATCCCTCTGGCGTTTAAAGGGCAAAAAGGTAACGTAAATCTAGTTAGCAGCTTACCTAATGGCTTACGAATGACTGACGGCAAGTTGGAGGTAGTGACTGCGGGTGAGTACGACCTTAAGTTTGAAGACGATGGTGGGGAGTTCTACCAACCTATTCAATTTAATGTCGTCATTAAAGTTGCAAAGGCTGAAGGCCAACCCATGGCAACGCACGATTATGACGTTGTATACAGCAACAAATACAGTTTTGATCTTCATCGTGATTTTGGTTTGAGTGCTGACGAGCAAATTGAGATTGTAGATAACACCGCACCAGATGTTGTCGGTGGTTTTAGTGAAGGACGTCTCCATGTGTATAAAGCGGGTAAAGCGACGCTAACTGTGCGCAGAAAAGAGAGCGCGAATTATACTGTTGGTCCTGATCAAAAAGTCTACGTGACAATTTTGAGTGCGCCGAGCCGAATTGAAGTTCAATCCGATGTGGAAGAGATTTGGAAGGTTGGCCAAACATTTGTTGCGCCGAAAATCTCTGGTACGGTTGGGGAAGTTACGTACCGATTTGCAGACAACGCAGCAACAGATGTAGTTTCCTTAAACAGCCAAACGGGTGCCATGCAAATTCTTAACGCGGGTAGCACAAAAATTATTGTTTCGGATGCGGGGGACGACAAAGTGGATCCGGGTGAAAGTAGCTTCTCGGTCACGATTAAACAAGGCACAAACCCTGTATCGGTTACTTACCCAACGGTAGAATTCTCCGCTGGTAGTGTTATCTCACCAGTGATGAGTGGTGGGACTGCGAAGGCAAGTTACCGTCTTATTAACCAAAAAGATCCTGTGGTCGAGCTAGTTTCCCCTGATACGGGGCGTTTGAAGATTTTGCACGCAGGCGAGTACCAAGTAGAGGTTACTCTTACTGGACGCAACTACAAAGCTAAAACAATCGTCGTAAATGGCACTATTAACAAAGCGAATCACCCTGGTTTAAGTGCTTCTACAATGAAGGTGGAATTTGAACCATTTAAAAAGGTTAAGCTAGACTTTGGTACACCAATAGGAAACCGCAGCTATCAAATATCCAGCTCAACAATTAAAGGAGTCGCTTCATTAGATGTTGATAAGGAAGAGCTGACGTTACTTGACCTCCCACCAGTAAAAAGACGTTGGATTTCTCTCGACGTTTCGGAAGGAGAATCTCGAGATTACAAAGCGCTGGAAAGTAAGAAAGTCCAGCTGTATCTAAGCTTTGCAGATGAAGGTGTTGCGGATCAATATACATTGCTTGAAACTGAACAAACAGTATTGTTTAGCACGCTAAATGCACGTGAGTTTTCTAACTTAGAAGAAAGTGAGTTTGGTTTGATGAACGTTCGTTCAGTGCGTGAGCCAACGGACGAAGAATTGAAATTATACGGCAAAGGTAAGATTGCACTACTTGCATTCAAGCCGGTGGGTAACGATGACCAAACTCTAATAAAAGGAGCGTGGGTACACTTAGCTCGATTTGATGGATGTACATCAGAGCTGTTCGAAGATGATCTCAAGCCTTTTGAAGCAATTGACTATGATGACCCAGGGTACTGCACCAACGGCAGCACGATTCGTATGACTCGGTTCTTAATAATTGATGACTCGAAGATGGAAAAGGTAGAGTATGAGTTAGTAGCACCTGTGATTACTTACCGTCGTGGGGTTCGTGAATTTTTAGCAACGAATAAAGGTGGATTCTATGCCGACCCAAATGTCATTTACGGGAAAAGCGAATATGGTTACCCGAAATCACTTTACGAATGGTCGGTTATTAACATGAAGTATCAACCAAATTAATCATCGTTTGATACCCCTTAAAAAAGGAGTGCGGAACAGCACTCCTTTTTTCGTCTGGCGAACACGAGCTATTTCGTGTAGCGCATCACCCCTTCTTGCACGGCGGTCGCCACTAAGTGACCTTGCTGGTTGTATATTTCGCCACGGACCAACCCACGAGTATTGCTCGCCGTTGGGCTCTCTATCGCATATAGAAGCCATTCATCCATCTTAAACGGACGATGGAACCAGATAGAGTGGTCAATGGTGGCCACTTGAAAGTTAGGCGTCATTAATGAGACTTCATGTGGATGCATTGCTGTCACAAGGAATCCCCAATCGGATGCGTAGGCCAGAAGGTACTGGTGAATTAGCTGATTCTCTGGCATTTCACCATTAGCACGAATCCAAAGGTACTGTTTGGGTTCTGCTTTTTTGGGCTTCAAAGGGTTGATAACCGTAACGGGGCGAGTTTCGATTGGCTTTTCCCCGCAAAATGTTTTGCGTAAGCGTTTGGGTAGAAATTCTGCAATATGGCTTGCGAGCTCACTCTCTGAGGCAAAGTTTTCTGGACCAGGGATATCTGGCATTTCTTTTTGATGATCAAACCCAGGTTGATCGCCATGGTAGGATGCGGTTAGGTAAAAAATAGGGCGTCCATTTTGAATTGCTTTTACGCGTCTAGTGCTAAAGCTACGGCCATCTCTCAGATTTTCTACATCATAAATAATAGGTTTTTCTGGATCGCCAGGGTACAAAAAATAGCTATGGAAGGAGTGTACCGTGCGTGTTTCTTCAACGGTGTAGCGCGCAGCAGAAAGCGCTTGCCCAATTACTTGACCGCCATAAACTTGAGGCAAACCTAGGTTTTCACTTTGGCCACGAAACAAGCCTTCTTCTAATTTTTCGAGTTGTAGTAGGCTGAGCAATTCTCGTAGTGGTTTACTCATTGTGTCTCCTCACCGTTGTCTTTCATTCCAAGTTACCTCAACAGCCTCACTCTTGTGAAGTGGCATAGTTAAGAACTATTGAGTAACTTAGAAATAGTATTGTTCCAATTATGAAACAAAATCAATTGTTTGATAAATTCTAACTCAGTCAAACTATTGTCAAATAAAGTGACAGGAAGCAGACAGTTTTATATTCCAGACCTATAATTGCTTCGGTTTAATGCTCTTTTCGAGGAATATATGAAAAAAACACTACTACTTGTTACTTCTCTACTCTTTGGGGCTGCGTTAGTGGGTTGCCAAACTTCTCAAAATACAGAAATGGAATCTACAGAAGCGTCAATGAAGACGATTACAGGTACAGTGGCTTATCGCGAGCGGATTGCCTTGCCACCAAACGCAGTGGTTACTATTGCGTTAGAAGATGTGTCCTTGGCGGATGCGCCAGCAAAAGTGTTGGCGAAACAGACATTCGAAACAGAAGGTAAGCAAGTTCCTCTTTCTTTTGAGTTGAGTTACGACAGCAATGAAATCAAACCAAACCATCGTTACAGCGTTCGTGCTCGCATTGAGGTAGATGGAAAGCTGCGTTTTATCAGCGACACACATAACGGTGTTATTACAGATGAAGCACAAACTCACCAATTAGATATTCGTCTAGTTGGAACACGTTAATACGACGTACTGAGAACAAAAAATGGCAGCTTAAGGCTGCCATTTGTATTTTTTAAGTGAAGTTTTGCCAACTTCCGATACTTCAATCCCTTCTGCTTCTAATTTCTTTTTTTGTCGCTCTAAGTCTCTGCCTTTTAAAGATATTTTTCCTTGGCTATTTACCACTCTAAACCAGGGGAGTTTGCTGCCTTCTGGTAGGTTACCCAGTGCTTTACCAACATGTCTCGCATAGCCCGGATAACCGGCCATTTTTGCAATTTCCCCATAGGTGGAGACTTTTCCTTTTGGAATTTGGTGAATTACAGCAAAGATTTGCGCTAAAAATTGGTCCATACTCAAAAGTGTCTATTTTGGATTACTAAGGAATGGTAAACCATTGGACTTGTATATTGCTAACGGTTCTTAACCCTTGTGTTGTCAGCGACTCACTTTGAAGAATTACATTTTCTGTTCTTTAGTGTCGTTGGTTGATGAGCCTTAAACAGCATGAAGCAAACGCAAGCTAAGCTTGAATCTAGACCCTCTCAACGACTTTCAATCCCAGTTTTTGCCGTTGAGTTACCAAGTAGGTGGGGAAGCCAGGAGGCGCTATGATTTTATCGACACTTCAATTTTTCGTTACGACCTTACTCGCTGTTGTCTGCGTTCGGGCGATGAGTTTGAGCGAGGGTGACATTCCCGTTCTTGCACTTATGATCCCCGCGCTGTGGGTTCTGCCACAAGGTGGGTTCGCTGGCCTAGTATTACTGGGCGCGATGATGGCTTTTGGTGCGACACTCTCAATGCAGCCAATTGCTTTGTCGGTTGGTGTTTTGATCCTTTTCCCACTTTTAATGGTGGTATTTTCTCGTAGAAGCTCTTTAGGTGTGTTGCTCACCGCTGGTCTTATTGTACTTACACTGCAAGTTGGTCTTATGGTCACACAGCAAGGCGGTAAGCTGGATGGTTTTGCTTGGGTTACAGTGGTTCAAACCATTGCGGTTATGGCGATGTGGTGGTCGGCTGCGCATTGGACGCCATCCAATAAACACAGCTGGTGGCCGTTGTTTTTGTTGCTCCCATTGTGGATTGCAGGCCTACCGTACGCCGTTCTTATGGCGTTAAGTTTGACGGGAATGTTAGCGTCAATGGAAGCACTTGCGAAGCTTCAACATACCATTCGTTGGAGCAAATTATTATGTTGGACATTGCCGACTGTGGGTTTTGCCGCTTTAGTCGTCAGCCCGACCACGGATGTGCCAAACCCTGTTTTCGTGGTTTGGATCTGTTTGTTAGGGACGGCTTGGATGACTGACTATATTTTACGTAGTAGCGATGAACAGGCTGAATTATGAATTTTTAGTCAGGTAAAAAGTGACATGTGCGGCAGAGTATCGAATTGGTTGTGGAACAAAATGGAGATTAGTATATGTTCTTCATTTCATATTTACTACACTTCCAATAATAATAACCACAATATAAGTGGTTGATTTAAGATAAGTTTGTCATGACAACTTTTGCTCGAACACTGTTGCTTTTTGCATGTTGCCTCTTGAGTTTGAATGTAAAAGCCGAAGCCCCTTTAATTGCTCATTATAAAGTCGCGACTGAAGCGGATGATGTCGTCACTCGTGTTCTTTTCAATGCTGCTTCAAAGGAGTTTGGCTTTACCGTTCAATACGTGAACTACTCCAGCTTTGATGCCATTCTAAATTCAGTAGCGAATGGGGAAGCGGACTTTGCTGCGAATATCACTTACACACAAGAACGTGCTCAACGTTTTAGTTATTCCCGCCCAACAAATATCGAATATACCTACCTCTTTGGTTTAAAAGATTCGACGTTGAGTGACATTTCGCGTGTTGGCATCCCCAAAGATACAGTTTATGCCCAATTACTTAAACAACACTACCCTGAGCTAGAACAGATCTCTTATCAAGGTCATGAACAAGCAGTAACACTGCTACGTTCAGGTGCTGTGGACGGCGTTGTCGATGCCATTAACCAGCTCAAGCCGATGCTGATGGAGGGGTTTGACGCCAAGATGCTCAATGATCAGATTTCGATAAAGCCCGTATCCATCATCAGTAAAAAAGATCATCATCTTGAGGAGTTGGACACGTTCGCTACGTTTATTCACGGGGAAGCGGTGCAAAAGCAGCTTCGCGAAGAAATTTCCCAGTATCAATTTGAATTAAGGCGAGCAGCGTTGCGTGATTCTATTCGTTTATTACCCCTTGATTTTAATGAACCAATACGGATTAAGCTCGAATCTATCTTTCCATATGTTGTATACAACGCAGATGGTAGTGTCGAAGGGATGACGGCTGATGTAGTCCTGAGAAGTTGTGAGATCTTGGCTTTAAACTGCTTGATCATTAGTGAGCCTGGTGAAAGCTGGGGTTCTATGTACCATGAGTTTATCCAAGGTAATTTCGAAATTTTGGCGCCGTTAACGGTCAGCCGTGAGCGGCGCGCATTTAGCTACTTTCCAAAGTCCCATTACGCGCCAGCATCGGTGATGGTCAAGCGTTTAGGTTACAAACCGAGCACATACTCTCATGTTTCACAGTTGATATCTGAGCGGATTGGCGTAGTTAAGGATGACTTTTTCGATCAAATGATGACGCAACTGTTACCGCTAAAAGAACTCAAACGTTATCGTACCCAACAAGAACTCATTCAGGGGCTATTAAATGAAGAAGTCGATTACATTCCGATGGATACGGCGATGCTCAATCATTTTTTACGTCTCAGTGAACTGGTTCCGATAGAGCAGGATACCGCTATTGGCGAGTTTTATGAGTCTCAACTCTCTGTTGGATTGGTCGCGAATGAAAAAGGAGCCATGCTTGCGCCTTTCTTCAGTCGAGCGATAGCGATGTTAGAAGTTGATAAGATCATTGCTCAGTACGATGTACGCCCAGATTGGCGTACCGCACTTGAATATGAGATTCGATTAGCGACGCAAACACAAGCTGTGTTTATCTTTGTATTATTGTTTGCTATTTGTGTTTCGCTTTATCTTTACCGTCAATCGAACACTGACAACTTAACAGGGTTAAGGAATCGTCGTGCGTTGCAAGTAAAGTATCGAAAGGGAGTAAACAAAGATCTATCCATACTTTACTTAGACATTAATCATTTCAAACGAATCAATGACACTTATGGGCATCGCGCTGGGGACGAAGTTTTACAACTACTGGCACTAAAAATTCATTATGTCTGGTCGGGAAGATGTTATCGAATTGGAGGGGATGAGTTCATATTGCTGGGTTATCCAACGCAAGCCGAGTTAACTAGAGCAATGAGAGAGCTCAGTAGAATCAACGTGAAAGGCAAATTATGTAGTGATTTGGAGTCTATAAGTATCTCTATTGGTTTCTCTGCAAAAAGGGAACGGCACATGAGCTTAGAGCAAGCGATGCATTTGGCTGATGAAGACATGTACATGAGTAAGCAGTCCTCACGGCACGACTCCTCTTATCGTGACTACACGGTTTCATCATAAAGGAATGAATTGATCGAGTTTTGTTCAAACGGTAATGAAATGATGAAATTCAAGGTTTTTGCTCTTGCATTATGAGAGCTGATACTGAATAATCGCCCCATCGATTGAGGCAAGACCTCTCGAAAAGAATTATGGGGCTCTGGTCCTCTCGCAACAATAGCTCGTGAACTCGGTCAGGTCCGGAAGGAAGCAGCCGCAGCGTGTGACTTGTGTGCCGGGATGTGGCTGGGGTCCCACCCTTTGAAAGCCCTGCGTTATCGCAGGGCTTTTTTCGTTTTTGAGCCTTCTTTTATTTTGGCTACGCTTGGTGTTCAACGTCTTCTGATGATCAAGCTTCTTGAGGTTATTTAGGTATAATTTATAATCTCATCCGCTCGATACCGAACTTTCGTGAAGATTGTTTAGGGTACACTCGCCGAATAACCATTTTCACCTGGGATACTTTAATGATTTCAAAAAACCAATTAAAACTGCTTCGTGCTTTAGGTCAAAAGAAACAGCGTAAAGCGCATGGCTTATTCCTAGTTCAGGGTGAAAAGAACGTACTAGAGCTAGCAAGTAGTTCATTGAAGGTGAAGCAGGTTTTTGCAACAGCGGCATTTCTCGAACAAAATGCTGGTACGCTAAATCGTTTTGATTGTGTTGAAGCATCGCTTGATGAATTGACCAAAGCGAGCACGCTTGTGAGCAATAATGCGGCCATTGCTGTGGTTGAAATTCCGAGTGTAAAAGAGCCTCAAGCGAAAGGCTTGATGATTGCGCTAGATGGTGTATCCGACCCTGGTAATCTAGGTACGATTATTCGTGTTGCAGACTGGTATGGCATCAAGCACATTATTGCGAGTACAGATTGTGCTGATCCTTATAATCCTAAAACGATCAGTGCGACCATGGGCAGCTTTGGCCGCGTACAAGTGAGTTTGGTGGATTTGCCAAGTTACTTGGAACACGCCAAATTGCCAGTATATGGCGCGTTTTTGGAAGGAGAGAGCGTTCATAAAACGGATTTCGCTGCTGAAGGTATTTTGTTGATGGGCAGCGAATCTCATGGTGTGCGCGAAGCCGCAGCAAAATTCGTGACAGATAAGATCACGATTCCGGCGTTTGGCGGTGCCGAATCACTGAATGTCGCGATGGCGACTGGCATTATTTTAGACAACATGCGCCGCCAACATAGCTAATGCAACAATTACTTAATAACAAAGCCAGTCTATTTGACTGGCTTTGTTGTATTTTGCCTAGAAAAATCAGCCTGGCTGAATCTTGCGTTTAACGAAATACAGTGAATGTTGTTCGGTGAGTTAATTTTGTTTTAGTTCAATAGGCTGTGCCTATAAATAAAATTACTCCTTTCCATTTAGTAAAATCAGGAAATTAGGCGACACTTATCTAAAGGCCGCAATAAAATGCCCTTAAGGAGATAAGAATGCATTCATTAAAAGTAAAAGATTACATGACGTTGCAAGCGGTGACTTTCACGAAAGATATGTCACTTTCGGCAGCTTTAAACAAAGTAATGCAAAGTGTCACACTAGGTGGCCCTGTCATTGATGAAAATGAAAAAGTGGTTGGGTTTTTATCGGAGCAAGACTTATTAGATAAGTTGGTGAAAGCAAGTTATCACTGCCAAGATACACATACGGTACAAGAGTGTATGCATGATGATGTCTTATCTGTTTCTCCAGAAATGTCAGTAATTGAACTGGCTGACATGATGAAAGTTGGAAAGCCGAAAATGTATCCAGTGGTGGATGGCAAAGGTAAGTTGGTTGGTGTTATCACAAGAAGAGACGTGCTGCGTGCCATAGGAATGACATTAAATGAGTGTTTTAAGCATCCCGTTTAACCTCTCTGTTTAAACTTTACGGAATATTGCTTTTAAACTGGTTTGGAAAGACGCTTCGGCGTCTTTTTTATTTTCTATCGCCGAACTGTACAAATTTGTCTTGACCTTGGAGCTTACTCTAAGGTTTATCCTTAGCAATAGGTAAATCACCGATACCAATAAGGAAAAAATTATGTGTACAAAACATCAAGGTTGCCAATCTAGCAAAATCAAAACTGCGGTGCCGCTTGGTGCAAGCGAGTCATGCTGTGCGCCAGTAAAATCTTCGCTCAATATCTCTCAGGCCAGTGTTGATGTTTCTGAAAGCTCTTGCTGTAGTGGAGGAGGCTGCAGCGTTGACACAGGCGAGGAAGACGATCCCACAAGGGAGAGTAATTCCTCCGTTCGGAACGCTTGGCTTGTGTCAGGTATGGATTGCCCATCTTGTGCGCAAAAGCTTGAGAAAGCCATTACGTCTTTACAAGGCGTCAGCCAAGCCAAGGTTTTGTTTGCAACAGAAAAACTGGTCGTCGATTTTGATGGTCTAGAGCTGATAGCTACGATAGAGCAGACAGCCCAAAAAACGGGTTTCCCGCTCTCTTCACTTGATGCTCCAAAACCAAGCACTACAAAGAAAGGCTGGCTTGGCGTCATAAGAGACAACATCCAAATTCTCTCGATTGCTGGTGCAATGGCTACTGCGGCAGTAATTTCTAAGATCGACCCTCAAATAAGCGCTTGGTTATTCACTTTGACGTGTTTACTTGGTTTATACCCAATCGCGCTCAAAGCATTTAAGTTGGCGCGTAGCGGTACGCCTTTTGCGATTGAAACGTTAATGAGTGTAGCGGCGCTCGGCGCTTTATATTTAGGTGAAACCGCCGAAGCCGCAATGGTGTTATTGCTTTTCCTTATTGGTGAAAAGTTAGAAGCATATGCATCATCTCGCGCGCGAAGCGGTGTCCAGGCGTTAATAGACTTAGTCCCAGAAAATTCAATTTTAATTATTGATGGAGAGCGTAAAGAAGTACCAGCTGCTCAGCTTAAACCAGGGGATATCATAGAAGTCGCACCCGGAGGTCGTTTGCCTGCCGACGGTGTTTTGCAAGATGCGCTTGCGAGTTTTGACGAAAGTGCGTTAACGGGAGAATCTGTTCCCGTTGAACATCAAACCGGTGGCAAAGTGATGGCCGGGGCTGTGGTTGTCGATAAAGTGGTTCGCTTACAGGTGACTTCCCGTCAGGGCGAGAATGCGATAGACCGAATTCTTCATTTGATTGAAGAAGCCGAATCTCGTAAGGCACCATTAGAACGCTTTCTTGATAAATTTAGCCGTTGGTATACGCCGCTAATGATGCTGGTGTCTCTGATGGTTATCGTTACGCCGCCATTACTATTTGCCCAACCGTGGGAAACGTGGATCTATCGAGGACTCGCCCTGCTGTTGATTGCTTGTCCATGTGCATTAGTCATTTCAACGCCTGCGGCGATCACTTCTGGCTTGGCGGCAGCTGCTAAGCGGGGCGCATTGATCAAAGGTGGTGCGGCGCTTGAGTTGCTTGGCAAGGTTGAGTCTGTCGCATTTGATAAAACTGGGACACTGACGCAAGGTAAACCAGAAGTGACTGACGTCTTTGCTTTTGATATGGATGAAGACAAGTTACTTAGCCTAACTGCGTCAATCGAGGTTGGTTCAAGTCATCCTCTAGCGGTTTCTTTAGTTACCAAAGTGCAAGAGCAGGGGCTTACTATTCCTGAAGCGTTGGATAAAACCGCGCAAGTAGGCTCTGGTGTCACAGGTTACGTCGATGGAAAAATGGTCCAAGTGGTCACGCCTTCAAAGGCAGACTTTCCACTTTCTCAAGAAGCCAAAGAGCAAGTGGTTACGTTGGAACAACAAGGTAAAACGGTTGTCATTGTGCGTTTCGATGACGAGGTCATTGGCGTGATCGCATGGCAAGATACATTGCGCTCAGATGCCCAGCAAGCTATCGCAATGTTGAAGGAACTTGGGGTCACGTCGGTGATGCTAACGGGTGACAACCCGAGAAGTGCAGAAGCAATGGCAAATAGAATAGGCTTGGATTATAAAGCGAGTTTGTTACCTGCAGACAAGGTGCATTACGTCGAGAAACTATCACAACAACATACCGTTGCGATGGTGGGAGACGGTATCAATGATGCTCCAGCCATGAAAGCTTCGAGCATTGGTATTGCGATGGGAGGCGGTACGGATGTTGCGCTCGAGACTGCTGATGCGGCGTTAACACACAACCGGTTGATTGAGCTACCTGCCATGATAGAACTGTCGCGTGCGACGCTAAGTAACATTCGTCAGAATGTCGCGTTAGCGCTAGGTTTGAAAGGTGTATTCTTAGTGACAAGTTTACTTGGGGTTACTGGGTTGTGGGTTGCAGTATTAGCTGACAGTGGTGCAACAGCACTGGTGACATTGAATGCGTTGAGATTACTTCGTTTTGAGTCCAAACAGATCAAATAACTGACCTAACCAATGATCCCACTCATTAATAGCCCGAGGCATTCGTGTATCGGGCTTTTTTTAACCGTATTAACCTGATGCGATCAGACGTTTTTCTTGTCCTTGAAATCACGCATTGCTATGCAACAAAATGATCTAACGCCCCTTAAAGTGTGATCAATACCAGTTTTGTTTGAAATTTCATTTTCATTACATTTTGTCATTGTGATTGTGATCACTCTATGTTGGTGAAAGGTTCGCTACAGTGCATCTGTACCCAATAACTGATTAATGAGCTTATTGTTCATAAAATAAGCCACAATAAGGAGCGACTTATGTCTCAAGCTGTATTCCATTTAGGTGTTACTGAAGCTGATCTTAATGGTGCGACTCTAGCGATCATTCCTGGTGACCCAGCGCGTGTTCAAAAAATCGCAGAACAAATGGAAAATCCAGTATTTCTAGCAAGCCATCGTGAATACACGCTATACCGTGCAGAGCTAGACGGTAAACCTGTTGTGGTTTGTTCTACAGGTATTGGTGGTCCTTCTACCTCTATCGCAGTTGAGGAATTGGCACAGCTTGGTGTTCGCACTTTCCTACGTGTTGGTACAACGGGTGCAATTCAACCGCATGTAAACGTGGGTGACATGATCGTAACGACGGGGTCAGTTCGTCTTGACGGTGCGAGCCTACACTTTGCTCCTATGGAATTCCCAGCAGTTGCTGACTTTGAAGTAGCAACCGCAATGAAAGCAGCGGTAGAAGAGTCTGGCGCTACAGTTCACATGGGTGTGACTGCATCAAGCGACACGTTCTACCCTGGTCAAGAACGTTACGATACGTTCTCTGGTCGTGTTGTTAAGCGTTTCCAAGGCTCTATGCAAGAATGGCAAGACATGGGCGTACTTAACTTCGAGATGGAGTCTGCAACACTGCTAACAATGTGTGCGAGCTCTGGTTTAAAAGCGGGTTGTGTGGCTGGTGTTATCATCAACCGTACACAAAAAGAGATTCCAGATCATTCAACTCTGAAAGAAACGGAAGCGCGTTCAATTAAAGTGGTTGTAGAAGCAGCGCGTAAAATGCTTTAAGCCGCTATAGTTGGCATTTAAACAAACAGAAAAAACCAGAGGCTAACCTCTGGTTTTTTTCTACTTATAGAAATGCGTACAGCTAAAATTTAGGTATAAAAAAAGCAGCATTAATGCTGCTTTTTATCGTTGTGAATTTTAGCTTTTCTTAATGGCACTATATCTCGTCTGAACCGCCCGCGTCTTTAAACCAAGCCGTTAAGTGCGTTCTTAAATCTTTAAGCTCATCAGGGCCAATCAGGGCTAGCCCTAAGTCTTCAGCACGAGTAATGTCATTGTGACGAAGAGGACGGAAGCTCACCAACATTGCGCGCGCTTGTAAGCCACCTAATAAATCGCGAAGCGATTCTAACTTATATAAAGTATCGTCGCCGTCATCTCTCATGCCTTTGGTTTTGCACTCGATGATGTGCAGCTTGTTGTTTACAACTGTTGCGACATCTAACTCATTGCGTACTTCACTTTCACCAAGTTTGCGATAAACCTGAACATTTAACGATCGATCTTGGATCGTCGGCATGGTGTCTTGGATTTGCTTCACGGTGCTGTGAACCAAAGTTTCTAACCACTCACCGTTTGAAAAGCGTCGAGCATCTTCATCTGCAAACGTTAAAACGCCATTCTCATAGGTGGCGATTTCTGCTTCTACTAAATCTGAAAGCAACATGTTGAGCTCACGGTAGCCCTGCTGTTTTTCGGAGAGCTCGACATCAAGCTTTTGTTCTTTGCGGCATGTGGTTGCAAGGTAGTTAAGTGTTGCTAGACCTGGCCCAAGCTCAAGCGCATTTGAGGCCCATCGTTCACCAAGTTCATACAATTTTTTATCAAGAAGAGGTGGTAAATCAACGTGGTGAAATTCGCCGCGTGCACCAAAGATAGTGAGGTAATCTGCAATCGTAATGTGATCTTCTACTTGGGTATCTTCTTTGCCATCAGGGTATAACCAACAAAGCTTATCGCTACTAGGCTCAACCACAAAAATTGGCCAGCGATAGGTACGGAAAACTTCGTACACCGACAACAAGCGATGACGAAGACCACAGCTCGCGTTCAATTTTACATCTTCGCCGCGTTCATGGAGATCTTTTGCCAGTTTTTGAATTGCTTGTTTGATCAGAGATGTATTAACAGCGGATGGAATTTCAAAAAATTCAGAAGTAATTTCTCGTTGATCTAAAACGGCACTCAGTCGGTCAAATATATCTAACTGGCTCTTGTCTCCGATGAAGACGATATGTGTGCTTAGCGTACGATTATCTAATAGAGGAGTGACCAATCTCACTGGGTCTTGGTCGATAATACCAACATGAACAGCCATAGATTTTCCTTTTTATGAGGCCGCTCGAAAAGAGTTGTGCAAGGGGATGAGCTGGCCTTATTAATCATATGTAGACATGGCCGACAAAAAACAAGGGCGACTTAACAAAAAGTCGCCCTTATACAGTTGATTGCACTAATTAATACTCTTAATTATAAAGTATTTATAACTTAAAGCGGTGGACCAATTCATTTTGCTGATGAGCCAAGTGGGTCAGTGATTCACTGGTTTGTGCGATACTCGACATGGCTTGGAAACTTTCATCGGCGATGCTGTTGATATCTTCAATACTGCGAGCAATGTCTGTTGATGTTTCACTTTGCTCTGCTGCTGCTTGTGAAATGTGCGTACTCATTTGGCTGATCTCAATGATTAGCGCCTGGATCTCTTCCATTGAGCTGTTCGCTTTTGACGCTTGCTCAACCGACATCTCCATATCGCTCATACAGCTTTGTATGACTTGGTTCGCCGATTGCGAGCTAGATTGCAGATTACTGATCATGGATTCAATTTCAGTGGTTGATTGAGTCGTTCTTGATGCGAGTACTCGTACTTCATCTGCCACTACCGCGAAGCCGCGACCTTGTTCACCAGCGCGAGCCGCTTCAATTGCCGCGTTCAATGCCAGTAGGTTGGTTTGCTCCGCAATGTTGCGGATCACATCAAGGATAGACCCAATTTGACCACTCATTTTTTGTAGCTCAGAAACTGCGGAGACCGATTCGTTCAAACGTGTTTCTAGTTGATTAATGGTTGAGATGTTACTGCTCATAACATTTCTGCCTTCTTCAGAGGCAGATTCGACGCGTTGCACCATTTCTAGCGAGCCTTGCGCACTTTGCGCGACTTCCTGCACTGAATGAGACATTTCTGTCATCGCGGTAGCGACGTTTGCCGTTTGTTCGCGTTGAGAGCTCAATTTAATTTGTGCTTGCGAAGAGGTGCGTTCGTTGGTTGTCGCGGTTGACGATAGGTTTTCTGACGCTTCGTTGAGTTTCACCAAGATCTCGTGAAGGTTGTCGGCGAGTGAGTTAATGTGTCCACTCACACGGCTGAATTCGTTGTTATAGCGAATGTCGATACGCTGTGTCATATCTCCTTCAGTCAGGCTTTCTAACACTTTTAGAATACGAGTCAACGGTTCGCGAACGCTTTGTGCGATGTGGTAGCCAATCGCTGTCGCGAGTAAAACGACAATAACGCCAATGATGATGGCTTTCGTTACACCTGCCGAATATATGTCACCAGCATCTGCCAATGATTCATTGAGCTTATCTGTTGCGGTTGTCGTGAATTGCTCAAGAATCGCCATGGTTGAATCCACTTTATTTGCTAGGTTGGCGATATTGTTATACAAAGCGGCGCGAGCATTGAGGTAATTATTATGTTGGTCTAGCACACCGCCACGCATACCAACGTCACGAGTAAATTGCTCTACAGATTCGCCAAAAGCTTTTTCTAGCTCAGGAAGCTGAGTCACCAACCCGCGGAATGCGTAATTCAAGTGCGTTACTGCTTTGCGGTTTTTAGCTACGGCTTGCGTAACAAACTCAGGGTTGGAACTGGCGAGGGCATCAGAGGTAATTACTTCGGCATCTTTTAACTTGATAAAGTAGCTCTTTGCCATGACTTTGACAGAAATGCTGGTTTGATCTGCCACATATTCTTTAAGACCAACCGAAAGTTCGGTATTCAGTTTTTGGAAGCGGCGTGAGGATTTTTGCACTTCTTCTTGAGCCGCAAACATTGCTTCGTAGTTGTCCATGGCCTCTAGAGCTTCTGTAAAATAGCTCTGCTCTAACGTTTTTAACTGTGAAAACGGTTCGGCAAGAGAAGGGTAGATTTGGCTTGCGGTTTTCAGTTGAGCCAATGTGGATTCGAAGCGCTGTTGAGATCTAGCAAATTCCTGACGCATTTCATCCATGCGTTGTTTATTCTCTGTCGTCAGGAAGTCTTTAAATGATTTGTCGGCAGAAAGCAGCTCAACACTGGTTTGATTAGATAACGATACCAACGGTAGGGATGATTTAGAAACCGTGCCAAATTTTCCGTGAATATCACTCATTCCTCCCATCATAATGGCAATTGTGACGGCAAATAGGATGATGATCAGTGCAAAGCCGGCATACATCCTTTTAATAACTGAACCTCGCATAAGTGAGCTTCCTCTCCCAAAAATAGACAAGCTACCCAAGTATTTTTGAATTTACTTGGGTATAAAAATAATAATTGTCTTAAAAAAGTAACAAAATTCATTGGATTGTATTCAGTTTGTGATGCGCATTTTATGACGCACACGACAAAAAAAGCTTCGTTAATTAGCATTTGATTAATAATGTTAAGTGAACACTGTTTTTATTGAGCTCCGCTTTTGGTTGGCGCATACTAATTGGGGTCTAATTACGTTTATAAAATGGAGTCCTCATGGCGGAAGAAACGATCTTTAGTAAAATTATTCGCAAGGAAATCCCTGCCGATATCCTTTATCAAGATGATTTGGTGACTGCGTTTCGCGACATTAACCCTCGCACACCAAGCCATATTCTCATTATTCCGAATAAACTGATCCCAACAACGAATGATGTAGAAGCTGAAGATGAAGCAATGATGGGGCGTTTGTTCACTGTTGCTAGAAAGTTGGCGAAAGAAGAAGGTATTGCTGAAGACGGCTATCGCCTGATCGTTAATTGTAATCCACATGGTGGCCAAGAGGTTTACCATATTCACATGCACCTACTAGGCGGCCGCCCTCTAGGTCCAATGGTATTGAGCTAAGCTTTTAAAAGTGGGTGGCGATTCACCCACTTCTTTTTCCTGTCGAATGACACATTTGTGGAGATAAATGTGAAACTAGGTGTAAAGCTGTTAGGGCTGATGAGCTGGGCTTTAATGGCCTCTGGCTGCGCGAATTTATCTGCGGGCAATCTGTTTAGTCATTACAGCAACCAGAATCAAGAAGTTTATCAAGCCGTTGTTGCAGGGGAATATGCCAAAGCAAAACAACTTCAATCAAGTGAAGTGGGTGGCGAGATACTTGGCAATTTTGAAAAAGGTCGCATCTCTTTTCTTGCTGAAGATTACCCAACAAGTTTGAATGCGCTAGAAAGCAGCGATCGTGCCGTACGTGTTCAACAAGATCGAGCGACGATATCTGTGTCAGACACGGCAACGAGCGTCGGCTCTCTCGCAGTGAACGACAATCTCCAAGATTATCATCCCGCCGATTACGAACTTGGCTTTTTGCACCTGTATCTAGGACTAAATTACTTACAGAAAAACGATTTAGAAGGAGCACTAGTTGAAGTGCGTCGAGCTAATCAAGTTCAGGAAGCGGCAAGAAATGCGCGTGAAAAAGAGCTAAAAGCAGCAGAGAAAGACCTTAACAAGCAAGGCATGTCTGCCAATTTAGGCAGTGTATTAGCGAACTACCCTGATGCTGGTAAAAAACTAAGCGCGGTACAAAATGGTTATCTGTTCTATCTTTCTGGCTTGTTATATGAAGCGTCGCGAGACTTAAACAGTGCTTATGTTGATTACCGACGAGCACTCGCTGTAATGCCAGACAACAAGCAAGTTGTAGAAAGCACCTTATACGCTGCTAAGAAGTTAGGCATGCGTGAAGACTTGCGCATGCTAGAGAAGCGGTATGGCAAAGCACCTTCTGGATTAACTCAGTCACAAGGGCGAGTCATCGTTATTGATGAGCAGGGTGTTGTTGAGGCGATGAAAGGGTGGCGTATTGATTTACCGATTTACGACAGTCGCGATAATGGCGCGATTTATTCGTTGGCGCTTCCTTATTATCAGAACCGAGGTGCTCAACGTTTTAGCGATGTTGTTTTAAATGGTCAGGTATTGCCTTCCAGTACGCTGACTGATGTTAATGCGATGGCGCAAAACGATCTTAATGAACGTCTTACTACAATAGTGATCCGTCAAGCTCTTCGTGTTTGGGCAAAAGATCGAATCCGAAAAGAGGCGGCGAAAAAGGGCGATGATGTGGGAAACATACTTTTCAATGTATGGAACACATTGACCGAACAGCCAGATACAAGAAGTTGGCAAACATTGCCAGCGCAAGTGAAAACGGCTTCAAAAATCGTGAAACCGGGAACACAAAGTTTAAACTTGGGTGATCAAACCTATCAGTTTGAAGTGCCTGCACAGCAGACTACATTGGTATGGGTATCTCGTCAGGGAGCACACTCAACCGTGTGGCATAAACAGCTAGGGAGACTGTAATGAAAGCATGGCTTGTTTGTTTAGCAATGGCTATTGGTTTAGTTGGATGCGCCGAAAACACGGCTGGTATTCGAATTGATGGCCAAACGCAAAAAGTATTTTTTAATGATAACGTTTTAGGTAGTCGCTTATTAGTTGACAACATCACCACCACTTACGTTGATGATCGCCCACGAGGAGTCGTGCAGCTGAGTAGCAATTACAAAGGTGATCAGCACATTCTTTACCGATTTTATTGGTATGACAACAATGGTTTAGAAGTGAATACCAAACCTGGTCCGTGGCGAAAAATGATTGTGCGAGGATTTGAGCAAGTCACGTTATCTGAAGTTACTGTGAATCCAAATGGCACAAAATTCCGTGTGCAAATTAGAGAAGCACAAGACGATTAATCTTAACGGCTCTGCCGAAGCTGCCGCGCTAACGATGCGCTGGTATTGAAAAACTAAGGAACTCTCATGAAAAAAAGTATTATTGCTCTTTTAGGTCTTGCCGTCATTTTAGGTGGCTGTTCTAACAAAGTCTCTTACGGCGATGCGCAAGCAACAGAAACCACGACTATCGATTTTGGCTCAACAGATTTACAAAAAATCGCGGCTGAAATGGTGGATAGCATGATGATGTCGGGCTCTGTAGCAGCAATTACTCGTGACCAACGTCCTATCGTTTTTGTTGAGCGAATTAAGAACAAAACCAGTGAACATATTGACACTGAATCCATTACCGACACGATCTCTACTAAGATGTTGAACTCAGGTAAGTTCCGCTTTGTTGATATGGATCGTGTTGAGTCTGTGCGTGAACAACTTAACTTCCAAAACACGGATGAGCTTGTTAACCAAAGCACAGCGATCCAATTTGGTAAAATGGTTGGTGCTCAATACATGCTTTACGGCAACCTATCTAGCATTGTGAAAAATGCAGGTAGCGATAAAGATGTATACTACAAGATGACCATGCGCCTAATGGACCTAGAAACAGGTTTGATTGAGTGGGCGGATGAAACTGAAATTCGTAAAGCGCAATCTAAGAGCCTATTCGGTCTTTAATCGAACAGGGTGGAGAAGTCATCAATGGCATGGTTTTCTTGGCAACAAGCAAAACAGTTAGATCCGAGTCTTAACGCTCTCGATGGCTTCTTTACGGAGCCTCCGGTAAAAGTACAAACTGTTACCGGGGGGCTCACCAACCGTTGTTGGCGGTTGGAATCTTCTCAAGGCCTTGCATACATCTGGCGACCGACCAGTCATGTCTGCAAGGCTTTTTCAATTTCTCGTCACAGTGAATATCAAGTGCTGAATGCAGTCTCTTCATTGGAAATTGGCCCCAAGCCAGTTTTTATTCATGAGCAAGGGTTGCTGGTGGAATGGATAGAAGGAGAGGCTCTGACGGAGTCAGGCTTAGCACTAAGCAATTTATTATCCATTGCGGCGAAGATTCATCAATATCCGATAAGCGCAATTCCTTTGGTTCCATTTTCATATATTTCTCGCATCGATCATTATTGGCTTGAGCTTGATGGTCAGTATGTGGGTACGGAGTTTGAGGCTTTGTACATGAAGTGGCGCACGGAACCGAACGTTGCACCTGTTCCGCTTGCCCTATGTCACTTCGATCTGGGGTGTTATAACCTAGTGCGAGGAGAGAATGGGGTGAAAGTCATTGATTGGGAGTATGCCGGGATTGCTGACCCTAGGCTTGATTTGACCTTAACTATTCAGGTCGCGAATGCGCCTGTGGAAGAAGCGGTAAAGCAGTATTGCCAAATTCGAGGTATCGAAGATGTGTCTCTTTGGCTGAGAGGTGTACACGCTTGGCAACCAAGAACCTTGGTGATGGCGATGCTCTGGTATCTACTTGCCTATAAATTGTGGGGAGATGAACAATACTTAAACAGTGCGTATGAGTTGAAAGGCTCATTGTGTATGGAAGATCACTGTTTTGAGAACTCGTGATATTTTCCCCTTTAACAGTAAGGAAATAGTGGTAGTTTTAATAAAAGTACCAGATACACACAGGGAGAGGTACACATGATTATTTACTTACACGGCTTTGACAGTACAAGCCCGGGTAACCACGAAAAAGTTCTTCAACTGCAATTTATCGACGACGACGTTCGTTTTATCAATTACAGCACCCTTCACCCAAAGCACGACATGCAACACTTGTTAAAAGAAGTGTCTAAAGTTATCGATCAATCTGATGACCCAAACCCGTTAATCTGTGGGGTTGGTTTAGGTGGTTACTGGTCTGAGCGAATTGGTTTTCTATGCGGTATCAAGCAAGTGATGTTCAACCCGAACTTGCATCCAGAAAAAACGATGGCTGGTCGAATCGATCGCCCAGAAGAGTACGAAGATATCGCAACAAAATGTGTTGATCAGTTCCGAGCGAAAAATCAAGCTCACTGCTTAGTGATTCTCTCTAAAGATGATGAAGTGCATGACAATTCGAAAACGGCAGCTGAGCTAGAAAAACACTATCAAATCATTTGGGATGAAACTCAGTCTCATAAGTTCAAAAAAATCTCTCATCATTTACAAGCGATAAAGGCATTTAAAAATACTTATTAATGTTGAGTGTAGACAGTAAAGCGGCGTTTTTATCGGCTGCTTTGCTGCGATTCCTTCTCTTGAGTATGCCGAGCCACTGTCTCTTTGAAAGGCACATTTTCTTGGTTTAACGCTTTGAATATTGTGTTCTCCTTACCGTTTTCTTACTTCCCTCCTATGTAGCACGAACACCTTGTTGTAGAGTAGTCGAAAAGTAGTCAATCCGTACTCGTTACACGGATTTTGGTTGCCTTCAAAGTTGGTCTCTATATAATGAACCGGACTAAAATAATTTGATAAATATCAAAAAAAATTGAGAGCGAGTAATAAACTTGCCCAAAAAATTCTGGCGTCGTACGCGTACCAGATAAACATGCCAAACCCTGACAAGTCATTGATAGATAAAGAATCAAGGTGAGTGGCAGTTTTTTAATCCAAGTAATTGAGACACCTCTAAGAACCAAGAATTCATCGGTTGGATGGATGCCACAAATATTTGTGAGTCATGCATCGAGCTGAACCCCATATATTCATTTTTGTAGAGGAAAATCATTGTGACACGCATTATCGTTGTAGGCGGCGGTGCAGGTGGTCTTGAGTTGGCAACTAAGCTTGGTCGAACTCTAGGTCGCAAAAACCGTGCGCAAATTACGCTAGTCGATCGAAAAGCGAGCCACTTGTGGAAGCCATTATTGCATGAGGTTGCTACAGGTTCTTTGGACGAAGGAGTAGATGCACTGAGCTATCGAGCTCATGCAAAAAACCACAGCTTCGACTTCCAAATGGGTAGCCTTCAAGACATCGACCGTGAACGTAAAGTGATCATCTTAAGTGAGCTTAAAGACGAACACGGTGAACTTCTTATGCCAAGCCGTGAGCTAGAATACGACATTCTAGTGATGGCGATTGGCTCGACATCAAACGACTTCAACACGCCTGGCGTTCGTGAAAACTGTATTTTCCTAGACAGCCCTGAGCAAGCACACCGTTTCCGTACAGAAATGAACAACGAGTTCCTAAAGCTGCACGCGAAAAACGGTAACGGTACGGTCGATATTGCGATTGTTGGTGCTGGTGCAACTGGCGTTGAACTATCAGCTGAGTTACATAATGCTGTTAAAGAGCTGCGCACTTATGGCTTCGGTGATCTTGATTCTAGCAAGTTGAACGTCAATCTGATTGAAGCAGGTGAGCGTATTTTACCAGCGTTACCTCCACGTATTTCTTCTGCTGCTCATCAAGAGTTGGTGAAGTTGGGCGTAAACGTGCGCACCGCCACTATGGTGACTAAAGCTGAAAAAGATGGCCTTACTACAAAAGATGGTGAGAAAATCCCAGCTCAAATCATGGTTTGGGCTGCAGGTATCAAAGCTCCAGACTTTATTAAAGATATCGCTGGCTTAGAAACGAACCGTATCAATCAGCTTGTAGTGAAAAACACACTACAGACAACACGAGATGATGACATCTTTGTTATTGGTGACTTAGCACAATGCACCCAGTCTGACGGTTCGTTCGTGCCGCCACGCGCTCAAGCTGCACACCAAATGGCAAGTCAGGCATTTAGTAACATCGTCGCGAAGATCAACGGGCGCGAGTTGAAAGACTATGTATATAAAGATCACGGTTCATTAGTGTCTCTAAGTCGCTTCTCAACCGTTGGTAGTCTGATGGGGAACCTAACTAAAGGGTCGATGATGGTAGAAGGCCGTATTGCTCGTGTCGTTTACATCTCATTGTATCGCATGCACCTAATGGCGTTGCACGGTGTATTCAAAACCGGTCTGATGATGCTCGTCGGCCGCATTAATCGCGTGCTGCGTCCAAACCTTAAGCTGCACTAAGGTTTTAAATCCACTCTGTGTGGATGTGTTGTATCTTAAAAAATGGAGAAGCCACCGCAAGTCGGTGGCTTTTTGTTTATGTTAGATCTGTCGGTAAAAGTGAGAACACAACGCCATCTTTAGGCTTACCATGAAAAATAAACCGGTTTCTGGCGATGGCTTCTTTTTGTGCACCGACGGACTCAATTAAGGCTTGGCTAGCTTCGTTGTCGGGGTCACAAACAATCTCTAGTCGAGTTAAACTTAGCTTTGCGAAGCAGAATTCTGCTAAGGCTTTAACGGCTTCTTGGGCATAGCCTTGCCGTTGATAGCGGTCGGCAACCCAGTAACCAATACTCGCCATATTAAACGTATGATATAACTCATTAACCGCTGCCATTCCAACCAAAGTGTTACTTTGCCGCTCATAGATACCGAAACCAAAAGCCTCAGTTTTGACCCAGTTAAGACGGGTTGCCAACAGAAAGTCCTGCGCGGTTTTCAATGTGACGTTTTTATCACACCAGTCAAGCCATTGGTGCAGCGAAGGGGATTCTGCAAGTAATCGTTGTAGTGAATGTGCTTCTTCAGCAGGGATGAGCTTGAGCGCTAAGCGGGGCGCAATGATTTCAAAGTCTGGACTCATGAACTAATACGACTTCCATGTTGAGTGTAAGTAAATTGAAAGCTGTCTATTTATACTTGAACGCAGCTATTTTCCTTGCTCTGCGTTGGTTAGGAATAACTGAGGTATAGCAGATAAAAACAAAGCGCAGCTTTGCTGCGCTTTGTCGAACCGCTCGTGCTTATCGAACCCGACGAACTTGAATGATCATACCCATCAACGGGTTATCTAGGTAATGAGTCTCGCTGCTACGCATACGACGTTTTTGATCCATTCGATAACTCTTCAGGAATTTCTCTTCGGTTACTGTCGGCGATATTTCTGCCAAGTTACCTACTTGGACGTTACCATCTACTTCACCTAAGTCATCCGCCAATTGCTCAGTTGAGGTTGGTTCAAAACGCACCTCTCTAACACTTGGTTCGCGCAGATCTAGTGTTGTTTCGGCGAAGAGGTAATGCTGTACGTATATTTGGAATCGACCATCTAGTTCATATAAAGGACCATTGACCGTCTCTTCACTGTAACCGTCGCTGGAAAATGTTTGATTGCCATTGATTGGGCGGCCATCTGCTTGATAAGAATCAGAGAAATCTCGCCCGCCGACGATGCGGAAAATTGGGGCGCTAGATTTACCTCGGTCACCTTGACGCCAGGCTACGTGTTTAAGCACTTTAAAGCCGGCATGATTATTTAGTGCCGCTTCTTGCGCGTTGAGACGGAAAGAAGAACTTGGCAAAAGTGTCACGCCTTTAGAGCGGCGGTAGGATTCACTCTCTAGGCTACCGACATTTTCCATATCGATTTTTGGCAGTTGATTCGGCCAAGATTCTGTTGTGCTTTCAGCGTCGACTGCTCGCTTGAAAATGATCACTTCAATATCAAATTGGCGCTGTGCCCAAGAGGGCATTGAGACACATAGAAGCAATAACGGGATCAGTATTCTCATTCGACTATTAGCTCGTTGGTAATAAATTCTGTTTAAAATCATTCAGTAAGTCTTGAACAAACTGAATGCGTTTACGTCGGTCCACCAATGGTACGCTAAACTTGAACTTAGTTGGACCTTCCATTGCAAATTTTTGCGGCTGTGATTGCAGCAGTTTAACTAAATACGCTGGATTTATGTCAGCATCAGGGTAAAACTCGATAAATCCACCTTTATCATGGGCTTCTATCTTTTTCGCTTTTAAACTACCAGCCGAAATTTTCAATTCTGAGACGGCAAGTAAGTTCTTTGTTGCGTCTGGAAGCAGACCAAAGCGATCAATCAGTTCCACTTTTAGCTCTGATAGTTCATCACTGCTTGTGACACTCGCAATGCGTTTGTACATCGACAGTCGTGTGTTTACATCCGGAATGTAATCATCTGGTAAGAGCGCTGGTATTCGCATTTCCACTTCAGTTTGCTCACGAAGCAGCTCATCCAAAGATGGCTCCTTGCCTTCTTTTAATGCTTGCACTGCTTGTTCCAGCATTTCCATATAAAGTGTAAAACCAACGGATTGAATTTGCCCACTTTGCTCATCACCAAGCAGCTCACCAGCACCACGGATTTCTAAATCGTGGGTTGCTAACGTAAAGCCAGCACCTAAGTCTTCCAGTGAAGCAATCGCATCAAGACGCTTGATGGCATCTTTGGTCATGGCTTTTGGATGTGGCGTTAATAAGTAAGCATAGGCCTGATGGTGTGAACGTCCAACACGGCCACGCAATTGATGCAACTGCGCCAAGCCAAGATTGTCCGCACGATCCATGATTATGGTATTTGCCGTTGGTACGTCGATACCGGTTTCGATGATGGTTGTACACACCAACACATTAAAGCGCTGATGGTAGAAGTCATTCATGATTCGCTCAAGTTCGCGCTCGCGCATTTGACCATGAGCCACGGTAATGCGTGCCTCTGGGATGAGTTTCTGTAAGTCTTCTGCCGTTTTTTCAATGGTTTCAACTTGATTGTGCAGGAAGTAAACCTGACCACCACGCATAATTTCACGCAGTACCGCTTCACGGACCACTGGCTCTTCTTTTTGTCGAACAAAGGTTTTAATGGCTAAACGGCGTGCAGGAGGTGTCGCGATGATCGACAGGTCTCGCATGCCACTCATTGCCATATTCAGTGTGCGTGGAATTGGTGTTGCGGTGAGGGTAAGAATGTCCACATCCGCACGCATTGCTTTGACTTTTTCTTTTTGACGAACCCCAAAGCGGTGTTCCTCATCAACGATCAACAAACCTAAATCTTTGAATTTAATGTCGCTCGAAAGCAGCTTATGCGTACCAACGACAATATCGACTTTACCATCGGCAACGTCTTGCAAAATGACTTTTTGTTCTTTGGCAGATTTAAAACGAGACAGTACTTCAACTCGGATTGGTAAGTTGGCAAAACGGTCACGGAAGTTTTCGAAATGCTGCTGAGCAAGCAAGGTTGTTGGTACGAGTACAGCGACCTGTTTACTGTTATCCGTTGCGATAAATGCTGCGCGCATAGCGACTTCCGTTTTACCAAAGCCCACGTCACCACACACTAAGCGATCCATCGCTTTTGCCTGGCACATGTCTGACAATACGGCATTGATGGCCATCGCTTGGTCATCTGTTTCTTCAAACGGGAATGTTGCTTTAAATGTTGCGTATTGCCCACGATCTAGCTCAAATTTGAAGCCAGGTTTTAATTCTCGTTTAGCATACACATCCAGCAATTCTGCCGCGACATCACGCACTTTTTCTGCCGCTTTACGACGTGCTTTTGCCCACGCTTCACCACCTAATTTATGCAGTGGCGCACTCTCTTCAGCGCCGCCAGAATAACGGCTGATAAGATTCAGTGATGAAACTGGCACGTAGAGCTTGGCATCGTTTTGATACTCAAGGGTGACGTATTCCGTTTTCATGCCACCAGCTTCAAGTGTTTGTAAACCGATGTAGCGGCCAATACCGTGATCAATATGAACCACAGGTTGACCGGGTTTTAGTTCCGCAAGATGGCGAATAACGGTGTCACTGTTGACGGCTTTTTTATCTTTGCGGCGTCGCTGGATAACACGGTCACCGAGTAGATCACTTTCACAGATCAGAGCGAAGTTCAGCTCTTCGTGAATGAAACCATGCTCTGCTGCGCCTAAGATCAAGCTGAATCGATCACCCGAGTCTAGAGCTTGGTAAAGTGAGCCATGTACGACTGGCCGAACTTTGATGCCTTGCAACAGCTCCGTTAGTGCTTCACGACGACCTTCTGACTCTACCGAGAAAACGATTTTGCCGCTGAATTGCTCACTAAACTGACGAAGGCGCGAGAGCGGCTCTTTATTTTGTTGTTGAACGCCAAGCTCGGCTAACGATTGTACTGGTAGGTTTTGCCGACCGGCACGCTTAACCACTTTATCTAGGCTCAATTGAGCGATAGGGAGCTGTTTTAGTTGACTGAAAAGTTCGTCTTTTTTCAACCAAAGCTGTTCAGGAGTCAAAAGAGGACGCAGCGGATCAACTTTTTTCTGGTCGTATCGATATTCGACATCGGTTAAGAAAGTATCGACCGCAGATTCGATATCACCATATGTGATGACTTGAGAGTCTTCTGGAAAATATTCAAATAAAGTCTCGGTATGGTCAAAAAACAGCGGCTGCCAATACTCAATACCAGCGGGCCACGTGCCTTTGGTCACTTGCATGTAGATTGATTCAGGCTCGCGGCGTGCGTCGAACTGGGTGCGCCAACGTGTACGGAAATCTTCAATCGCTTCTTTAGTGGTTGGGAACTCATGTGCAGGCAGCAATTGGATTTGCTGAATATCGTCGATAGAGCGTTGGTTCTCTGGATCAAACGTGCGAATGGTATCTATTTCATCATCAAAGAAGTCGATGCGGTACGGGTCATTGCTGCCCATAGGAAAGAGATCCAGAATAGACCCACGACTTGCATATTCACCTGGTCCAAATACTTGATCTACATGGCGGTAGCCAGAATTTTCAAGTTGTACACGTAACTTCTCTAGCGAGAGCCGATCACCAGTTTTCACCATTAAAGTGTGTTGCAACAGAAAATCACGTGGCGATTGGCGTTGCAATACTGTACTGACCGGGACGATGGTTATGCCATCACGTTGACTTGGCAGTTGGTATAGGCGAGCGATACGTTCAGAGATGATTTCTTGATGCGGAGAAAAGTTATCGTAAGGCAGCGTTTCCCAGTCGGGGAACAGGCTTACCGTTTGGTCGGTGAATTGCTCAATCTCTGCCTGAAGCTTTAAAGCGATTTGCGGGTCAGGCACAACGAGTAGCGAGTGACTCGAATGCTGTTTGGCTAGCTCTGCAATGGCTAGAGGTAGAGCTGCGCCCGGCAAATTACCTAGCTGTTTTTTGTCGCCACGCTCTGAAGGGTTGGTGACGGAAAGAATCGTTGCTTTTGTCATAGGAATTATTTTTTATCTCGCTCCATCGAGCGCTGACGTAAAAGTTTTTGTTGTTGATACAGTGCCGCCTTTATCAGTAAATCTTGATCAGATTCTCGGAGCATCTTGTATCTAAGCGTGATAATGAAATCTTGCTCTGAAGCATCACATTCTTCTACTTGAGCGTAACAGTAAATCGCCGCAGCAGGGTGATCGAGGAACAGTTTAACACGAACGAGTTGTTGAGTAGTTAACGCTGTATCTGAGCGGAAACTGAGTTGACTAGCACCAAACTGCGTCGTTTGATAGCGAATGGAGGCGTCATCTTGTTGTGAAAGCATAAAGCTCAACAAGAGGTTAAGTTTCGCGTTTTGCGTATCAAGCAAGTTGATCACATGCTTTAACTCTTTGTTTTTCAGCTCTAGACGCGCGTTGTCTGCCAACATATCTAAGTGACTAAATTCACTGGCGACAATAAATGGTGCTGGAATTTCGGAGACAAACGTTTCTTCATCTGGCAAAGCAAAGTCCTCACTTAACGTTTCGACGTTGATGGTGAGGTTATGATGGACGGTAAAGTATTCTTGCTCTGTCATATAGTCGATCCTTTTGCCAGTGAGCGCTCCCTGTTCACTCAACAAACAAAGAGAAATAGGGCACTGATTATCGCTAACTGAATGAAGTTATCAAGTTTAGCCGATTTGTCCTTGAACTTTTTGCCCTAAATACAGACTTATTGCATGTCGTTGACAAATTTAGCGATTCTCTTGTCTTCTTAATGAGAAGAGTAAGGTAAGATAATCCGCTAAAGCTTTATATCAAAACAACCAGTTGGTTTGTCTTATATGTATCATCCTATCTCATTGTTTATTGGCTTAAGGTATCTTCGGGGACGCTCTGGAGATAGGTTCAGCCGATTTGTTTCTTATATGTCGACGGCGGGTATTACGATCGGTGTAATGGCGTTGGTGACGGTTCTTTCTGTGATGAACGGGTTTGAATCGCAGTTAAAAGAACGCATTTTAGGTGTGCTACCTCATGCCGTTGTTTCGCAACACGATGGAAAAACGCCTATGACCGAGTCTGCTCCTCCATTTGTTCAAGCGATGTCGAGTGAATCCCAGCCGGAGCCTATCGTTAGAGGAGAGGCTGTTATTCAGAGTTCTGCACAGCTGACGGCTGGTTACCTCATCGGTATTGAACCTAAGAAAGGCGATCCGATTAGCAACCATTTGATTGCCGGACGATTATCGTCACTTCAAGCAGGTGACTACAATGTATTTTTGGGTCACAGTTTGGCGCGTTCACTAAAGGTCTCAATCGGGGATAAAGTGCGCTTGATGGTGACCAACGCAACGCAGTTTACCCCACTTGGCCGTATTCCTAGCCAGCGAAACTTTACTGTCTCAGGCATTTTCAATACGGGATCGGACGTTGATGGTCAATTAATGATTGTGAACATGACGGATGCATCTAAGCTGATGCGTTTCCCTAAAGACACGGTTTCTGGTTGGCGTGTCTTTTTCTCTGACCCATTTATGGTGACGGATTTTGCTGACCAACCCATGCCTGATGGATGGGAATGGAGTGATTGGCGCGAACAGCGTGGTGAGCTTTTCCAAGCGGTGAAAATGGAAAAGAACATGATGGGACTTATGCTAGGTCTAATTGTGGGTGTCGCTGCATTCAATATTATCTCCGCTTTAATCATGGTGGTAATGGAGAAGCAATCAGAAGTCGCAATATTGAAAACTCAAGGCATGACTCAATCTCAAGTGATGACCATTTTCATGGTGCAAGGTGCAAGCAGTGGTGTAATTGGCGCGATTGTTGGTGGCGCTGCGGGCGTGATCTTGTCACTTAATCTAAATGCGATTCTTGAATCTGCTGGTGTGGCGCTATTCAGCTTTGGTGGTCATCTACCCATCTTGATTGATTCACTGCAAATTCTTTTAGTGGTGGTGTTGGCGATTGCTCTTAGCCTTGCTGCTACGCTTTATCCTTCTTATCGAGCATCTTCTGTTAAACCTGCTGAGGCACTTCGCTATGAATAAGCTATTAGAATGTCGTGATATTCGTAAAGTCTACCGAGAGGGTTCGTTAGATACGGAAGTGTTGAAAGGCGTAAGTTTCGATATCGACAAAGGGGAGTTGGTTTCTATTGTTGGCTCTTCTGGTTCGGGAAAAAGTACCTTATTGCATATTTTAGGTGCGTTAGATGACGCAACTCATGGTGAAGTTGATTTTCTAGGGCAAAACCTATCAGCTTTGAGCTCGAACAAACAGGCGGCATTACGCAACAAGCACCTTGGTTTTGTATACCAGTTTCATCACTTATTGGCTGACTTTACTGCGCTTGAAAATGTGGCGATGCCACTGATGATTGGCGGTGCTAAAGTAGCGGATGCAAAACAGGCGGCTAAAGCGCTGTTAGATAAAGTTGGTTTGAGTCATCGGATGCAACATAGACCCTCCGAGTTATCGGGCGGTGAGCGTCAGCGTGTTGCGATTGCGCGTGCATTGGTGAATAAACCTGATCTGGTCTTGGCTGATGAACCTACGGGGAACTTAGATCACAATACGGCACTGTCTATCTATGATTTGATGCGCGAGCTCAATAAAGAGTCAAACATTGCATTTTTGGTTGTCACGCATGACAAAGAGCTGGCAGCAAAAATGGATCGTCAAATGCACATGCAAGATGGTTTGCTCGTAGATCGTTTTGTGACTGATACAGCATCTGCGGAGGGCTAGTTTTGTTTACCTCTTTAGCTTTGATGATTGGTGGTCGCTTCAGTCAAGCGAAAAAGCGCAACAAGATGGTGTCTTTCATATCGCTTTCTTCGACCATTGGTATAGCGGTTGGCGTTGCTGTGATCATTATCGGTTTGTCTGCAATGAATGGCTTTGAGCGCGAGCTGCAATCGCGTGTGTTGTCTGTGATCCCACACGGCGAGTTAGAAGGTGTTAATGGACCACTTCATGACTACACCAAAACGATGAATCAAGCTCTAAAACATGAACATGTTGTCGCGGCAGCACCGTACGTTCGTTTTACGGGTTTGGCAGAAAAAGGCAGTAAGCTAAAAGCGATAGAAGTTCGTGGCGTAGAGCCTACTTTCGAGCAAGCGGTGTCGAGCTTGTCGAATTTTATTGACCAAGAAGCTTGGCAAAACTTTTATGCCGGTCAGCAGCAAGTGATCTTAGGCCGAGGTGTAGCAAACGAGCTAAATGTCGCCGTGGGGGATTACGTTACGTTGATGATTCCGCAAGCAGGCGGCGCAAATAAAGTGCAGGCTCCTAAGCGTGTGCGCGTGAAGGTGTCAGGATTCTTAACGTTGAATGGCCAAATCGACCACTCTCTAGCGTTAGTACCATTAGCGGATGCTCAGCAATACGCGAGATTAGGGGAAGGGGTCACTGGCATTTCACTAAAAACGGACGATGTTCTCAATGCACCTACGATCGTTCGCGAGGTTGGTAGCATGGTTGATGTTTATGTGTATTTGAAAAGCTGGCAGCAAAAGTTTGGTTTTTTGTATCGCGATATTCAGCTCGTGCGCACCATTATGTACTTGGTGATGGTACTGGTGATTGGCGTGGCATGTTTTAATATTGTGTCTACGTTGATGATGGCAGTGAAAGACCGAGCGGCGGAAATCGCAATTTTGCGAACAATGGGAGCAAAAGATAGCCTAATCAAACGGATCTTTGTTTGGCAAGGTGTATTCTCTGGTGTATTTGGCAGTCTCGTCGGCAGTGTTATCGGTGTCTTAGTGGCGTTAAACCTGACTCCGTTAATTAAAGGGTTAGAGAGCTTAATTGGTCATCAGTTTTTATCGGGCGATATTTACTTCGTCGACTTCTTACCATCACAACTACACTGGCCAGATGTGGCATTGGTGTCAGTGACGGCGATAGTGCTTAGTTTACTTGCGACGTGGTATCCTGCTTCGCGTGCCGCAAGGTTGAATCCGGCGGCTGTACTGAGTTCTAAATAGCGGATTGTTTTACAATATGCGAAAAACAAAAAAGGACCGAATTCGGTCCTTTTTTGTATTTATCCGACTTGAGTAACATCGCGTTTCATTCTAACTGTTAGATGCCCCTCAACTGATAGCTCAAATGCTGATTTTTACGCAGTAAGGTCTTATCTTATTTTGCGTTTTTGCCAGCTCCGTACCACCGAGTAGCGCCAAAGCCCTCGAATTCCGAAGTAGCCAATAATCGCGGATACAACCCCACAAATTGCGCAGCCCAATAGAAATGGAGGTCCAATGGTGCTCATTTGCTGCATGATAAATTCCCACGATAGTTCAAAGTGAAAAGGTTGCGGGGGAAGACGCATCACTAGAGCACCTAGCTTGTACGCAAAGTAAAATAGCACAGGCATAGTGATAGGATTGCTGATCCATACCAAAGCGACGGAGAGGGGCAGATTGACACCCAACATAATGGCCAAACCAGCGGCCATGATCATTTGGCTCGGCAGCGGAACAAAAGCCATAAATAACCCGACAGCAAAAGCCCCTGATGCCGAGCGGCGGTTTAAGCACCACAAGTTTGGGTTGTACAACACATTGCCGAAGACCTTCAATGCTTTTTGGCGTTTGATCAATTCATGATCTGGCATGAAGCGTTTTATCAGCTTTCTAGGCATAGGACAGCATGACTCTCTCAGAAAAAAGTTGGACCTTGGCGTTATTTGTAGCGAGCGTAATCTCGTCGGCTTGGTGGCCGACAATACCAGATTGGCGTTGGTTGCTGCTGGGAATAATAACCACTGGCTCAATAATCAAATTACGTCGTGGCTTAATTAGCATAGGCGCAATTGCGGGCTTTATGGTTGTCATCGTCCACGGCAATGTATTGGAGTCTCAGAGACAAGCCCTTTTTCAAGCAGGGGAGAATATTACCATAATTGGTAAAGTTGACAGCCCTTTTACGCAAATAAGTCACGGTTATGAAGGTATTGTCGCTATAGAAGCGGTAAATTCTCAAACTCTGTTACCTTTTCTTAAACCTAAAATCCGTCTTATTACGCCTTTTCCACTCGATGTTAACAGTGAGTTTACGACATCCATCTCGTTAAAGCCGATTACAGGTCTACGCAACGAAGCTGGCTTTGATGCTGAAAAGCACGCGATGGGTAAAAATATTATCGCCCGAGCGGTTGTCAACAAAGACGCTAAGTGGATTGTTCGTTCTAATGTATCTCTGCGTCAATCCATTATTGCCGATGTCGCTGATGATGTGTCTTCCCTTCATCATTTCTCGTTAATAAGTGCGTTAGTTTTTGCTGACCGTTCTTGGTTGTCTAAGGAAGATTGGCAAGCGCTCAGGGACAGTGGTTTACTGCATTTGGTCTCCATTTCTGGTTTACATATTGGTATGGCGTTTACTTTTGGGCTAGTCGTGGGCGGTACCGTTCGTTATCTATTACCCCAATACCAGTTGTTACCTAGCTTATATGGGCTGATCTTCGCTGTTGCCTACGCTTGGTTAGCGGATTTCTCTCTGCCTACTACGCGAGCAGTGTCGGTATGCGTTGTTTACGTTCTCCTGAAGTATACTCTGGTGCACTGGACTTCTTGGCGAGTTCTTTTGCTTGCAGTATCCATACAACTGCTTGTTCAACCTTTTGCATCCTACAGTATGAGCTTTTGGTTATCATACCTATCCGTTTGTGCGGTATTGTTCGCAATTAATTTGATTCGACATCAAAGGGGAGGTTGGAAAGCGAGATTAAAAGCGTTATTGCTTACTCAATTGATGTTGAGCGCTTTAATCGTACCTGTTAGTGGCCATTTCTTCTCCGGTTTTAGTTTGTCCTCAATAGCCTACAACTTGGTATTTATTCCTTGGTTCGGATTTATCGTTGTACCTTTGATGTTTCTAGCCCTGTTCTCATCTTTGTTTCTTGAAATGATAGCGAAGCCTCTGTGGCATTTGGTGGACTGGTCATTACAGCCATTGAGCACGTCAATACAGTACGCAGTAGGTTCTTGGCAATCCATTAGCATGGAAATGACAATGCTGGTTATGGCGATAGTGGTTTGCTTAATATTTCAACGGTTCATGTCTCATTACGCGTGGTATTTGTTACTCGGCATCGTTATTAGTATCAAGCTTGCATCGAAGTATGAACCGCGTTGGCGTATCGATGTATTAGATGTAGGTCATGGCCTTGCAGTGGTTGTAGAAAAAGACGACAAGGTGTTGCTGTATGACACTGGTAAAGCATGGCAAAGCGGCAGTATCGCAGAGCAGGTCGTCACTCCGGTTTTGCATCAACGAGGTTATGAAAGCATAGATACACTGATTCTAAGCCATTCCGATAATGATCACGCAGGCGGCCGCTTTGTCATTGAAGATGCCTTTTCTCCACAACGTAAACTTAGTAGTCAATTATTTATCGAATATGAGCCTTGCACTAGAGGCGACCAATGGAAATGGCAAGGATTAAACATGGAAGTGCTCTGGCCTCCTGCACTTGTTCAACGTGCGTATAATCCGCACTCCTGTGTACTACGACTTACTGACCCTATTTCTAACTTTAGTATGCTTTTTACTGGTGATATTGAGGCCATTAGCGAGTGGATTTTGCTTAGAGAACCCGGAAAGTTACAAAGCGATGTGATGCTAGTCCCTCACCACGGGAGTAAAAGTTCATCGAATCCTCGATTTATTGAGGCGGTGAGCCCGAGTGTGGCGGTTGCTTCTTTAGCAAAAAACAATCGATGGGGAATGCCAGCGGAAAATGTCGTTGCTTCATACCGAAAGTTTGGTATTACTTGGCTTGATACTGGTGAGGGTGGTCAGGTAAGCTTCTTTATTCACCGTGATAATTGGCGCTCAGAAACCAAACGTAGCGATACATTTGAGCCTTGGTATAGGCAGATGCTGCGTAAGGGAGTAGAATGAGAGTCTTAATGTAAGAAAATAAAGCACTTCTATGTCGATAAATACTGATGAAACGACTTGGCAGACGTTTAAGCGTCTATGGCAATTTATTCGCCTTTATAAGTCAGGTCTTGTCGTTGCAGTCATTGCATTAGTTATTAATGCCATATCAGATACCTATATGATTTCCCTGCTAAAACCACTACTCGATGAAGGTTTTGGGAACGCTGAATCTGATTTTTTACGCACGCTTCCATTGATTATTTTTGCCATGATGTTCATCCGTGGCATAAGTGGATTTGTCTCCACCTACTGTTTGAGCTGGGTATCTGGCAACGTAGTTATGCAAGTCCGTCGCATGGTGTTCAATCACTTTATGCATATGCCAGTGTCTTACTTTGATAAGGAAAAGACGGGCAATTTATTGTCGCGTATAACCTACGACTCAGAGCAAGTGTCAGCGGCAACTAGCCAAGCGTTGGTGAGCATTGTCCGTGAAGGTGCAAGTATCATTGGTCTGTTAGTTTTGATGTTTTACAACAGCTGGCAATTGTCGCTAGTGCTGTTTGCTGTTGCTCCCGTTGTAGCATGGGGTATTGGTGTTGTTTCTAAACGTTTTAGAAAAATATCCAAAAATATGCAGACCATGATGGGTAACGTAACTGCATCAGCAGAGCAGATGCTGAAAGGCCATAAAGTTGTGTTGAGCTATGGCGGCCAAGACATCGAACGTAAACGATTTGAAAAAGTCAGCAACCAAATGCGTCAACAAAGCATGAAGTTGGTGACGGCTCAAGCGGCGGCTAACCCTATCATCCAAATGATTGCATCACTTGCAATTGTTGCCGTTCTTTATTTAGCAAGTATTGATTCGATTAAAGAGCAACTGACTCCAGGTACATTTACTGTTGTCTTCTCTGCAATGTTTGGTCTGATGCGCCCACTTAAAGCGCTGACTAACGTTACTTCTCAGTTCCAACGTGGTATGGCCGCGAGCCAAACGCTCTTCGCGTTAATTGACCTCGAGCCTGAGAAAAACGAAGGTAAGTTGACAGTTGAACGCGCAAATGGCGATGTTTCAGTTAAAAACATAAGCTTTACTTACACTGGTGCAGAAAAACCAGCATTGGAAAATGTCAGCTTCGATATTCCAAGAGGAAAAACGGTGGCGCTAGTTGGCCGTTCTGGCTCAGGTAAAAGTACCATCGCGAACTTGTTCAACCGCTTCTACGATGTTGACAGTGGATCTATCACATTAGATGGGCATGATATTCGTGATTACGAGCTAAAGAATTTACGCCAGCAATTTGCACTAGTATCGCAAAATGTTCATTTGTTTAATGACACGATAGCAAACAATATTGCGTACGCAACGGATGGCCAATACGAGCGCAGTGATATCGAGAAAGCGGCAACACTCGCGCATGCGATGGAGTTCATCGGCAAAATGGATGATGGACTTGATACCATGATTGGTGAAAATGGTGCTAGCTTGTCTGGTGGTCAACGCCAACGTGTTGCGATTGCGCGAGCTCTATTGCGTGATGCTCCAGTGCTGATTCTTGATGAGGCAACTTCAGCTTTGGATACCGAATCCGAGCGAGCTATTCAAGCTGCACTTGATGAGCTGCAAAAAGACAAAACGGTACTTGTAATAGCGCACCGCTTATCCACAATCGAGAAAGCCGATGAAATTCTTGTGGTTGATGATGGTGCCATCATTGAACGTGGCAACCACGCTGAGCTTATTGAGAAAAATGGTGCGTATGCACAATTGCACCGTATTCAGTTTGGTGAATAAGCGCGGTGATTGAAAAAATCTGGTTTGAAAACCATCCAATAAAATATCTCTTGTGGCCGCTTTTGTGGCCACTGAGTTTATTATTTGGAGCGATAAGCAAGTCAAAGCGAAAGCAATACCAAACTGGCCGCAAGCAAGCTTATAATGCGCCAATACCTGTTGTTGTAGTTGGCAATATCACTGCTGGTGGCAATGGTAAAACACCAGTTGTTGTGTGGCTTGTTGAGCAACTACAGCAAATGGGCTTTAAGCCGGGGGTTGTTTCTCGTGGTTATGGGGCAAAGGCTCCTGCCTATCCGTTAGTGCTACAAGAAGATACTCCAGCGAAGCATTGTGGCGATGAACCTAAGTTGATTCATCGCCGTACAGGAGCACCTGTTGCGGTAGATCCTGTGCGTTCAAATGCTGTGAAAGCACTGCTAGATTTGGATGTGGATATCATAATTACGGATGATGGATTACAACATTATGCGTTAGGCCGTGATATTGAGTTAGTGATTGTGGATGGGAATCGCCGGTTTGGTAATGAAAGCCTGATTCCATTAGGTCCTTTACGTGAAGGTATTGAGCGACTTAAAGAAGTCGACTTTACCATCACCAATGGCGGTCAAGCTCATACGGGCGAAATCGCAATGGCTTTAGCACCTTCTAAAGCTATTAATCTTAAGACTAAGCAACATGTGGATGTCTCGGAGTTGAAAGATCTCGTCGCATTTGCGGGCATTGGGCATCCTCCGCGTTTTTTTCATACACTAAACTCGATGAACGCAGATGTTAAAGTCACAAAAGGTTTTGCTGACCATCAAGACTTTGATCAACAAGAATTAGAAGCATTGGCTCAACAAGGGACCAATGTGATTATGACCGAGAAAGATGCCGTCAAGTGCAGCCATTATGCGCAAGATAATTGGTGGTATCTGCCTGTATCTGCCCAGTTTGAATCAAACGATGCAGCGCAAATTTTAAATAGAATAAAAGAGGTTAAAGCGGCTTATGGATCACCGTCTACTTGAGATTGTAGCTTGCCCTGTTTGCAAAGGTAAGCTGACGTACGATAAAGATAATCAAGAGTTGATCTGCAAATTGGATCGCCTTGCTTACCCGATCAAAGAGGGTATTCCAGTTCTGCTAGAGCCTGAAGCTCGCACTATGAGCATGGATGAGGGACGCTAATGTCTTTTACGGTTGTCATCCCTTCGCGCTACGCATCGAGCCGTTTGCCTGGTAAACCGCTAGCGGATATTGGTGGTAAGCCTATGGTTCAGTGGGTTTATGAACAAGCGCTACAAGCGGGTGCGGAAGATGTCATCGTTGCAACTGATGACGAGCGTGTTGCGAAAGCGGTTTCGTCATTTGGTGGTAAAGTTTGTATGACCTCTCCCCACCACGAATCAGGTACGGAGCGTCTTGCCGAAGTTGTTGAAAAGATGGCTATTCCGTCAGACCACATTATTGTTAATGTGCAAGGGGATGAGCCTTTGATTCCGCCGTCCATCATTCGTCAGGTTGCTGATAACTTATCTGGGTGTGAAGCCCCGATGGCGACGTTAGCTGTAGAAATAGACTCGGAAGAGGAAGTGTTCAACCCGAACGCTGTTAAAGTTGTCGCAGATGAGCAAGGCTATGCGTTGTACTTTAGTCGAGCAACCATCCCTTGGGATCGCGATAACTTTGCTAAACAAGACAAAACTATTGCCAACCCATTAATGCGTCATATTGGTATTTATGCTTATCGAGCTGGTTTCATTAATACGTATGTCAACTGGGCACCAAGTGCATTAGAGCAGATTGAGTGTCTTGAGCAACTGCGAGTGCTTTGGTACGGTGAAAAAATTCATGTGGCGGTAGCGAAAGAAGCACCAGCGGCAGGGGTTGATACGCCCGAAGACCTAGAAGCCGTGCGCGCGATTGTTGCAAAGCAAGCGTAACAAATGCTCATATAGATTTAAGAATAAACAAGGCTCCTGAATTAGGAGCCTTTTTGTTTTACTTGTATCGCGGTATTAGTTAAATGTTAGTGTCGTATTGGTTCCGTTTAGGGCAGGTTGCTAACACTTCTCGGTGACCGGTGTCTTTCACTTCTTGGAGAATGACATCAAAGCCCCATAATCGGTACACGTGCTTTAGAACTTCTTCGTAACTATCATCAAGTGGGATGCGGTTGTGAGGAACGTACTGCAACGTAAGCGATCTATCACCACGGACATCGACATTAAACACCTGAATGTTTGGCTCAAGATTAGATAAGTTATACTGAGCAGCTAAGGTTTCTCTAATGCGTTTATAACCCATCTCATCGTGTATCGCAGCGACTTCAATAAAGTTCTTATGATCATCATCGTTGATCGCAAACAGCTTGAAATCACGCATTAATTTCGGAGAAAGGTATTGGCTAATAAAGCTTTCATCTTTGAAATTATGCATCGCGAAATGCACTGCATCTAACCAGTCGGTTCCTGCTAGGTCTGGAAACCACTCTTTGTCCTCATCAGTTGGTTCTTCACAGATACGCTTAATATCTCGGAACATGGCAAAGCCTAACGCGTAGGGGTTAATGCCATTAAAGTAAGGACTGTTATAAGGCGGCTGAGCCACGACACTGGTGTGGCTATGTAAGAACTCTAGAATGAATTTTTCAGACACCAAGCCCTCATCATAAAGATGGTTGAGTATGGTGTAGTGCCAGAACGTTGCCCAGCCCTCATTCATAACTTGCGTTTGTTTTTGCGGATAAAAATACTGACTGATCTTACGGACGATCCGAACAACTTCACGTTGCCACGGCTCTAGCAACGGCGCATGTTTTTCGAAGAAGTAGAGCAAGTTTTCCTGAGGCTCGCTTGGGAATCGCTCTTTAATGTCTTCCTCTTTCGTCTTGGCTGTCGGTACCGTGCGCCAAAGCTCATTAACTTGAGATTGTAGGTATGCTTCGCGTTCTTCTTGTCTTGCTTTTTCCTCTGTAATTGAGATTTTCTCTGGACGCTTGTAGCGGTCTACACCAAAGTTCATTAACGCGTGACAAGAGTCGAGCAGTTTTTCCACTTCTTTTACGCCATATCGTTCTTCACACTCGGCTAAATACTTTTTGGCGAACAGCAGATAGTCGATAATAGAGCTGGCGTCAGTCCACGTTTGGAATAGGTAATTACCTTTGAAAAAAGAGTTATGGCCGTAACACGCGTGCGCTATAACGAGTGCTTGCATTGTTACCGTATTTTCTTCCATCAAATAAGCAATACAAGGGTCGGAGTTAATCACAATCTCGTAGGCTAACCCCATTTGACCATGTTTATAGTTCTGCTCTGTTTGAATGAATTTTTTACCAAATGACCAGTGGTTGTAATTGATTGGCATGCCGATACTTGAGTAGGCATCCATCATCTGTTCTGAAGTAATCACTTCTATTTGGTTAGGGTAAGTGTCTAGGCGATAATGCTCCGCGACACGCTTAATTTCTTTGTGGTATCGCTCTAACAGCTCAAATGTCCAATCTGGTCCATCTGGCAACACTTTACTGTTACGCTTTTTAGGCGCCTCTCCTGAGAGGTTTCTCGTTGCGGTATTCATCGCTAGCCTCCTTACGCCGTTTCTTTTTGGAATAGTTCACGAAAGACTGGGAAAATATCCTCCACAGAGCGAATGTTTTTCATTGCGAAATTAGGAAACTCTTCAGTGAGTTTTTCGTACTCATGCCATAGAGTTTGGTGCGATCGCCGCGTGATCTCTATGTAAGAGTAATACTGACAGTTTGGAAGTAATTTGTTCACTAACAGATCCCGGCATCTTGGCGAATCATCTGCCCAGTTGTCACCGTCGGATGCTTGAGCTGCATATATGTTCCACTGACCAATCGGGTATCGCTCTTTTACTATTTCATCCATTAACTTGAGCGCGCTAGATACAATGGTACCCCCGGTTTCTTGTGAGTAGAAAAATTCGTGCTCGTCCACTTCCTTCGCTTGGGTATGGTGGCGGATAAAGACGACTTCGACATTCTCGTAGGTACGAGTTAAGAACAAGTACAAAAGAACATAGAAGCGTTTTGCGATGTCTTTCGTTGCCTGGTCCATCGAACCGGATACGTCCATTAGACAGAACATTACCGCTTGGCTCGATGGTACCGGGCGTTTCTCATAGTTCTTGAAGCGTAAGTCGAAGGTATCGATGAACGGCACGCTTTCGATTTTCTTGCGCAGTTCTTCAATTTCAGCCTTCAAGCGGTTCTCTTCAAACTGCTGAGCAGGTTCAATATTTTTGATGCGAGCAAGTTCGTCTTCTAACTCTTTAAGAAGTCGTTTCTTACCAGCAGTCATTGCAGTACGGCGCGCAAGAGATTGTTGCAGAGAGCGTACTACGGCGATATTGGAAGGGATACCGGCAGTTTGAAAGCCTGCACGGTGCGTTTTCCATTCTGTGATTTTGGCAATTTGGTTTTTTTCTAGATTAGGCAGCTCGAGATCTTCGAACAAAATATCGAGGTACTCATCTTTTGATATTTGGAATACAAATTCGTCTTGGCCTTCTCCATCTGGACTGGCGTTCCCTTCTCCAGAGCCGCTACCTTGACCGCCACCTTTGGGACGCTCAATTTTATCACCAGTAATGAATTGGTCGTTACCGGGATGAACTCGTTCTCGAACACCACCTTTGCCTTGATGAAATATAGGCTCATTGATGTCTTTGTGAGGGATAGAGACGTCTTCGCCCGTTTCCGTATTCGTAATCGAGCGTCGATTCACTGCGTCTGCTACCGACTCTTTTATTTGCTCTTTGTGGCGCTTCAAGAAGCGCTGTCGATTAACAGCGCTCTTGTTCTTGCCATTGAGCCTTCGGTCTATAAATTGCGCCATGAAATAGCCCTCTTCATGTTTCACAAGCGACCTAACTCAATACTGGGTTAGGATGACTTACGTACTCGTAGGTACCACTCAGAAAGTAGGCGAACCTGTTTCTCGGTATAGCCTTTTTCCATCATGCGAGCGACAAAGTCGTCATGCTTCTTCTGATCTTCAGAAGAGGTTTTCGCATTAAATGAGATAACCGGAAGTAGCTCTTCGGTATTGGAGAACATTTTCTTCTCGATTACTGTGCGCAGTTTTTCGTAGCTGGTCCAAACCGGGTTTTGACCATTGTTATTCGCTTTCGCACGAAGCACAAAGTTAACGATTTCGTTTCGGAAATCTTTCGGGTTAGAAATACCAGCTGTTTTTTCGATCTTCTCTAGCTCAGCATTCAGTGAAGAGCGATCAAATAGCTGACCAGTTTCTGGATCTCGGTACTCTTGGTCTTGAATCCAGAAGTCTGCATAGGTGACATATCGGTCGAAGATGTTTTGGCCGTATTCAGAGTAAGACTCAAGATAAGCGGTCTGAATCTCTTTACCGATAAATTCAACGTATCGAGGTACTAGGTAGCCTTTCAAGAACTCGAGATATTTCTCTGCTGTTTCAGCAGGGAACTGTTCGCGCTCAACCTGTTGTTCAATCACATAGAATAGATGTACAGGGTTGGCTGCCACTTCGGTTTGGTCGAAGTTAAATACGCGTGACAAAATCTTAAAGGCAAAACGTGTTGAGAGACCGTTCATGCCTTCATCGACACCAGCATAATCACGATACTCTTGATAGCTTTTTGCCTTTGGATCCGTATCTTTCAGCGTTTCACCGTCGTATACGCGCATCTTAGAGAAGATGGACGAGTTTTCAGGCTCTTTAAGTCGAGAAAGAATACTGAATTGTGCCAGAGTCTCGAGCGTGCTTGGTGAACAAGGGGCTTGAGACAACTCACTGTTTTCGAGAAGTTTTTGGTAGATTTTGACTTCTTCTGAAACACGTAGACAGTAAGGTACTTTCACAATATAAACACGGTCCAAGAACGCTTCATTGTTCTTGTTGTTACGGAAGGTCTGCCACTCAGATTCGTTTGAGTGAGCCAGAATCATACCGTCGAATGGAATCGCAGAAAGGCCTTCTGTACCGTTGAAGTTGCCTTCTTGCGTTGCTGTTAACAGCGGGTGAAGCACTTTGATTGGTGCTTTGAACATCTCAACGAATTCCATTAAACCTTGGTTTGCTTTACACAGCGCACCGGAGTAGCTGTAAGCGTCTGGATCGTCTTGCGAATAGTGTTCAAGCTTACGAATATCGACTTTACCAACCAATGATGAGATATCTTGGTTGTTTTCATCGCCTGGTTCAGTTTTGGCAATACCGATTTGGTCAAGGATAGAAGGGCGTACTTTCACTACTTTAAATTTGGTGATATCACCACCAAACTCGTGAAGACGTTTAGCGGCCCAAGGAGACATGATCGAGCGAAGATAACGGTGCTCGATGCCATATTCTTTTTTCAAAATATCGCCATCTTCTGTGGCTTTGAATAGGCAGAATGGATGGTCATTCACTGGGCTGCGTTCGCCGTTAGCAGTAAGAACATAAATAGGCATCTGTTCCATCAGAGCCTTAAGCTTTTCTGCAAGCGAAGACTTACCACCACCTACAGGGCCGAGTAGGTAAAGAATCTGCTTACGCTCTTCTAGACCTTGCGCCGCATGTTTTAGGTAAGACACAATTTGTTCTATGGCATCTTCCATGCCATAAAAGTCTTTAAAGGTTTCATAACGAGAGATAACACGATTCGAGAAGATTCGGCTTAGTCTCGGATCCTTTGCCGTATCGATTATCTCTGGTTCACCAATCGCCATCAGTAGGCGTTCTGCTGCATTAGCATAAGCGCTTTTGTCATCTTTACACAGGGCTAAAAACTCCTGTAACGACATCTCTTCATCTTTTGCAGCTTCATATCTTGATTGATAGTGGTCGAAAATACTCATGTCGCTTTCCCCTTTAATAGTCAGTCTACCGACGAACGTTGATTCAGGCTTTCCACCAACAGTTATGCTCGTTGTTGTTTGAATATACGTCCTGTTATCACATTTGGTTCGTACAGAATGTAAGATTGGCGACACCAAAGACTTTGCTTTATGGACGGTTTTTTCGTTACAACGGTGAGCGGTGGATATGAATTTTTCAATCACAGCCTTTCTCTACTTAAGCCTAGTCGGGGATTTGCAATTTTGCTTAACAATTATGAATTTATTGTAAAAGTGACATTTGAATCACTCTTTTATTAAGGACGAATTTATGTCGTGAATAGGTGCAATAGAAATCAAATATTTGGCAAAGACAGAAGAGTCTCAGTGATTCGTTGTTCTACATTGAGCAAGGTAAGTGAAAGAGGTAGGAAGAGAGCAAAGTCTTAGATAAGTTTGTGACAGGGTAAATAACAAGGAGAGCGGGCGCTCTCCTCATTCTTAGACGACCATTTTATGCGCTGAAGATTTGCGCTAGTTCGTTTTCACATAAATGATACTGACGAGGGCAGTTACGCCAAGTTTGCAGCATACGGCGGTATTTATCTAGCATCGGCATTTGGCTGTTAAAGTGATGATCTGCCTTGTCAAACTGAGGGTACAAACCTTCAGAATCGATGAGAAAACGTACATAATGTACTTGTTGTGCTTCTGAAGCGATATCAAATCCCAAGAACTTCAAGCGGCGCTGATCTACGTTGCTGCGATCTTCATCGTCTAGCATGTTGTAAGATTCTTGCATCGCATGATACATCTCCATAACGTCGATGATCTCACGACATTCTGCTTCTGAGAGGCAGCCGAAATCTTTGTTCAACTCTCGCATTTGTAGTTCATAACCACGTTCAACGATCGTTTGTAAGCGTTTGTATTTGGCCGCATTACTTGGATCAAGTTGAGACATAAGGTTGTATTGGTTTGATAGAATCAAACGTTGAGCGTTTGACATTTCCATGGTGACCTCACTAGATATCTAATACATTTTTAATGTGCTTAGGTTAACGCTTAAGACACGAGTGAAACATGATCTCAACACATATTTAATACTAAAAAATGGCAAGAACTGTCACTTTTGACCAGTTTGAAAACACTTATTTATGGTAATGATTGTATATGTAGTCTCGGTCTGAAAATACTCTCAGCCACTCTGGCTTGAATACGGTTAAAACCGCCAGTGCCATACCATTTAATAGACCTTCTGGAAAGGCGAGCAACGGCACAAAAACAAAGTAGTTATGTTGAATGGTTTCCCAATCGTAGTGACCAACTGATAGGTGATAAAAAGAGTTAATGATGAGGTGCAGACTTCCTGTTATCGCGCCATTGAAAAATCCAGCAACGAAGATGAAAACAAAAATGTTTCGTGGCAAGTAGTGGTAACTCAGAAGAAACACTAAGTAACTAATGAAAATCGGAATTAGGGCTGATAGAACTAACGACGTGGGTAAGAGTAGCAAGGACACATCATGTAGTAGGTGGTTGACCAACATAGCGGGAATGCTGAGTAGAAATGCCATACGCCAACCATACATCATCGTCAGCGTTGTTAGTGCAAGAAAATGAATCTGTAATCCTTCTTTTACACCTGCTTGAGCTGTCCATAAAATACTGAAAAAGAAGAGCGTTGCAAAAACGAGGTGCTGAAATCCTTTCTCTTTTTCCAGTTTGGGCCAAACGACTTTTTTCCAATCTGGTAGGCAGTAGACTACTACTATCCAAATTGAGACAACAAGAGAGCCTAAGTTAAACAAATCCATGTTACTTCCTTCCTATGCGAACATGACGCAATCATTTCTATCGTTCTTTTTCTACCTAAATGACCGCAGAGAAACTCACTGATAAGGCTTAGATATAATCAAAAAAATACCAGCAATAAGCTGGTATTTTAAAGAGGTTAGTCTTGCGGTTCACTTAGTATTTTACGTTATCGTTGTATTGAGCAAGAATGGATTGAATTTCATCCATGGTTTCTTTCGGTGGCGGGTTTACGCCTTCGAGTGGGTATTCTAAGCCTAACGCTTCCCACTTATGAGCCCCTAATTTGTGGTAAGGAAGTAACTCGACCTTTTCGATGTTATCCATGTCTTTAATAAATTCACCAAGCATGTGTGCTGCTTCTGGGTCATCTGTGTAACCAGGCACGACGACATAGCGAATCCATGTTTTCTTTCCGATTTTTTGTAAGTAACGAGCAAAGTCCAATGTGCGTCGGTTGGATACACCGATGAGATCTTGGTGCACTTCGTCTTTCATGTGTTTGATGTCAAGCATGACTAAGTCTGTTGCATCCAGTACTTCATCGATAACATCAGTGTGCTTACGAACATAACCGTTAGTATCTAGACATGTATGAATGCCTTCGGCTTTAGCAGCGCGGAAAAAATCACGTACGAATTCCGGTTGAAGCATCGCTTCGCCGCCAGAACAAGTAACGCCACCACCTGATGCATTCATGAAGTGGCGGTAACTTTTCGCTTCGGAAATGATTTCTTCAACCGTGACTTCTTTGCCATCATGTGTGTCCCAAGTATCGCGGTTATGGCAATACTTACAGCGCATTAAACAACCTTGCAAGAAGACGATAAATCGAATACCAGGTCCGTCTACGGTACCACATGACTCAAATGAGTGAATACGACCAGCTGTTGACATCTTTTGCTCTCATTACTAGTAAATTCTAGCTGTTATTTTATTACAAAAAGCAGGGTTAAAACAGCTTTGTCGGTACTAAAGGCAAGGTTATTTGAAGAAAGAAAATAGATGGAGCCAATCTGCATAAACGCTTGAACACGAGGTGGTTAATACCTACCCCGAGAACTTGCCGTGTATCTAGATTGACTTCGATGCTGGGATAATCCAGTTTTTAGAAAAAGGCGAACACGGAGAACGAGCCTGTCCCATAAACATCGGTTTGGGCTTCTTCATAATCCGGTGTTTTAATTGTAAAGGTGATGCTTGCACCGTAATTTTGGTTGTACCAAGATACTCCCGCGACGGCACTTGCTTGCCAATTTTGCAGTGTGACGTCGTATGGCGCTGACGGTTCAGGAATGCCAGGACGATCTCCTTCGATAGTCATGTCATTAAAGCGGTAACGACCTTCAAACCCGGTGAACAAGAACCAACTCGACGTGTTCTGAGCGATCATACTTGCTGAGAAAGGGCTTTCGACACTGATATTGGCGGCTCCGATGCTATTCGCTAGGTTTGTACCCCAACGAAACATGACGCCTTGAGAGACATCACTACGGAAGTTACCCGCATTGATGTCGTTAATGTTGGTGATCTCCCATTGTGTTTTTTGTTCTTCGCTGCGCATCAATTTGTTAAATACGCGGTAACCAAGGCTGAACGCCACTTTATCTTCAATCTGGTAATCCCAACCTTGAGGGTCCGTCGATCCTGTTATGCCGTGAACGATTTCTTGCGCCTTTTCTGATAGCGAACTTTCACCCGTAGTTCCTATGGTGAAATTGTACCGTACAGCTTTGTCACTCGTTAGGGAAAGGTAGTTGATTTCGGTGTGTAGGTAACCGGCATATGGGCGATCATTGATTAGTGGATAATCGGCTTCAATGTCGCTTGGAGTCCACATCTTGTGGCCAAGAACCAACTCTATTTTATCGATATTGGCGTGCTCTGAGTTAGCTAGACTCAGCCATTTCCATTGGCTTTCTTGTGTCAGTTGGTCTGTCGCGTAAGAAAGGAAAACACCATTCGTATAGTCTTGATCGACGCCAAAAATACCATCGTTGTCGATGGTAAAAGAAACCGTAGACTTAGTGGATGCTATTGCAACTGGAGAAAGAAGGGTAAGAATAATTAATTTACTAAATCTCATAGACTTTATTTGCTAACTTTTTTCGCATCATACGTAAGAATGCGGGCAAAAGTCTTTCGCGATATCACAACTTTCATTCAAGAAATAAAAAAAGCTGATGCTACTTAGCATCAGCCTTTGTTGTATTACTAGAACGTTATTTCGCTATAGTCTTATAGAGACTCAGTGAATGTACGCGCGATTACGTCAGCTTGTTGCTCTGCAGTTAGAGAGTTGAAGCGAACAGCGTAACCAGATACACGGATTGTTAGCTGAGGGTATTTCTCTGGGTGCTTAACTGCGTCTTCTAGAGTTTCACGGTTAAGAACGTTCACGTTTAGGTGTTGACCACCTTCGATACCCGCTTCGTGGTGGAAGTAACCATCCATAAGACCAGCAAGGTTAGCGCGTTGTGAACCCTCATCTTTACCTAGTGCGTTAGGTACGATAGAGAATGTGTAAGAGATACCATCTTGTGCGTCAGCAAACGGCAGTTTAGCAACTGAAGTTAGTGATGCTACAGCACCTTTCTCGTCACGACCGTGCATTGGGTTTGCACCTGGAGCAAATGGAGCACCAGCACGACGACCGTCAGGCGTGTTACCAGTTTTCTTACCGTAAACCACGTTTGAAGTGATAGTAAGAATTGACTGAGTAGGGATTGCATCACGGTAAGTCTTAAGCTTACGGATTTTGCCCATAAATACAGAAACAAGTTCACATGCAATGTCATCAACGCGTGGGTCGTTGTTACCGAATTTAGGGTAATCGCCTTCGATTTCGAAGTCGATTGCTAGACCGTCTTCGTCACGAATTGGCTTAACTTTTGCGTATTTAATTGCAGATAGTGAGTCAGCCGCAACAGATAGACCAGCAATACCACAAGCCATAGTACGTTTAACGTCACGGTCGTGTAGAGCCATTAGTGCCGCTTCGTAGCTGTACTTATCGTGCATGAAGTGGATAGCGTTTAGTGCAGTCACATATTGTTTCGCTAGCCAATCCATGAAGTGGTCCATTTTCTCCCACAGTTCATCGTAGTTAAGAACATCGCCTTCGATCTTAGGCATTTGCGGGCCAACTTGGATTTTTAGCTTCTCATCCACACCACCGTTGATGGTGTAAAGCATTGTTTTCGCAAGGTTCGCACGAGCACCGAAGAACTGCATTTGCTTACCAACAACCATTGGAGATACACAACATGCGATCGCGTAGTCGTCAGAGTTCATGTCTGGACGCATTAGGTCGTCATTTTCGTACTGAATAGAAGAAGTATCGATAGATACTTTCGCACAGAACTTCTTGAAGCCTTCAGGTAGTTGCTCAGACCAAAGAACAGTGATGTTTGGCTCTGGAGAAGGACCCATAGTGTATAGTGAGTTTAGGAAACGGAAGTTTGTACGAGTAACTAGCGTACGACCGTCAAGACCCATACCACCCATAGACTCAGTTGCCCAGATAGGGTCGCCAGAGAATAGATCATCGTACTCAGGAGTACGTAGGAAACGAACCATACGTAGTTTCATTACGAAGTGGTCGATCATTTCCTGAGCTTGTTCTTCAGTTAGCTTACCAGCCGCGATATCACGTTCGATGAAGATGTCTAGGAACGTAGAAGTACGACCTAGAGACATAGCCGCACCGTTTTGAGATTTAACAGCAGCTAGGTAACCGAAGTAAGTCCACTGAATAGCTTCTTGCGCAGTTTCAGCAGGACGAGAAATATCACAACCGTATTTTGCAGCCATTTCTTTGATTTGACCTAGAGCACGGTGTTGCTCTGCGATCTCTTCACGAAGCTGCATTGTCATTTGTAGGTCTTCGCCGTTCTCAAAACGCTCTTGTAGAGAAGAGAACTGCGCGAATTTATCCTTCATTAGGAAGTCAATACCGTATAGAGCAACACGACGGTAGTCACCGATGATACGACCACGACCGTATGCATCTGGAAGACCAGTCAGTACGCCAGATTTACGACACGCCATGATTTGAGGAGTGTAGATATCGAAAACGCCTTGGTTGTGAGTTTTACGGTATTCTGTGTAGATTTTTTTAACTTGTGGGTCTAGCTCGCGGTCGTAGGCTTTGCATGAACCTTCAACCATGCGGATACCACCGTTAGGGATGATCGCACGTTTTAGAGGAGCGTCAGTTTGAAGACCTACGATAGTTTCTAGGTCTTTTTCGATGTAGCCTGCATCGTGAGCAGTGATGGTAGAGATAACTGAAGTATCAAAATCAACAGGAGCGTGAGTCGCGTTCTCTTGTTTGATGCCTTCCATTACCTTAGCCCAAAGCTTGTTAGTCGCTTCAGTACCTTCAGAAACTAGGAAAGATTCGTCGCCTTCGTACGGAGTGTAGTTCTTCTGAATGAAATCACGAACGTTTACTTCGTTTTGCCAGTCGCCTGCAGCAAAACCTTCCCAAGCTTTAGCAAATTGCTCTGCCATGACATACCTACCTTTTTAGTAGAAAAAATACGTACTGCTTCGCCGTTGAGCCAGCTATCCCCAGATAAAAGAGGGGAACAGTACACTCTTATGAATAACAATATTTATAGTCTTAAATTTACGTATTCGATTTACAAAACTATAAATATTGTCACTAGTTTTAACGTTTCTCTTTTTAAGCAACAGTTAGAGGTTAAACTAAAATTTTTTTGCAAACCTTAAACTAAATCAATAAATCCTCAAAAATCTCGATAAAAATGGGGCAGCGACGAGCGCTACCCACAAATTTCTAGACTGCTAGCTTATAGCCAAGCTTGGATGCCATACTGGCCTTCAAGCATACCAACTGCAAGCATAGCAACTAAACAGATAACAAGTACGCTTACTGGGATCACAATCTTGTCTACAAATGATAGGCGAGACGCGCGCTCTTTATCTCCAATTAAACCGTTGTTATCTAAAAGCATAGTTAGTGCCCAAGCTAGAACTGGGTTAACAACGGCAGAACCAAAGATACAGATACCTGCTGCTTGTGAGTCTTTCGAGTCCTTCACCATCTGCATGCCAGCTTCAAGCAGTGGTAGAGATACACCAACGAGAAGAGCAACGCGCATAACTGGAGGCCATACTGCAACGTCCATAGGAAAACCAAGGATTGCAACAATAATACATAGAGAGCCTAGTAAGATGGCACCAGCAGGAATAGGGCGTTTCGCGATTGCAGCAGGGATCATGTAAGTCCCCCAAGATGATGTGATGTTACCACCACCCACTGCAGTACCGACCATTTGGCGAACGGAACACATTGTCATTGTGTCATCAACGTCCATCAGCACTTTCTCACTCTTACGTGGGTAGTTCATCTCTTGGAAGATACGGTGACCCAAGAAGTCAGGTGACCACATTGCTACCGCAAGAATGGCGAATGGTAGTGAAGCGATGAAGTGTTCCATATTAGGAAGACCAAGCATCCAACCTTCTTCTGTTGAACCCCACCAGTAGATTGGATTTAGGTTTGGAAGGCCTGTCTCGGTTACGAATTTAATATCGAAGCCTGCGCCAAGAGCCAGTGCGATTGCAAGCCCAGTGAAGGCACAAACAGGGATCGCTAGCCAGCGTTTGTTCACTTTAGCAAGGAACGCGTATAAGCCAATGGTAACCGCAAGAACAATTAGACCGATGTAACCCATGCTACCAGCGGCAACCGTATCGGATTGCAAACCAACAGCCCAAGCTTGAATAGAGTTAATTTGGCTCATGGTTCCGGTTAAACCTAGGAAAATAAGAAGGCCACCAGCCGTACCTTCAGAGGTGAGGTTAACCAGTTTTGACCCACCTTTTAAGAGGCTCAAAATCAAACCAAACACACCAATGAGAATTGCTAATGCAAGAGGGTGAGCACCAGCAAGAGCGATGGTACCAATAAGAGGGATCATTGGGCCGTGGTTGCCTGCTAGGTTGGCTTTAGGGTTAATAAAACCAGAGGCAAGTACACAGAAAAGAAGTGCAGGGATGAGCATTTCTACACGCGCAACTTCGATAGCAAAGTCCTTGCCTAAGTTTACGTGGTCCCATGCTGCAGTAAGACCTTCAGCCCAAGACATCATTACCGCAGAGTACATTGCGATAATACCGATAGTACCAGCAAGTGCTGGAACAAGGTCTTCAAGCTCAAAGCGGAAGTCACGACCTGGCAAGTTCAAGCCAAAACGACGTGGCTTCATGATTTGTAGTTCGTGGTCTAGGTAGTCTGAACGGCTTGCGAACTCAGATGCTGGACGATGAAGCTCACGGTAGCTCTTGGTCTCGATATCTGAATCAGAGTGCGTTTTGTTAACTGCGTCTGACATAGATTCCTCATATATTTAAAAGTTATGAATTCTTCATTCAATTGTGTTAATCCGCATCCTGCGGCACGCTTATGCTAGCTATTGTTAGATTTGTTACACGTCGATACTGTGCCTAAGCATAGCTAATAACTTATTGTGTTGAGGCACAAAAAAAGCCTCATCTTTTGGCAGGAGTCTAGCAAGATAGCCATTTAGGGTGATTGATTTAGATCACTTTAAGAATGGTTGTGAAATAAAACTACAGAAAGTTTCTGGCATGCGAATGAGATGCGGAGATCTTGTGTAATTTCATTACACAAGTTGCATAAAATTAGAACTTTTTGTCCTTTTGCACGAGATGCAGATTAAATGTCAATATTCACGATGATTATATAAAGCTGGCTTTATTCTTGCTTTGGACAGAGCAAAGACAATTTTTTGGCTAATCATTGCCGCTCAGTTTAGGAAAAAGACATGAAACAGCTTAAAGTACTGCCACTAGTGGCAATCATCTCAGGGTTAATGGTCGGTTGCGGCGGCGGTGGCGGCGGTGGCGGTGGTGCAGCGCCGAAAACTGCGTTTACTTTTGATTTTGCTATACCAGCAACAATGACTGAAAGTGAAGCAACTACGAAAGGTTGTACTGTATATGACCACAAAACTGAGCTGAACGGCGATAAAACGGTTTTAACCTATAGTGCAGCGTCAAAAGAGCAAGTGACCAACTATGTTATCGGTTACTACTCTGATGCCGATGGCAAAAGATCCGGAGACATTATCAAACCTACCACTGATAACTTTAAGTTTTATCTTGAAGATATCCCTGACGGCGGCTTTGTAACGTTTCAAGCAATAGAATTTAACGGCAAAGAAGCTCGCGTAAACACGTTTTCAAAAGAGTTCTTGCAAGATAAGAAACTACGTAATGCTACTTTTGCACTAAACCGAGACTCTTTGAACAAATGCTTTACTGGCGGTAACTTAGCAAGCAATAAGTTTACTAACTTAGATTACCGAAACGCTGAATCAGGTGGCGGAGATTACAACTTTGTCTCGCAAACCGATATTTTCACGTCTCCGAACCCTGATATGTTGCCTACTGATGAACTGATGGGGCTTAAAGGTGAACCAACGGCATTGTTTCAGTATGAATCAGGTTCAAGCGACAAAGCGCTTTACCAATATGGTATTGGTTCGTGGGGAACTGGTGAGATAGCCTTAGTTAGAGCGGATAATACGTCAAACATTTATTCGTCTTCTGACTATACTTACGACTCGTTTAATATTGGCTTTGTTACTAACGGCTTTGCATATGACGCGTTGAAGCTGGATAAAACGGCCGTTGAATATAATCGCCCTAGTGCAACGAATAAAGAAACTTGGGTATACATGGCGTTCTCAGAGAATCAAGTTAATGGTTGGGAGTCTCTACTTAACGAAACGATCTCTGACGGATGGGATATTGACGTTGATCCGAGTGCTTACTTAAATATTGATAACCTGCCGAACACAAAACCAAGTGTATCAACGCAAGGAAGTGCAGAGTCCGTGATTGATCTGGACATGGGCTTAACATCGTCTACTGAAGGCTTTACTCGTGTCGCTTACTTTGCAACTTCAGGCGACTACAGAGTCACACATCGCATTTTCACAACAAGTGATAGTGATTTTGTTGTTGTTCCTGAATTGCATTACTACAACTTCCCAACATCGGCCGTTAACGGTTTGAAGGTTTCAGCTTCGGACGATTTTAATCGCACTGCTTTAGTAGTGAATGAAGATAGTAATATTGATTCTAAAGTTTTCATGAGCTTCTTCTCCAATGGTGAAGCGTCAGAGCCTGAACTAGATGAAGACCTAGATGGCATCATTACTTCTGAAAAAGAAGGCTTAGAAAATGAAGTGACATTACGTACTTCAAACTCGTTGGTAGTCAGTCGTTTTAATTAATTCATTGCGACCTCGAATAGGTTTCAATTAACACTTTTGTAAATTTATTAAGCCCCTTTGAAAGGGGCTTTTTTATATTTAATATTCAACTTTTGAAGAATATGTTGCTATATATTGCATATTAATTTGTCTATCGTATCTTTCTATTCGAATTATTTAGGTTAATAATTTGTTGCAAGTTTCAAAGGGCGGTGCTAATTTGTTCCGAATTAGAGAGGGCGGAGTCCCTTAATTGCAGTGACAAAAACACAGGGAGTAGGGCGCATGAATGATGTACCAGCGCTAGATATAAAAGACCTGCACAAAACATTTGGACAAAATGAAGTTTTAAAAGGCATTTCACTTGCCGCGCACAAAGGAGATGTTATCTCCATCATTGGCTCTTCCGGCTCAGGTAAGAGTACCTTTCTCAGATGTATCAACTTGCTAGAAACGCCTACCGCGGGCGAAATTTGGGTAAATGGTGAATTAATCCAAATGAAGAACAACAGAGCAGGTGAATCTGTTCCTGCTAATGAAAAGCAAGTCCAACGTATTCGCTCACGCCTGGCAATGGTTTTCCAAGGTTTCAACCTCTGGTCTCACCTAACCGTACTAGAAAACGTGATTGAGGCGCCTGTTCATGTCTTAGGCGTGCCAAAAGCTCAAGCGATTGAAAATGCAGAAGTCTTGCTTAAGAAAGTAGGCTTGTATGAGCGTAAAGATTATTACCCTGGGCACTTATCTGGCGGCCAGCAGCAACGTGCAGCTATTGCCCGTGCGCTAGCAGTTGACCCAGAGGTGATGTTGTTTGACGAGCCAACTTCTGCGCTTGACCCAGAACTTGTAGGAGAAGTTCTGGGGGTAATGAGAGATTTGGCAGATGAAGGGCGAACTATGCTGGTGGTCACGCACGAAATGGCGTTTGCGCGTGACGTATCAAACCATGTGATGTTTTTACATCAAGGCTTAGTGGAAGAACAGGGAAATCCAGCTAAGCTATTTACAAACCCGGATTCAGAACGATTACAGCAGTTTATCTCATCCATTTACTAATATTTGTTAGGCGGCAGACTATTGCCTCCTAAGCCAACACAACAAACAAAACGAAATAAAATAGCAATCACAGGAGTATGGAAATGAAAAAGTGGTTATTAGCAGCAACGATTGCTGCAACGGCAGTATCAGGTGTTGCCCAAGCGAAAGAATGGAAAACAGTTCGCTTTGGTATCGAAGGTGCTTACCCTCCGTTTAGCTGGACAGAAACTGATGGCTCAATAAAAGGCTTTGACGTAGACATGGCAAATGCACTCTGTGAAGAGATGCAAGTGAAGTGCAAAATCGTCGCTCAAGATTGGGATGGTATTATTCCTTCTCTGCTTGCACGTAAGTACGATGCCATCATCGCAGCAATGTCTATCACTGAAGAGCGCAAGAAAAAAGTCGATTTCACTGGCAAGTACGCACAAATTCCAAATAAATTTATCGCTAAGAAAGGTGCGGGTCTAGATTTTGATAATCTTAAAGATGTCAAAATTGGCGTGCAACGTGCGACGACACATGACAAGTACTTAACTGACAACTACGGCGATGATGTTGAAATTGTGCGTTATGGCTCTTTTGATGAAGCGTATCTTGATCTAGAAAATGGTCGAATTGCTGCTGTTTTAGGTGATGCTTCTGCTCTAGAAGAGGGTGTGATCAACAAAGCAGGTGGAGAAGCTTATGAGTTTGTTGGACCATCGTTAACCGATCCAAAATGGTTTGGCGAAGGTATGGGTATCGCTGTTCGTAAACAAGACAAAGATCTAACGAAGAAACTCGACGCAGCAATTATTTCACTACGTGAGAAAGGTGTTTACCAAGAAATTGCTGGTAAATACTTTAACTACGATGTGTACGGTGAATAAACCGTAATTAAGCGACCGTTGGCTTGTTCCTAGAAGTAGTCAACGGTCGATTTTTTGAGTTTAGGGATTAGGAACTCACCTATGCTAGATTTACAAGGATACGAAGCTTCGATTTTGAAAGGAGCTTTAGTAACAATAGAAGTTGCAGTGCTTTCACTCATTCTCGCCATGGTCTTAGGCATGCTTGGCGCATTAGCTAAGTTAGCGCCTTACAAATGGGCAAGGGCGATTGCCACTCTTTACACCACCGTCATTCGCGGCATTCCAGATTTGGTTCTGATGATGCTAATTTTCTTTGGTGGACAAATACTTTTAAATAACAGCCTTTACTCCATCAACGAAACGCTCAACGAGTGGTTTGCCTCGAGTGATCCAAACCATGAATGGACGTCTTACTTACCTGATTATATTGATGTCAGCCCATTTATAGCTGGTGTACTCACGATTGGTTTTATCTTTGGCGCCTACATGGCGGAGACTTTTCGTGGAGCGATCATGGCGGTGGACAAGGGTGAATTAGAAGCGGCGAAAGCTTATGGGATGAGCTCTGCTTTATCGTTTAGAAGAATCTTGCTTCCTCAGATGATTCGTCATGCATTACCTGGATTTGGTAATAACTGGTTAGTGTTACTTAAGACCACTGCGTTAGTTTCCATTATTGGTCTGGATGACATGGTGAGAATGAGCTCATTGGCAGCAGGTACGACCAAAATGCCGTTCACCTTTTACATGGCTGTCGCGCTCATCTTTCTATTTTTTACCAGCGTTTCGACCGGGCTACTCAAGCTTGTTGAGCGTAAGTTCAGTATTCATGCGAGGTAAGTTATGGACTTTTCTTTGATTATTGAAAGCTTTCCAACTTATCTTCAGGGACTTTGGACAACAGTTTGGTTAGTGGGATTAGCGTTGGTTATTGGCTTGTGTGTCTCTATCCCATTAGCCGTGGCACGCAATAGTACCAATTACGCTCTAAGCTTACCTTCTTGGGGATTCATTTACTTTTTCCGTGGAACGCCGCTATTGGTTCAGCTGTATTTGATTTACTACGGCATGGATCAGTTTTTCCCTGTGAAAGATACCTTGTGGGAGAACGCTTGGTTCTGTGCTTTGGTCGCTTTTATTCTTAATACATCGGCTTACACCGCAGAAATTATTCGTGGTGCGATTAATGGTTTGCCGAAAGGTGAGGTGGAAGCAGCGAAAGCGTATGGCATGAGTAAGTTTATGACATACAGACGTATTATCTTGCCGAGTGCATTGCGTCGAGCATTACCAGCTTATTCAAACGAGGTCATATTTATGCTGCACGGAAGTGCAGTCGCGGGCATCGTTACCATCATGGATTTAACTGGTGCTGCGCGTCTAGTTAACTCGCGCTACTATGCACCATTTGAGTCTTTCCTGACGGCGGGGCTGTTCTACATGGCACTGACGTTTATGATCTTGTGGTGTTTCAAAGTGGCAGAGAAGCGTTTCTTAGCTTATCTGCGTCCTTTAAGCTAATTATCAATAGAGGCAATAGCACCGGAATGGGTGCTATTGCTTTTGATAATTTTGTTATCTTCATTCCTATTTTTCCAGCCGATGTAAAAGACTCTTTCTTATTATTCATTAACTTACATTAACATTCGGTAAACTCATTGTTTAGTAAGTAAAAATGAAAAAAACAATTCTATCGTTGGGCATTGCCGCCTTAGCCACAGGATGTGGTGGGGGAGAGGGAGAATCACAACCTAATGCTCAAGTAAAACCAACGCCAGCTCCAGTTCAACAAGCTCTTGAAACTGGTAATGCACTGCTCGTTTCTGACCCGAGCGATTTCATTCGTGAAAGTCGTCAGGTTGTGGAAGCTCACAAGATGCAGTCGAATACGATCAAATCTGCAATTGCGAAAAACCTTTCAGGTCTTTATTGGGATCCAACCCATGATGCCGCGATCTTGGCACCTCAGTATGGCTTCAACGACACCATCTTGATGACCAATAAGGCCATGGTAAGCGGTTACAAAGATCAAGCTATGTCAATTGGCGTTGCCGGGGAAAAGTCTAATGGTCAACGTTACGCACTATTAGGGAGTAACCCATTTAGAACGGCACAACGTTTTCCCGACTCTTCCAACGCAGCGATGACGAAATGGTTAAGTAATCTGGTCACTTGGTTGTCGGGCGGAGTTACTTCAAACGTCGTCATCGCGCAAATGGACCAGTCTTATTACTTTCCGGATGAGCAAGCGACTCGGAATTGGCTGAAAGACAATGTTTCACAAGAGTTGGCGTTTAACGAGGCCAACCTATGCGATGGTTCGAAGCTAGTTAGCTGCTTGCAAACCAATACTCCAAACTTATTGATCTTGTCACAGCATCTGCAATCTGGCGACACCAACCAACAAGTACTCGATGCTCTGGCATACGCTGAGCAAGCCCAAATTCCTGTTCTATACCTGCATTGGGATGGAGGACTAACTGAACTTGGCCGAGACATTTTGGAAAAATTCCATGTTGATTATGTGGGAGATAACTATTGGCGTAAGTTAGGCTTGGTTGATTGGGCGCCTTCATCACTCATGAACTTCGTGCCAGACTCTGTTGCTACGCAACAAGCGCTGTTGTCTCGTTTTGAATCTCAAAACTTCAATGTTGACTTGTCACAGTGTGAGGACAAATCTTGTCCTGACACTGCGAATATGGAAAGTCAATTTTATGCAGGGGCAAACAGTATTCGCCATCGGTTGAAAAAGCTTGATGAACAAAAAGTAGATTTGTTTAATCAAGACGGCTACCAATACGAAAAACTCATGGTATTGCTGGCTGATCATTATCGTCAAACGGTTGTCTTCCCAATGGACAAACAGTCAACCCAAACGACCGAATTCCTAAAGTCGTACTTTGCCGATTACGTGCAATACAACAGCCGAAGCGTAAACCCAAAACAACCAAATATGGGGAACTTCAGCCGTAGTGAGTTTAGCCCTGAAGTAAAGAGAATCAGCGCAACTATTAATATGGAATCAAAGCGTAATTTCCGCTCTGCTGGTGTGTATGCGCTTCCTGGGGAGACCTTTACGGTCACGCGCAATGACAGTAATGAAGTGACGACTAAAATTGTCATCAACAGTTTAAGAAGTGGCGCAACTCATGAGTTCAGCAAAGATGGATACACGCGACCAAAAATGCTGACTTCTTTCGCCTATGAGGTGAAGCCGGGTGAAACCATCACGCTGACTTCACCTTATGGCGGGCCTATCCAGGTTCACTTTAACAATAATGATGTGCCAGTAGCTCTAACATTTAGCCATGTAGCGCAACACCCTGTATGGAGAAGTGAGAAGGACAACGACGCTTTTATTCAACAGTTAGAAGCCAATTTATTCGATTGGGCTGAGCTGATCACTCCTGGGTTTGAAGTACACTCAAAGCGCGACAAAATGTTGGAGTCGGTCAACGATGAAATGTGGTCTACCCCTTCGGAAATGGCGCTTGCAACAGAAGAATATGTTCACAACTACCCGCATGTGCTGGCAGGTTTCCAAGGGCCGGGCATAGATGAAGTGCCTGAAATTATTCAATACGCCCAAAACCAAGGTTGGGAAATCGCCAATATTGATATAGTGAAGCACATGAACGCCGACCAAGCGACGTGTGGTTATGGTTGTTCGGGTAACCCTTACGATGCTTATTGGTCATTCAGCCCACTCGGTCACGGTGATTTACATGAGCTTGGTCATGGTTTAGAAAAAGGTCGATTCCGATTTTCAGGCTGGGAAGGGCATTCAACGACCAATTACTACTCGTATTACAGTAAGTCTCGTTTCTTCCAGAATACGGGAAAAGTTTCAACTTGCCAAAGCTTGGATTTCAAAGGCCAGTTTGAATTATTGCAAGCTAGCCGAACTCAAGCGGATCCAAACGCATACATGGCTGCGCAAAATCAAACCAGTTGGAGTTGGGGCGCTCGTGTTTACATTCAAATTATGATGGCGGCGCAGCATGAAGGTGTGCTTAAAAGTGGTTGGCATTTATTGGCGCGCTTGCACCTGATTGAACGTGAGTTTAACCGCTTAAAATCGGATGACGCGCTTTGGGATGAGAGACGATTGAGCATTGGTTTTGCCAACTACTCTCGGGAAGAAGCAAATAGCATCTCGAACAGCGACTGGTTGCTTATTGCTCTGAGCTACATCTCTCAGCGAGATATGACTAGCTATCTCGATATGTGGGGGTTCTCGTTCACAGAAAAAGCGAAACAGCAGGTTGTGGAGCTGAATCTACCGCCGATGCCGCTCACTTACTTTGCAAGTAGTAATACAGGCTACTGTCTGAACGAATTTGCTCAAACACCGATAACTATTGATGGTCAAACGGTTTGGCCGCTGAATCAGTGATTAAATGGTAATTTGTATGAAAAAGGGAGACTGAGTCTCCCTTTTTATTGGACTAAGCTTAGCGTTGAGTCTCGCTTATAGCTTTGCAATATATTACTTAAATGTTGACCAGATTGGTGCGTGATCTGAAGGCTTCTCGATACCACGAAGCTCATAGTCGATACCAGATTCAATACACTTTTCCGCTAGAGAAGGGGTTGCCAAAATGACATCAATTCGTAGGCCACGGTTATCATCAAAACCGCGAGAACGGTAGTCAAACCACGAAAATTGATCGTTCACCTCTGGGTATAGCTTACGGAAGGTGTCCACAAAGCCCCAGTCTAGTAAGGTTTTCAACCATTCGCGCTCTTCAGGTTGGAATGAACATTTACCTGTTTTTAGCCAACGTTTACGGTTTGGCTCGCCGATACCGATATCTGCATCAATAGGGCTGATGTTGATGTCACCCATAACAATCAATTGCTCGTCGTTATTGTGATGATCGTTTAGGTAGGTCATCAGATCTTTATAGAATTGGCGCTTGTATGGGAATTTGGTTTCGTGGCTGATGTTATCCCCTTGAGGGAAATAGCCGTTTAGCACAGTGACCTTTTCGCCGTTTTCATTTAAAAACGTTGCCATGATCATGCGCTTTTGATGTTCCTCATTATCCGTCGGGAACCCTTTTTGTACGTGTAGAGGCTCTTGCTTACAAAGCATTGCTACGCCGTAATGTGCTTTTTGACCATGGAAATACACTTTGTAGCCCATGGCTTCGACAGCTTCAATCGGGAATGCTTCATCGTGAACTTTAATTTCCTGAAGACCAATCACATCAGGTTGGTGTTTGTCGATTAGCGCTTGGAGTTGGTGCAGTCGCGCACGTAGTCCATTGATGTTAAAGCTGATTACTTTCATTATTTATCCTTTTGGGGGCGTACTTTTTTATGAATAGTATCATTGTGTAAGAGCACTGAAAATGAGTCTCGGTGAAAGGATTGAAACGCTCTGAGCTACTTTGCTTTTAATTTGTTTTCTAAGTCGTTTTGCACGATCTTTAAAGCGTTAAGCGCAACTTCTGGATCTATCTCATTGCTCTCAAGCAAATAGATTAAATCGACAGCCAGTTTGATCTCTTCAGGTGCGTCATCTAAAGGCGAGGTTGGTTGGTCAGCCATTATTGATGTTTTTCCCTATGTGTAATTTGGTTCTCTAGCTTAAGAAGTGCTGCTTCACAACGCGCTAAACGTTGCTCGGTTGCTAGTAATACTTTTTGAGCGTCGGCACGCATAAAACTCGGAGCGCTTTCGACAGCACGTTCTTTTTCTAACACCATCTCGCGCAAGCGTCTTGCCCACTCTTGGTGTTGAGCGAGTTCCTGATAAAGCACGTTGATAGGCTTGCGGAAATGGCTGCTATGTTTGATTTCATTCTTACGAATTTTAGTGGTAGAAATCTCGCGTTGAATTGCACCGATTTGCGCCACTAACCGTTCAGTGAGGTACTCAGCACGCAAAGCGGTGAGCTTACCTTCATTTTGCTCACGCACAATCGCATCCAGCGTGGCTTTTGCTTCTTTTACGCAAGGAGTAAGTAAGCGAGAGCGGCAACCAAATAAACGCTCATCAAAAAGCGGAACATGATGTTCGCCTCTTTGACGGTCAAGAACAGCGGCTTGCTTCGCCATTTGTTCTAGATTTTCCTGGAGTTGAGAAATGTTCATGACAAGCCTACAAACCATGCGTCATAAGCCAATTTAATGGCTAGTATGCTGACGACAGTAACAAATACAGGACGAATGAATTTAGAACCAAATCTAATAGCGGAGTGCGCGCCAACAAAAGCACCAGCCATTAAACATACTCCCATTGTTAAGCCTAGCACCCAGTTGATGTGTCCGAGGAATGCAAAAGTGATCAAAGAGGTAAAGTTACTGGTAAAGTTCATTGCTTTTGCTAAGCCAGAGGCGAGCAAGATATTCAGTCGGTACAGCGCCATTGAACTTACTGTCCAAAAAGCCCCAGTTCCAGGCCCTGCGAGTCCGTCGTAGAATCCTATGGATAAGCCTTGCATGTACTGTTTTTTATGAAGTTTTGGGCAAGGCTCGGGTATTGGACTTTGATGAGCAGAGTGGGGCGTTTTATGAAAAACGGTATACAACGCTGCCGCCAAAATAACAAGCGGCAATCCTTTTTCCAGCCAATCCGTACTAATCGCATCTACAAATAGCGTACCTAATGTCGCTCCGAAGAGTGTCGCCACGAATGCACGCCGCCAGCATTGAGGCTTGAATAGACGTTTTTTGTAGTACGTAAATGCCGCAGTAGAAGAAGCAAAGGTAGCGGCAAGTTTATTGGTGCCTAGTGCAATATGAGGCGGCAAGCCCAGCGACAGTAGAGCAGGTACGGTAAGCATGCCACCACCACCGGCAACTGCATCAATAAATCCAGCGACAAAAGCGACAAGCGCCAACACCAACAGCATGGTTGGCTCAATCATTTCCATAAATGGTGATTCTTCTAATATTCTATTTTACGTTTAAATGGAGGTAGTGAGTCGATTAAGGCTTGTCCGTATCGCTTAGTGACTAGGCGTCGATCAAGAATCGTTACTCTACCAGAATCTCTCTCTTTACGCAGTAAGCGACCTACGCTCTGGATCAGCTTTTTGCTTGCGTCTGGTACAGTTATTTGCATAAACGGGTTTCCTCCTTTTTTCTCAATGTATTCGGAATGAGCCTGCTCAACAGGGGAGGTTGGAACGCCAAATGGAATTTTTGTAATCACCAAGTTTTCAAGTAATTCGCCAGGTAAGTCTAGCCCCTCAGAGAAACTGCCAGTACCAAATAAGACGCTGGTTTTATTTGATTCTATTAACTTTTTATGTTTTTTTAGAATTTCTTGACGTGAGCTTTCACCTTGAACTTGCAACGCCCAGCCTTTTTTTATGAACTCCGAAGAGAGTGCCTTCGCGACTAGGTTCATCTGCCAATAGGATGAGAATAATACTAAGTTGGCTTTCTTGTCTTCCAAGTACTTAGGCAAGATCTCAATAAGATATTCAGTAAATTGAGGCGCTGGTGGTTCATATTTCATCGCAGGGATGAGTAATTCTGCCTGGTTTTGGTAATCGAATGGTGACGCAAGCGCTAAAAACTGAGTGCCTGATTCTGGTTTTCCATCAATACCAACCTGATGGCAAAAGTAATGGAAAGAGTTTAATGCACGCATCGTTGCGGAAACCAAAATGGCGCCAATACATCTGCTCCAAATCTGTTGGTCGAGTTGCCATCCAATTTCAAGTGGCGAAACACTCATAATGAAATCACCCTCGCGATCGGGGTGGGTTTCTAACCAGCGAGCTAAAGGCGCACCTTTTTCACGAGTTGGTTCAGCCATTAAATGCCATACTTGCGCTAGGTTTTCTAACCTTTGAATGTAGAAACCGAGCTCTGCAAGCGCTGGTTCAGCCAACCTTGTCGCAAGCTCCCCGTCTTTTACTCTTTCCGCAATAAGGTCGGCAATTTTTGCCACACTCTGATTTGCTTTTTTACTGAACTGTTTTAGTTCTTTGGATTGGTTCTCTAACCACTCAGGTAGTTCACCGTGTTCGAAGCGGTAGATACCCTCTTCAAATTGAGCTGGGTCGAACTGTTTGGGCAATTGAGTCAGTGCCGGTATCAAGTTCTGAACCGCGTCTTGAAGGTCGTTGCGAAATCGAGCTACGCGTTTCTCGTCTGCGAGTGATGAAAACTTACTAATCGACTGATTTAACTTCTCAAGCCATGCTGCCGCGCCTTTTAAACTCGCAGATGCTGAAGCATGGTCACGAGCGACGTGAGGTAAGTGATGTGCCTCGTCGAAGACGTATATTGTATTTTCTGGCTCAGGTAAAATCACGCCGCCACCTAAATCTGCGTCTGCCATGACGAGAGAGTGGTTAGCAATGATGACATCGTTTTTATCCAACTCTGAGCGCGCTTTTTGGAATGGGCAGCCGCGGTGGCCTGGTAAACTGTTATTGCAACTGTGTTTATCACTGACAATCAGTTCCCAAAGCTTATCGTCGATGGGTTTAGGCCAAGAATCACGGTCACCGTCCCATTTACCTTGCGCAAGAGAGCGATGCATTGTTTCTAACAGCTCTATATCTTTTTGCTTAGGTTTGGTTTCAAACATGGCTAACTGGCCACCATCAGCACCGCTAGCAGTGGCGAGCTTTTCTGCACAACAATAGCGTTGACGGCCTTTTGCCAAAATAAAAGAAAACTCTCGGTCGGTAATCCGACGAAAAAGAGGGAGGTCTTTGTTTATGAGCTGCTCTTGCAGAGCGACGGTCGCCGTTGAGATAACCACTTTCCTATTGTTATGTACAGCCACGGGAATGGTCGCCATTAGATAAGAGAGCGATTTACCAATTCCAGTCCCTGCTTCTGCAACGAGTATTCGGTTAGATTTGTGATACTGACCGCACAGCGTTTTTGCAATCTCTGCAACAAGGTAGTTTTGTGCTCTTCTAGGCACAAAGTTATCAAGTTGATCTTGAAGGTTTTGATAGCTATTACGAATCGATTTTTGAATGTTACTGGTCAGCATACGGGCCTCAAATGCGTTGGAGGCGAATAGTAGCACACATCACTAGTTGTACAGTAGTTCACAAAACGGAATGCTTTTATAAGGAATGTAGATCTCCTTCACAAAAAAATATTGAACCTTATCTTAATGAAATTAATTTCATTATATGAAAAATATAAAACTCCAACTTTGTCTGATTTGTAGGGTTTTATTCTTTTTTTGTTTTTTTAAATTTACTTATTGGATTAAAAAACCATTTGTTAATAATTTTGTAGATTACAAATAATAATGGAGATTGGTTAGATGTTCGTCGAATAAATAAAGGCAATCTTATCAAGTTGTTGTTTTTTAATGGTATTTTGTTTTTTTTACATTGGTATTTAGAAAATTTGACAGCCAGAATAATCTTTTGCACTCTTAGCTCCAGATTTTGAGGAGGTGCTGTATAACGTTTTGTTAACGCTCTACCTCAAACATATAAAAAAAGGGAACCGGACAAGGATATCCCGAACTAAGAAAAGGCAGTGGATTAATTATGAAAAAAACTCTATTAGCACTAGCTGTAGTTGCGTCTGCAACTTCAGTGAACGCAGCTGAAGTATTCAAATCTGAAGAAGGTTCTGTAGATTTCTACGGTCAGCTACGTCCAACTCTTCTATTCACAGAAAAAACTGATCACACAGCAGAGCTAAACACTAGCTCTTCTCGTACTGGTGTGAACGCGGTTTACGTTGTTGACGAAAGCCTAAAAGTTCTGGGTGAAGTTGAAATCGGTGTTGCTCTAGGTGACAACTACGACGCAGGTGCTGATTCAAGCGAGCGTACAGATGACTCTGTATACGTACGTCGCCACATCATCGGCTTTGATATGGGTGATATGGGTACTCTTCGCTTCGGTAAAGAAGGTACTTGGGCTGATGACGTATACTTCGCAGATTACTCTTACTTCTTCGGTGGTAACGCAGCGGAAACTGCATACGGTCACGCTTGGAACAACGATTCTCAAATCAAATACGCTTACGAAAATGACGCATTCTGGCTAAAAGCTGGTTACGCGCTAGGCGAAAAAGATTCTAACGAAGAAGTACTAGAAGTATTCGTTGGTAAATCTTTCAATGACCTATCTCTACACGCTGGTGTACTTACTGCGAACAACGACATCAACGTAACTAAAGAGAAAAAACTAGTTCTTAACGGTGTAGAGCAAACAGTTTCTCACACAGAGCGTACTGATAACGAAAACCTATCTTTTGAAGTAACTGCTGAGTACGCACTAAACGAGCACACTCTAGGTGCTACGTACTACTACAACGAAAACGAAGATAAGCTAGGTAAATCAACAGTTGATTCACACTACATCGTTGTAGCTGGTATGTTCGCTGTTGCTCCTAAAACAACTCTATACTCTGGTTACGAGTACCTAGCTCAGTCTACTGACGAAGCAGGTAAAGTAGACGCAGACTCTTCTTGGTTCTACGCTGGTGTTGAATACAAGTTCTCTAAATGGGCACGTGTATTCGCGGAAGCGGGTTACACTTTCGAAGGTACTGACTTCGACAACAAAGACACAGACGACGCAACTAACTTCGGTGTTGGTGCTCGTTTCTACTGGTAATCAATACCCAGTTTGATATTGTAAGACCCAGCTATATGCTGGGTCTTTTACTATGAAGATAAGGATGAAAAACTCTATGCAGTTATCATTAAAAGTGGCAATGGCACTGTCTATTTTTGCCAGTACAAACCTCTACGCTGCAACGACTTTAGTGGTTCCAGAAGACGTGAAGTTATTGGCCGTCAACATGGAGAAGCCAGATCTAGAAGGTGGTCTTTTTTCTAGTGAGAAGACAATCGAACTACCTGACGGAACGAATCAAATTGTCTTCAAATATCAACCTACATTCGAAATTAACGAAAACCTTAAGACGGTTTACAGTGATGTAATCGTTGCTAAATTTGATGCTGAAAACGAAAAGCTAACGTTTGAACTGCCAGAGTTTAAAACTCTTCGTCAAGCGCAAAACAACATCTCGCCTCTAGATTGGCAATTACTGGATACCAAAGGCCAACCTATTGCTTTGGTCGAAGATGTATTAGAGTCAGATGGTGTTCAAATTGGTCGTAATTACCCTCAAGAATCTCGCAACTACAATATTGCTGGCGGTATCGCGAGTGTTGCCGTTAGTTATGTAACTGTGAATCAGCATCAACAATCAGTAAGTGATATCGAGCCTCGAGTTGAGACTAGTGATACCCGTTCAACAGCCGCATCGAACGACAGCCCAATGGTTGATGTATTAAAGACGATGTACCAGAAAGCGTCTCCGGCGGAAAAAGAGGCATTTAAAAACTGGCTTGCTGAGCAGTAATCCCTTAGTTCATTAGATAGGGCTTAACTGAAAAAGTACGAATCTAAAAAGCAGGCTTTAAGCCTGCTTTTATCTTTTCTGCTTATTAGAGAGAGATTTCTCTCCATTCACCAGGCATTAGGTCGTTAAGGACGATATCACCCATCGAATGACGAATGAGGCGCAAGGTAGGGAAGCCAATGTGCGCAGTCATGCGACGCACCTGACGATTTCTTCCTTCAATAATGGTAATGGCTAACCAAGTGGTAGGGATATTTGCGCGAAAACGAACCGGAGGCGTTCTGTCCCAGACTTGTGGTTTTGGAATAACTTCAACTTCGGCTGGTAGAGTCATACCATCTTTTAGCTCTACTCCCTTTCTCAATTTTTCAAGATCTTGCTCCTGAGGAGCGCCATCAACTTGAACCCAATAAGTCTTCGGCGATTTTGACTTTGGCTGCGTTAGCTTCGCCTGCAAGATGCCATCGTTAGTGAGTACCATCAAACCTTCGCTGTCTCGGTCCAATCGGCCAGCCGCATAGACATTTTTGATCGGGATATAGTCCGCTAACGTTTTGCGACCATCGCCATCGGTAAATTGACTGAGCGTATCGTAAGGCTTATTGAAAATAATGACTTTACGATCTTTAGGGGGCACTTTTGGCTTTTGGCTCTTTGTTGGGCGATTAGGGCGGCGGTCTTGCTGAGTACGAGTCTTCGAGCCATTGCGAGCTCCTGAGTGTTTAAAATGGCCCGTTTTAGACTGGTTACGACTGCGACCTTTTTCCTGACCTGTACGAGATGACATGTTAACTACCCTGCAAAAATGTAAATGAACTGTGTTTGAAAGTTTTAAGTTTTCTCATGATCGGATATGATTTGCGCGCCTAAAACTAACAAACGCGCACAGAATGATAGACTAATTCGTGTTATTTGTTTAATTATATCAGTGCACTCATGGATTCAGAGCTTAGAGCTTCAAACTACAACAAAGAGTGCGAACCGCATGTGGCGTTAGTGAGGAGACATGTACTGCTAACGCGCAGCAATGCGTCAATTAAACCAACTCAGACGCTGAGTTGATCAGCCAACAAGTTGATTAAAAAATAGGGAAATTTCATGCCTACAGAAAAACCTACAATTATCTACACCATCACTGATGAAGCGCCGGCGCTAGCAACTTATTCATTACTACCAATCATTCAATCATTCACAGCATCGTCTGGCATCAATGTAGATACTCGTGATATTTCACTAGCAGGTCGAATTATCGCTAACTTCCCAGAGCATCTAAAAGAAGAACAGCGCATTGGCGATGCGTTGACTGAGCTTGGTGAACTAGCTCAAACTCCAGAAGCAAATATCATCAAGCTACCTAACATTTCAGCTTCAGTTCCTCAGCTTAAAGCGGCGATTAAAGAGCTTCAGGCGAAAGGTTACGATTTACCAAACTACCCAGAAGAGCCGAGCACGTACGAAGAGAAAGCGATTAAAGCGGCTTACGACAAAATCAAAGGTAGTGCGGTTAACCCAGTACTTCGTGAAGGTAACTCAGACCGTCGTGCTCCGACTTCGGTTAAGAACTACGCGAAGAAAAACCCACACTCAATGGGTGCATGGTCAGCAGAATCTAAGTCCCATGTTGCGAGCATGTCAGACAATGACTTCTTTGGTAGCGAAAAGTCTACAACTATCTCTGGTGCAACAGAGGTCAAAATCGAGTTTGTCGGTAATGATGGTACAGTTAAAGAGCTTAAGTCTGCGTTCCCATTACTAGATAAAGAAGTCATTGATACTTCAGTAATGAAGAAGAAGGCGTTGGTTGAATTTTTCGAGAAAGAGATTGCTGAAGCGAAAGCACAAGACGTGCTGCTGTCTCTTCATATGAAAGCGACGATGATGAAAGTTTCTGACCCTGTCATTTTCGGCCATGCCGTAAAAGTTTACTACAAAGACGTTTTCGATAAGTACGGTAAGCTGTTTGAAGAGCTAGGTGTTGATGTAAACAATGGCATCGGTGATGTTTACTCAAAAATTGAGTCTCTACCTGAAGCGCAAAAAGCAGAAATTGAAGCGGCCATTCAAGCGGTTTACCAAACTCAACCAGAACTTGCGATGGTTGACTCTGATCGTGGTATCACAAACTTACATGTACCAAGTGACATTATTGTAGATGCTTCTATGCCAGCAATGCTTCGCTCTTCGGGTCAAATGTGGGGACCAGATGGTAAACAAAAAGACACCAAAGCGATGATTCCAGATCGTAGCTACGCAGGTATTTACCAAGCGGTTATTGATTTCTGTAAAGAGCACGGCGCATTTGACCCGACCACTATGGGTAGCGTGCCTAACGTTGGTCTAATGGCTCAGAAAGCTGAAGAATATGGTTCTCACGACAAGACATTCATTCTAGACGCTGCGGGTACTGTTCGCGTTGTTGATGCTTCAGGTAACGTACTGTTAGAGCAAGCGGTTGAAGAAGGTGATATCTTCCGTATGTGTCAGGTTAAAGACGCACCAATCCAAGATTGGGTTAAACTAGCAGTGACTCGCGCACGTGCAACAGGTGTTCCAGCTGTATTCTGGCTAGACGAAAACCGTGCGCACGATGCTGAGCTCATCAAGAAAGTAAACGCCTACCTACCAGATCACGATACTGACGGTCTAGAGATTAAGATCCTATCTCCTGTTGAAGCTTGTAAGTACTCACTAGAGCGTATGAAAGCGGGCCTAGATACTATCTCTGTTACAGGTAATGTTCTTCGTGACTACCTAACAGACTTGTTCCCAATTCTAGAGTTAGGTACGTCTGCTAAGATGCTATCTATTGTTCCATTGATGAATGGTGGTGGTCTATTTGAAACAGGCGCTGGTGGTTCTGCTCCTAAGCACGTTCAACAAGTAGAAAAAGAGAATCACCTTCGTTGGGATTCTTTGGGCGAGTTCCTAGCGCTTGCAGCTTCGTTAGAGCATTTAAGTGTAGCGACAAACAATCCTAAGGCTCAGGTTCTCGCAGATACACTAGATAAAGCGACCGGTGAGTTTTTAGACACCAACAAATCTCCGTCACGTAAAGTGGGTGAGCTAGATAACCGTGGAAGCCACTTCTATCTTGCACTTTACTGGGCGAAAGCGCTTTCAGAGCAAACGGATGATGCGGATCTTGCTGCTGAATTTGCACCAATTGCAAAAGCGCTGTCAGAGCAGGAAGAAACGATCGTTGCTGAGCTAAATAATGCGCAAGGCGTGAAAGGTGAGCTAGGAGGTTACTACTTACTAGACGATGCATTGGTTTCTAAATTGATGCGTCCAAGCGAAACCTTTAACGCAATCATTAACAAGTAAGTTAGTGTAAAAACACGTCGTTTTCGGCGTGTTTCCTATCCTGTAAGTGCGTTGTAAGTGTTCCTTTTGTAACACGTGCTCTAAATAGTAAGAAACCCGCTATCTTGGCGGGTTTATTTTTCTCTTCAAAACATCAACGTGGCGTTTCGAGAGCAATATTTTTATATTTCGACAGCGCTCTAATTATTTGGCTTGGCCTTCAAGAGGCACGACGCTACTCGCGTGACAGCCTTTGGGACCTTTTTCAATCTCGTAAGAGACTTGTTGGCCTGCTTTCAGTGTACGATAACCGTCCATCTGGATAGTTGAGTAGTGGGCAAAGATATCTCCCTCTTCTTCATCTGAACAAATAAACCCAAATCCTTTGGCATTGTTAAACCACTTTACTGTACCTGTAGCCATGCTTTACATCCCTCATGCATTTTTTACTGATGTTGTTACTGCAACCAAGTTATACCTTTAACTTGGTACTACCATTGTCAGCGAATGCCAACAAACGTCAAATCAATGATAAGTCACATTCATCAAACCACTTAAAGAAGAGAGGTTTCAAAATGATGATTTATGCATCGACACTTTCCACTGTAGTCAATGAATTTCGACAGTCAATAGCAGTGAGCAACAAACAGAAACATAATTGAAAACAAATCACTTTTGAGATTAACAAATTTGCAAACAGTTTTTCGTATATACGCAGAAGTTTAGTCAATTTGCCTATGAAGTGGCTCATACTGAAAAAGCCATACTGTCCGTGTTGCTTATGGGAGAAGAATCCTCTGACTGAATAAAAAATGAAGTTTTCGTGATAATTACCGTATTCTCAATGAGGAAGTGTGATCCAGATAGAAGATGATGGGGTGGTTTGCAATAGTCCGAAAGCAATAAATAGAAAGTTCTTTTATAAGAAAAAATGTGTAACTTATCGACAAGCATCTTTTATTTGCGCCGTATCAAGACGTGCATTAGTCTCTATATTAGGTAGCAACTTTTATCGATCAAAGATCGAATTCGGTGCCATAACTCACTACACCGCGCTGCACGCTTGTGGTAGATTGTTTTTATAGGTCGAAAACATCAACCCTTTGATACGATATCTTTAGATTGCCATGAGTAAAAATTTTGAATGGGTCACTCCGGACTCTGATCTTCTGGAGCGAGAAAGTACGAAAGTCCAGCCACCTAAGCTGTACAATGTCGTACTCAATAATGATGACTATACACCTATGGATTTCGTCATAGAGGTGCTTGAGCGATTTTTCTCACATGATATTGATAAAGCAACTCAAATCATGCTTCAGGTCCACTATGAAGGAAAGGCAATCTGCGGCACATACAGCGCAGAAATTGCCGAAACAAAAGTAGCGCAAGTTACGATGTACGCAAGGGAAAATGAACATCCGCTACTTTGCACTATGGAGCAAGCGTAAACAAAGAAGACTTGCTCGAACAACCCCAGTTGTTTTTTCGGGAGGTACTTATGCTAAATAAAGAACTAGAGTCAAGCCTTAACGGTGCATTTGCTCGGGCGCGAGATAAACGCCACGAGTTTATGACTGTCGAACACCTCCTACTTGCATTGTTGGAAAATGATGCAGCTAAGGAAGCCCTTCTAGCTTGTAAGGCGGATCTTGACGCTTTACGCAACGAACTCGATATTTTCATCGATCAAACTACGCCTCTTATCCCAGATAGTGATGAGACGCGTGAAACGCAGCCGACTTTGAGTTTTCAACGTGTACTACAACGCGCCGTCTTTCATGTACAGTCGTCTGGTCGTAATGAAGTAACAGGCGCCAACGTGCTTGTTGCTATCTTCAGTGAACAAGAGTCGCATGCCGCTTACTTACTGAAGAAAAATGACATCTCCCGATTAGATATTGTTAATTTCATCTCCCACGGTATTACTAAAGCATCAGGTGCAGGTGAGGATTCATCATCAGACTCGTTTAGCTCAGAAAGTGTTGAAGAGCCTAATTCTGAAGAACGCCTAGAAAGCTTTGCGACGAATCTTAATCAAGTCGCTAAAGATGGAAACATCGACCCACTCATTGGACGTGATAAAGAGTTAGAGCGCACTATTCAGGTACTTTGTCGACGCCGCAAGAATAATCCACTACTAGTGGGTGAGGCAGGAGTTGGTAAAACAGCCATTGCGGAAGGTCTTGCATGGAGAATTGTCGAAGGGCAGGTCCCTGAGGTTATTCAAAACAGCGTGATTTATTCACTAGATATTGGTTCTTTGCTCGCTGGTACCAAATATCGCGGTGATTTTGAAAAGCGCTTCAAGGCGATTTTGAAACAACTTGAAAAAGAAGAAGATGCCATTTTGTTCATCGATGAAATACATACCATCATCGGTGCAGGCGCGGCATCTGGTGGTCAAGTCGATGCAGCAAATCTTATTAAGCCTCTTTTAAGTAGTGGTAAGTTGCGTTGTATTGGTTCGACGACATACCAAGAATACAGCAACATTTTCGAGAAAGAGCGTGCGTTGTCTCGCCGTTTCCAAAAGATAGACGTTGTAGAACCTTCATTAGATGACACAACTAAAATCTTGATGGGCTTGAAGCCGAAGTACGAAGCTCACCATGAAGTACGTTATACCAATAAAGCACTGCGTGCCGCGGTAGAACTGTCGGCTAAATACATTAATGAACGCCATCTACCAGATAAGGCCATTGATGTCATTGATGAAGCTGGTGCTCGTAGTCGTCTTGCTCCTGCAAGCCGTCGTAAAAAAACGGTCGGAGTGGCTGATATCGAATCAATGGTTGCCAAAATGGCGCGAATTCCAGAGAAGTCGGTTTCTTCTTCAGATAAAGACATTTTGAAAAACTTAGATAGCAAAATGAAGATGTTGGTATTTGGTCAAGATAATGCGATTGATGCATTATCCGAGGCGATCAAGCTGACACGTGCAGGTTTAGGTGTAGACAACAAACCTGTTGGTTCATTTTTGTTTGCAGGCCCAACAGGGGTTGGTAAAACAGAGGTGACGGTGCAGTTATCTAAGCTTCTAGGTATCGAGCTACTTCGTTTTGATATGTCTGAGTATGGTGAGCGTCACTCCGTAAGTCGCTTAATTGGTGCGCCTCCTGGTTATGTCGGTTATGACCAAGGTGGTTTGCTAACTGATGCTGTTATTAAGCACCCACATTCAGTCGTATTACTTGATGAGATTGAAAAAGCGCACCCTGATATCTTTAACCTGCTGTTGCAAGTCATGGATAACGGTACGCTAACGGACAACAATGGTCGCAAAGCAGACTTCCGTAATGTCATTCTTGTTATGACAACTAACGCAGGAGTGGCGGAAACCGAGAAGAAATCAATTGGTTTGATTCAACAAGACAACAGTCATGATGCAATGGCGGAAATTAAGAAGGTGTTTACTCCTGAGTTCCGTAACCGTCTTGATAACATCATCTGGTTTAACAGCCTTGATGAAAGCGTTATCCATCAAGTGGTTGATAAGTTCATTGTTGAACTGCAAGTGCAACTTGATGCGAGAGGCGTTTCAATGGAAGTATCGCAAGACGCTCGCCATTGGTTAGCACATAAAGGTTATGACAAAGCTATGGGGGCTCGCCCAATGGGGCGTGTTATCCAAGAACAGCTTAAGAAGCCTTTGGCTAACGAACTGTTGTTTGGATCTTTAGTTGACGGCGGTACAGTGAAAGTAACGCTGGTCAACGATACGCTTGAGTTTGAATACTTAAGTGAGAAAGAGACAGCGATGCATTAATCGTTAGTCGGTAACAAACGCAAAAGCGCACGAGAAGATCGTGCGCTTTTTTATCTGAACTAAATCGGAAAAAATTATGCAATAAAAAACGGAGCAGCTTGCTCCGTTTTTTATTGCATCCGAAAATCAGAGATTAACGAGCGCGGAAGACGATGCGGCCTTTTGACAGGTCGTATGGAGTCATCTCTACAGTTACTTTGTCACCCGTTAGGATACGGATGTAGTTCTTACGCATCTTGCCAGAGATGTGAGCAGTCACAACGTGACCGTTTTCAAGTTCAACACGGAACATAGTGTTTGGTAGAGTGTCAAGGACTGTGCCTTGCATCTCGATTACGTCTTCTTTAGCCATTTAATCCTCTTTAGAAATTAGGCAATATTAGCGGGCTATATTCTGCCGCTAAATAGTAATTATGTAAAGTTGAGGCGTATTCTACCCTCGCCAACGCTGATTTACTAGCCTTTGGTGGCGTTGAAAGCGTGTTTTGTAGCTCATTGCTGGGCACTCATCAATCTGATATCCCAAATATAGCCACTGTTGTTTGTTTTCTTGGCAGTATTTAATTTGATAAAGCACCGCTAATGTCCCAAGAGATAACTCGTAGTCAGGGTCAAAGAAAGTATAAAAAGCACTCGAGCATTGTGGCATCAAATCTGTCACCGCAATGGCGAGCAATTGATCTGATTCATCGTAAATGTGTAAAAACGACGTTGTCAGCCAGCTAGTTTGAGCAAATCGAGCAAACTCATCACGCTTTGGTGGGTACATAGTGCCGTTTTTATGCCGTTTGCAGATGTACCGACTGTAAAGCTCAAACCATTCCTCATCCATTTCAGGTTTCATTTCCCAGCGTAAAGACTGTGCTTTATTAAGCAGCCTCTTCTGACTTTTTGATAGTCTAACGTCTGGAATCGAGACCCGAATTGGCTGGCAAGCGGTGCAATGCTCGCAATGCGGTTTATATATGGTATCTCCGCTACGACGAAAACCGTTAGCCATGAGCAACTGGTAATTTTCTTCAGTATGCAGCCTTTCATCAAGCGCCACCGCAACCCGCTCTTGCCGTTCAGGCAAATAACTACAAGGGTGATTATTCGTCAACCCTATTCGAATATGTTGTATATCCGTACTCATACTGAATCCTGCAAAACTTGGGGCTGATAGGCATCAAATAGTGTTTGCTTTTCTCTTAAAGATAGTAGTTTTTGCATAAATTCGTCACGCTCAAGTTCAAATGCGCCAAGTGATGCCAAGTGAGAATTCATAACTTGGCAATCGATTAATTGACCTTGCTTTGACGCCAAATGGTTGCATAAGTACCACAATGCAATTTTGGATGCGTTATCTTTTAGGCTAAACATCGACTCCCCGCAAAAAAGTTGGCCCACGCAGATGCCATATAGTCCGCCAATCAGGTTGTTGTCATGCCATACTTCTACAGAGTGACAGTGACCAAGTTTGGCTAACTCAATGTAGGAAGTTTGCATTTCCTCGTTGAGCCATGTTTCCTCTGCAGGGCGTGTTGAAGAACATAGTCTAATCACTTCTTCTGTCGCGAAATTGAGTGTTACTTTATAGTTATGTTTACGCTGAAATTTTTTGAGACTTTTAGATGGCTTAAACTGCAATGGGTCAAACACAGCGCGCGGAGAAGGGCTCCACCATAAAATAGGTTCACCAGGACCATACCAAGGGAAAATGCCTTGATAGTAACCATTGAGGATTCTCATGGGGTTTAAGTCACCACCAAAAGCCAGCAAACCATTGGGGTCGCTGAGTGCTTTATAGGGTGAGGGAAAGTTGAACGTTTCATCGAGTTCAGTTAAATAAATAGCCATAAGAAGTCGTTACCAACATTGGAGTCAGAGGAGTTTATGATGACCTGGTTAAGAAATATCGTAAAAGTATGGCTTGGGATCATACTGTTTTTACCACTTGTCGCCAACGCAGCCTATGAAAGAAATGTTGCCAAGCCAGTTAATGAAGTAGTTTACGGGAAGATTGACTCTGTCCGTTATATTACTCAACAAGAGGTTGTTCAATCGAAAAGTAACGGTTGGAAGACACTACTTGGTGCCACTATCGGTGGTTTAGTCGGTAATCAATTTGGTGGCGGTACGGGAAGAGAAGTCGCGACGGCAGTGGGTGCGCTTGCAGGTGCCGCAGTTGCTCAAAACCAAAGTAATTACCAATACACGGTTGAATATAAGTTAGTTGAGCTACTCATCAAAGTGAAGGGTGATAAGCTAATTAATGTCATCCAAGATGTTGATAAAAATATGTTATTTAGTCGAGGGGATGAAGTTCGTATTTTATATTTTGATGATGGAGTCAGGGTTGATATCACTTATTAACCCTAGGTTGTTTTAGTCTAACGAAGCCTAATCAGGCATGTACAGTCGGGCTGGCTTATCGTCAAATAAAGTCGAAATAGTTTGCTGTTTCGCCGTGCTTCTTTCGCTCTGATTTACATCGCTGGCAATGCCTTTAATTCTGTATCTTTAGGCTGCTTGAGGATATTCATAAATTAGCGCCGATTTACTCTGGTTTTGTCGTGTTTTTTTGGGTAGTCTGAATTCACGAAGAATTGTTTAGCCCTCATAAAAAATCGTATGTTGAGGGCACAAAGGATTATCAACTTTTAATGGAAAGCCTAACGTTACAACCTATCAATAAAATTCAAGGGGAAGTGAACCTTCCTGGCTCTAAAAGTGTTTCTAATCGAGCTCTTTTACTTGCTGCTCTTGCTAAAGGCAGAACTCGCCTTACTAATCTCCTCGACAGTGATGATACTCGTCATATGCTGAATGCGCTGACTAAACTAGGCGTTCAATACCAACTTTCCGAAGATAAAACAGAATGTCTCGTTGACGGCCTTGGGCGTCCGTTTTCTGTCTCAGAGCCGGTAGAGTTATTTCTCGGCAATGCTGGCACTGCGATGCGACCATTAGCTGCGGCTCTTTGTCTTGGAGAAGGGGAGTATGTACTGACGGGCGAACCTCGTATGAAAGAGCGTCCAATTGGTCACCTTGTCACGGCACTGAAAGATGCTGGTGCGAACGTTGAGTACATGGAAAACGAGAACTTTCCGCCTCTCAAAATAATTGGTACTGGCCTAAAAGCAGGTACAGTTTCTATCGATGGGTCCATTTCAAGTCAGTTCTTGACCGCTTTCTTAATGTCTGCGCCATTGGCTGAAGGTGAAATTCGCATCAACATCGAAGGCGATTTGGTTTCTAAGCCTTATATCGATATCACCCTGCATATCATGAAGCAGTTTGGAGTCGATGTGATCAACAACGACTATCAAGAGTTTGTGATCCCAGCCGGTCAGCAATACATTGCTCCAGGTGATTTCTTGGTTGAAGGTGACGCGTCTTCTGCTTCTTACTTCTTGGCGGCGGCAGCCATCAAAGGTGGAGAAGTTAAAGTCACGGGTATCGGTAAAAACAGCATTCAAGGTGATATTCAATTTGCTGATGCGCTTGAAAAAATGGGTGCAGAAATTGAATGGGGTGATGACTACGTAATTTCACGTGTTGGTCAATTGAAAGGCATCGATATGGATTACAACCATATCCCTGATGCTGCCATGACCATCGCGACAACAGCGCTATTTGCCGAAGGCACTACCGCTATTCGTAACGTTTATAACTGGCGTGTAAAAGAAACAGACCGTTTGTCAGCTATGGCGACTGAGTTACGTAAAGTTGGTGCGGAAGTGGAAGAAGGGGAAGACTACATCATCGTCAAACCTGTCTCTCAGTTAAAGCATGCTGCGATTGATACTTACGATGATCATCGAATGGCGATGTGTTTTTCGCTGGTGGCACTTAGTGATACGCCTGTGACGATTAACGATCCAAAGTGTACGTCGAAAACGTTCCCTGACTACTTCGACAAACTTAAGGCTTTAAGCTGCTAAATATTCTGACCTAAAACAGGAAAGCCAGAGTGAATAACACTCTGGCTTTTTTGTTTCCCAATACTATTTAACCAGCGTAAATTCCTTAGAAATGTGATGCGCTAAGTATTTGAACATATTGAATACTGCAGTCGTATTTGAAGTTGGTAAACCTTTGTCATCAAGGAAGTATTCACCTTTAAAAACTAAAACACCTTCTTTTTCTTCTACACTTGTTGCTCGCATTCCCTCGATGTAATCATCGTGCTCTTGGATGATTTGGTTAGCGATCAAAAGAAGGTCGAACTCTTCGATAAACGTTCTATCAGACATATTCTTTCTACCATTCTATTTAGTTAAGAATGCTGAGTATACCTACAACTAAAATGGGTTTGCATGATTAATTCAGTCAATCGTTCAGTAAGACTAAACAGATCAATTTTTAGAGTATAAGCATGATGCGGAGGAAGATGGCAGAGCATTGAACCAAACTATTTTGTGATGGGTAACAAAATTTATTGCATTGGATTAGCGGATGCTAAGTTTGCCTGTTTAGATATGCCGCTCAATACCTTTCAGAACCCTGTCTCTTTGAAGTATAAAGACGATGAATTGTCAACCAATCGGATCTGAATTTCAAAAAAGCAGTTGATCTTCTTTTCATCTCGCACAATAGTAAAAAAAGAAGCAATGAAATAGAACATTATGCGGGTGGCCTTTAAACAAGGTTTCTACCCGCATTATTATGAAGGACGTTAGAGTCAGTTATGGGTAAATCACTCGTTATAGTGGAGTCACCAGCCAAGGCAAAGACGATAAATAAGTACCTTGGTAAAGACTTTATTGTTAAGTCTAGTGTTGGTCATGTGCGTGATCTGCCTACGGCCGGTCAAAGCACTGGTGAGAAAAAAGCCGCCGCCATCTCAACTAAAGGGATGAGTCCGGAAGAGAAAGCGCGCGTTAAAAAAGAGAAAGACCGCAAAGCGTTGATCAAAAAAATGGGGATTAACCCATATCATGACTGGGAAGCGAATTACCAAATCCTTCCAGGCAAAGAAAAAGTTGTCAACGAACTACAAAAACTCGCCAAAGACGCAGATTGCGTTTATCTCGCAACCGATTTGGACCGCGAAGGGGAAGCAATCGCATGGCACCTTCGTGAGATCATCGGTGGCGATGAAGAGCGATACAAACGTGTAGTTTTTAACGAAATTACGAAAAACGCGATCCAACAAGCTTTCCAGACACCTGGCGAGCTGAACATGGATGGTGTAAATGCCCAACAAGCACGTCGCTTCATGGACCGTGTCGTTGGTTTTATGGTTTCACCTCTACTTTGGAAAAAAGTGGCTCGTGGCTTATCTGCTGGTCGAGTGCAGTCTGTTGCGGTGAAATTGTTAGTTGAGCGTGAGCGTGAGATTAACGCGTTTGTACCAGAAGAATTCTGGGACATTCATGCGAATACGAAAACGAAAGACAAAGCGGACTTTAAACTGCTTGTTGCTCAGAAAGACGGTTCTGCGTTTAAGCCAGTTAATGAGGCAGAAACCAAAGCAGCGATGTCTGTACTTGAGAATGCAAGTTACGAAGTATGTAAGCGTGAAGACCGCCCTACAAAGAGCAAGCCTTCAGCACCTTACATCACCTCTACGCTTCAACAGGCAGCGAGTACACGTCTGGGCTACGGCGTGAAAAAGACCATGATGCTAGCTCAGCGCCTCTATGAGGCCGGTTACATCACTTATATGCGTACTGACTCGACTAACCTAAGTGCCGAGGCTGTGGACGCTGTACGTGACTTTATTGGTTCTGAGTTTGGTGATAAGTACCTGCCAGCGAAACCATTGACGTACGGTAGCAAAGAAGGGGCACAGGAAGCGCACGAAGCGATCCGTCCTTCAAATGTGGGTGTTAAGGCGGAAGACCTGCAAGGTGTCGATGCTGATGCGCACAAACTTTACGCTTTGATTTGGAATCAGTTTGTAGCGTGTCAAATGACGCCAGCAGAATACGATTCAACAACCATCAGCGTAAAAGCGGCAGAATACACGCTTAAAGCGAAAGGCCGTATCCTTAAATTTGACGGCTGGACTCGTGTACAGCGTCCAATGGGCAAAAACGAGGATACAATCCTTCCAGCGGTACAACTTGGCGATAAGCTAAGCTTAGAGTCACTTGACCCTAAACAGCACTTTACAAAGCCACCTGCGCGCTACACTGAAGCAGCACTGGTTAAAGAGCTTGAGAAACGAGGCATTGGTCGTCCGTCGACTTACGCATCGATCATTTCTACGATTCAAGATCGTGGCTACGTGAAAGTTGATCAGCGCCGTTTCTACGCTGAAAAAATGGGTGAAATTGTTACTGACCGCCTTGATGACAGCTTTAACGATTTGATGAACTACGACTTTACTGCGCGTATGGAACAGAAATTGGACCAAATCGCTGAAGGTGAAGTGAACTGGAAAGCTGTGTTAGACAACTTCTTTGCTGATTTTACTGGCGATCTTGAAAAAGCGGAGCTAGATGAGTCAGAAGGCGGTATGAAGTTAAATCACATCGTCATGACGGATATCGAGTGTCCGACGTGTAGCCGTCCAATGGGCATCCGTACTGCTTCGACAGGTGTGTTCTTAGGCTGTTCAGGTTACGCGTTACCACCAAAAGAGCGGTGTAAGACAACCATCAACTTGGGCGACGAAGAAGGTATTATTAACGTTCTAGAAGAAGACGTTGAAACCGCAGCTCTTCGTGCTAAAAAGCGTTGTCCGATCTGTGAAACAGCGATGGACGCATACCTGATTGATGACAAGCGTAAGATGCATGTTTGTGGCAATAACCCGAACTGTGAAGGCTACCTTGTTGAATACGGCGAGTTCAAAGTAAAAGGCTACGATGGTCCAGTTGTTGAGTGTGACAAATGTGGCTCTGATATGGTGCTTAAGAACGGTCGCTTTGGTAAATACATGGATTGTACGAGCGAAACGTGTAAGAACACTCGTAAGATTCTTAAGAATGGCGAAGTCGCGCCACCGAAAGAAGATCCTGTTCATTTTCCTGAGTTACCTTGTGAAAACTCAGATGCGTATTTTGTGCTTCGTGATGGTGCTTCGGGGCTATTTATGGCGGCAAGCAACTTCCCTAAATCGCGCGAGACACGTGCTCCTTTGGTTGCTGAACTGGCGCGTTTTGAAGAGCGTTTACCTGAGAAGTTCAAATACCTAGCAACTGCGCCGCAAGAAGATCCTGATGGTCGTCCTGCTGTTGTACGCTTTAGCCGTAAAACAAAAGAGAACTACGTTCGTTCGGAAGAGAACGGCAAACCATCTGGTTGGACAGCGCTCTTTGTTGACGGCAAGTGGGAAGTCACTGATAAGCGTAAAAAAGCGAAAGCATAAAAACGTACGAACTAAGTAATGTAAAAAGGCAGCGATATCGCTGCCTTTTTTGCGTAAAGGCCACTGTTTTGTTCGTATAGATCTTTGCTGCTTTGACTGAGTTTTGCTGACGCGAGAAGATCCTAGCATCAATATTTCTTGGTCGCTGACGTATTTTTTATGTAAAAAATATTCGTTGTAACTTTCATTTTGCATTCACATATTTGTTATACATTGGGCTAAAAAATCGGCGGTGTAGTGAATCCGTTCGTAAATTGTTTTCATAATGTAATCGTTTGCTTTTCCATGTGTGATCTAGATATCGTCTTGAGTACGCAAGAGCTGTATGGTACACAGAATGGCGTATTAAAAATTGTAATTTAGAACCCGCTTAGATAATTTATTACAAAAATTAGTGCAACTGTGTGCATTGTTTGCGTCAAAAAATAAGGAAAGAGTGGACGTTGCATACTGGAAGTGCCGTAGCTTTTTTATCCGTGTTGTAAGAGTTCACAGAAACTCAGAGACGGTTGCTAAATGTATTCGCTTGACTCCCCGAGTATGACTCATTCAAGCGAGTACCAAATCCAAGCTATAACGATATGGAGAACAACAAATGGCTGGTGTTTTGGGAATGATTCTTGCTGGCGGTGAAGGCTCTCGTTTGAGACCTTTAACGGAATCTCGCAGTAAACCTTCGGTACCGTTTGGTGGTAGTTATCGATTGATCGATTTTGCTCTAAACAATTTTGTTAATGCGGATCTGATGCGCATTTACGTCCTAACCCAATTTAAATCTCAATCTTTATTCCATCACTTAAAAAAGGGGTGGAACATCAACGGCATTACAGACCGCTTTATCGATCCTATTCCCGCTCAAATGCGTACTGGTAAACGTTGGTACGAAGGGACGGCGGACGCGATCTATCAAAACCTGCGTTTTATGGAATTAGAGGAACCAGAGCAAGTTTGTATTTTTGGCTCTGACCATATCTATAAGATGGATATCAAACAAATGCTGAACTTCCACTCAGAAAAGAAGGCTTCTCTGACGGTATCTGCATTGCGCATGCCACTAAAAGAGGCGTCGCAATTCGGGGTTATCGAAGTCGATAGTGAAGGTCGTATGATTGGCTTTGAAGAAAAACCAGCAAATCCGAAGTCGATTCCTGGTGATCCTGATTACGCTTTAGTTTCAATGGGTAACTATGTTTTTGAAGCTCAGGTACTGTTCTCAGAGTTGGTCGAAGATGCGGATAATGAAGCTTCATCACATGATTTTGGAAAGGACATCATTCCAAAGATGTTCCCTAGAGGTGATGTGTTCGTGTATGACTTCAGTACCAACAAAATCAGTGGCGAAAAAGAAGAGGTGTACTGGCGTGATGTCGGAACTATTGATGCGTACTGGCAAGCGCATATGGATCTGCTAGAAAAAGATGCTCCATTTTCGCTGTACAACCGCAAATGGCCATTGCACACCTACTACCCACCATTACCACCTGCGACATTTACCGACTCTGATAATGGTCGTGTGCAGATAATCGATAGTTTAGTGTGTAATGGCAGCTATGTTAGAGGCTCAAGAATCGAAAAGTCGGTGCTTGGTTTTCGCAGTAATATTGCTTCTGCTTGCGATATCAGCGAATGTATACTTCTTGGTGACGTAAAAATTGGCGAAGGATGTGTTTTACGTCGTGTGATTGTCGACAAGGATGCCGATATTGCTCCTGGTACTCAGATTGGTGTGAATCTTCAAGAAGATAAAAAACACTTCCACGTGTCTGAGGAGGGCATTGTTGTTATTCCGAAAGGAGCTCGAGTTGGCTACTAACAACTTATCTATTCTGTTTGTAGCTTCTGAGGTTGAAGGCCTCATTAAAAGTGGTGGCTTGGCAGATGTTGCCAAGGCACTACCGGAAGCCCTTCAAAACCTACAGCAAGACGTAAGAATTACCATCCCTGCGTACAGCAGTATTGATAAACTCGCAGACGCAGAAGTTGTATTAGAAACAGAATTAACATCATGGCCGCATACGGAGTATCGAGTTTTGCGGCTCATGTTAGGTCAAAATCCTATTTACCTGATTGATTGTCCGCCGTATTTCAATCGACCATCAATGTATGCGGAGAACAACCAAGCGTATACTGATAACGGCGAGCGCTTTGCGTTTTTTAGTGCAGCATGTCTCGATATGTTACCCAAGCTCGCCTTTCAACCTAATATCATACACGCGAACGATTGGCACACAGGTCTTGTTCCATTTTTGCTCAAGCACAGGTATGGCAATGATCCGTTTTTTGCTCATACTAAAAGCGTCATTTCAATTCACAATGCGGTCTTTAAAGGCGTATTTAGTTATGAAGATGTGCAGTGTTTGCCAGAGTTTCATTGTAGAAACGTTCCCGATGCTGCGGTGAGTGCAACGCATATTACGATGCTTAAAGCTGGTGTAATGAATGCAGATAAGATAAACGCGGTTAGCCCTACGTACGCAGAGGAACTAAAAACAGAGCTTGGCAGTCACGGCATGGCTTGGGAGTTTCAGCAACGTGCGCAGGACTTAGTCGGCATCTTGAATGGTTGTGATTACAGCGCTTGGAATCCGGAAACTGATACCTACTTGCCGGTTAATTACTGCGCCGACCAGCAAAGTATGTCGCAAGGGAAGAAAGCTTGTAAAAAAGCATTACAACAACGACTAAATTTGCCCGAAAAAAATGTAGCTATGTTCGGTATGGTTTGTCGGTTGACCCAGCAGAAAGGCGTTCATTACTTGTTGCCTGCTTTGGCCGACTTTTTGAAGCACGATGTTCAGCTAGTTGTCGTTGGGACCGGAGACCCTGTTCTTGCCGCTCAGTTACGAGAGGTTGCCGCGCAGTTTTCTAGCAAATTTGCCTTTGTAGAAGCGTATGACAATGAACTTGCGCATATCGTTGAAGCTGGTTCTGATTTCTTCTTGATGCCTTCTGAGTTTGAACCATGTGGCTTAAACCAAATCTATAGTATGGCTTATGGGACATTACCGATAGTACGCGGTGTTGGTGGCTTAAAGGACAGCGTTAGCGATTATGATGTAAACCCATCTGAAGCAACGGGGTTTGTTTTTTTCGAACCGACACCGCAGGCATTGTTGTTAACGATGCTAAGGGCACTGTTGCTCTACGCTCAAAACGAGCCTGAAGTGAATAAAGTACAGTTGCACGCGATGCAACAAGACTTTTGTTGGCAAAAGGCCGCAGAATCTTATTTGCAGCTTTACCACTCAGCGTTAGTTTGACTTAAAATTGTAACGAAAGGCACCGAATGAGGTGCCTTTATTATCTTGAGTAAGGGGAGTGTGGTAGGATGGCTTTTTACTCAATAGCACGATCTTTTTGATACTCAATATGACCCAGCCGCTACTTTTTCATAAAACCTATTTGCACCCTACTAGTAATGAGTGGGTTGTATTTGTGCACGGTGCTGGTGGTAGCTCTTCTATCTGGTTCAAGCAAATTAAAGCTTACAAGCAACACTTTAACTTATTGCTGATCGATTTAAGAGGTCATGGAAAGTCAAATCAGTTACTTAAAGAGCTCATTGCTAACCGTTATACCTTTACGGAAGTTACCCAAGATATTTTGAAAGTATTGGACCATTTAAAGATCCAATCCGCTCATTTTGTCGGTATGTCGCTTGGTACTATTATTGTTCGAAACCTTGCTGAATTGTCATCAGAGCGCGTACGTTCGATGGTGCTCGGCGGTGCTGTCACAAGGCTTAACACTCGTTCTCAGATATTGGTGAAATTAGGTAATTTTTGTAAGCATATCCTACCGTACATGTGGCTCTACAAACTGTTCGCTTATATTGTTATGCCTCAAAGAAGCCAACGAGAATCTCGCCACCTTTTTATTCGCGAAGCCAAGAAGCTTTGCCAAAAAGAATTTAAACGTTGGTTTATTCTTGCTGCTGATGTAAATCCGTTAATGAAATATTTTAAAGATCGAGAGTTACCCATTCCGACTCTCTACTTAATGGGCGACAGGGATTACATGTTTATTAAACCTGTCAAAGAAATGGTTGCAGCACATAAGCTCAGCATTCTACGAGAAATCCCGAATTGTGGTCATGTATGCAATGTAGAGCGTCCAGAAGACTTCAATCAACATTCCATCGAGTTTATTAAACAGCAAGCAGCATGTGCTTAAAACTGAGTGCATCCACTGAATAGGAGAGCCGCTATAGCTCTCCTAATTGATATCCACATTGCCAACATGCACCAAATTGCCCTTCGTTTATTTCATGACATTTTGGGCATTGCCAATCTTGATACTCATGCCTATCGGATTGTTTTCGATATGCTTTTACTATTTCTTCAGCTTTCATCTTTTGTGCAGTTTCAAAAAGCCACACATAAGGATCGGTATCATCACCAAACGGCAGTTCTCCTTTTAAGCCGAAAATACCTTCTCCACGAACTTCACAGTAAATTTGTTCCACTTTAAGCAGCTCACATACAATGTGTGCTTCTGCTGGGTTTTTAGCGATAAATATTTTCATCAAAATACCCACTTCACCAATTACGAGTTTTGCTGACTTGGTGTCGGCCTTACTTTATTCATAACCCATTTAGTGATGATTGGAAATAGTCCCAATAGCGCAAAAGACGCTAATACTGCGGGTGAAACAATGCCCGATAGGCTTTCAATTGTTGCTAATTGAGTACCTGCATTCAGATATACGGCTGTGCCTGGCAGCATACCTATTTGGCTAGTGAGATAAAATCTACCTACAGACATCGGCGTTAAGCCCATCAGTAAGTTGATTAGAAAGAAAGGGAATACAGGGATTAGACGCAAGGAAAATAGATAAAAAGCTCCGTCTTTTTCGACACCTTGATTAATTGCGTTGAGTTTATTTCCGAATTTGTTTTGTACCCAGTCACGCAATAAGTATCGGCTGCTCAAGAAGGCCAGTGTTGCCCCCATAGTGCTAGCGAAAGAAACCAGTAGCAAGCTTGTCCAAAAACCAAATAAGGCTGCACCAAGTAAGGTGACTACTGCCGCTCCTGGGATAGAAAAAGCGGTAATTGCAATGTAGGTAAAAAAGTAAATCGCAGCCGAGAATACAAAATTCTGATCGATGTATGTAGTTAGTGCTTCTTGTTGGGCTTTTGCATTCTCTAAGGTTAAATACTGGCCAAAGTTAATACCTAAAAAGACGATAGCCGCTAGTAGGATGAGACCTAATATCAGTTTCTTATTCATAATTTTGATTCCAATTTGGGATATATGTAATAAGACAGTAGGAAAACCGAAAAAATTTCACAAAAAAACCGCAGATTAGACTGCGGTTTTACAAGATAGTTTTTAGGCCGACTTTTATTGGAGGCCGTTCATCAACTCATCTCGGCGAGCTTGAGGTACCACACTCCAATGAGTGCCGTTGATAGCACCTTCTAGTGCCCATAGCAACTCAATGTTGACGGTTGCAGAGTGCGTATCTCTTATCGCTTTATAGGCGTTAAGCGCACCTTCCTCTTCAAGCTTCTCTACGGATTCGATGCCGGCTTTTTTTAGCATGCGCTCGGTAGCCAGTCGTAAGTTAGGCAAATCTTTCAAACGGTTAGGCTTTGTACTTGCTTGCTGTTCTTTCTCAAGCTTTGCCTTTTTCAATGATTGATTCGCTACTTCGATTAAGCGTTCGCTTGATTCCCATAAATCGCTGGAAATAGCGTAGTACTTTGTAACGACTGGAAAGCCACGTTTTTTATAAACGTAAGGCTTTAGCCCTTGTTTCTCGAAGTCAGATGAAGTTTTTTGGTCTGCTCTGATATGAAGCTGATTGTTTACCACTAGTGCAAACATTGTTTCATCAGCGAATAGTCCGAAGCCACCAAACATTGAGCGCGACTTGATATTACCAAGTGCCTCAAATAGCTTCATAGAGTCTTTGAGTATCGGTTTATCCATGTTTTGTTATCTCGGTGTAATTAATATTACGCCACCAAAAGTCAGGTCCGAGAGAGTAGCAAACATGCGTAAAAACAATGTCATTACAGAGTAAAGTCATTGCTTACACACTTGCCATCGGTAACCCCGCTACCTTCCATATCGTAATATGGTTCAGGCCGGAGGCTTTGCGTCCCACTCTTTCGAATGGTTTGCCCTGTGCGTGACACAATGAGCATACTTCTTATATTGAATTAACATCACGGTTTAGCGTTAAAAGTGTGATTTCGGTTCAATAAAAATGATAGATTGAATGCTCTATTTTGCATATGGAAAGGTGCAAATTGGCCTTTGAAAAGGAGTTCTTAATATATATTACATTTATATAAAACAGGGAGTTAACGTTAGTCAATTGTTATTAGAGTGGTGTGAAGTATTAGAGAATGCTTAATTTTTCCAAAAAAATAAGCGCCCCTGTAGAGCGCTTATTTAACCGTGTTAAATACAGTGAAATTTAGTTCATTTTTTTCACAGTATTTCGAATTACAAGCTCAGGTTGCATTTCGAAAATTCGTTTTTCGTGTTCTTTATCTTTGATACGCTCAAGTAGAATTTCGAATGCATTTTTACCAACACGACGTTTAGGTTGGTGGATAGTCGTTAGCGGTGGAGAGAAGTATTCCGCAAGCTCGATGTTGTCGTAGCCGATCACTGAAATATCTTCAGGAATTTTGATCCCGTTTTGTTGCAAGCGGCTCATTAGGCCTAGAGCCATTGTGTCGTTAAAACAGAATACCGCCGTCGGGCGCTTGTCCATTGCGGTAATTTTATCTGCAACTAATACGGCCGTATCACATTCAAAGTTACCTTCAAGGATCCAGTCTTCATTTACAGCTAGGTTCGCTTCGCTCATTGCGCGACGGAAACCTGCAATGCGCTCTTGGCAAGCAAGCTTTTCAAAATGACCGCTTAGACAAGCGATATCCGTATGACCATTGTCAATCAGATGTTTGGTTGCAATGTAGCCACCTTCTTCTGAGTTATCCATGATCTTGTCTGCTTGTGAGCTCTCTGGGCCCCAATCCATGACCACTTTAGGAATGTCCGCATGACGGTCAAGCATCTCTTTTAGTTCTTCGGTTAAGTCAGAACACATCACTAGGATGCCATCAACGCGCTTTTCAGCCAGCATACGAATGTAATCGCGTTGTTTTTCGTAAATCCCGCCTGTGTTACATAAAATCAGAGTATAGCCTTGGCGGTAACAGTAGCTCTCAACGCCATCAATCACTTCTGAGAAAAATAGGTTAGTTGATTGAGTTACTAACATGCCAATCGTACGAGTTGAGTTGCATTTTAGGCTGCGTGCAACGGCACTTGGCGCGTAATTCAGCTCGTCAACGGCTTTCATTACTTTTTCTTGCGTTGCTTCTGCAACGAAACGCGTTTTATTGATAACGTGCGAAACTGTCGTAGTGGAAACGCCGGCTAAGCGAGCAACGTCTTTTATCGTGGCCATAAATGGTGTCCTGTATCGAGCTACTGAAATATGTCGTATTGGATGTACCTGATGCTCTAATGGTTTCACACCTAGCAATATAAAATTGGCGCTAAGTGTCTCGGCAGCGGTTGATCCAAGTGCGACAAAAGGGTACGTAGCAGCATCGGTCGATGAATTTTATCTTTTTTCTATCTGATGAGAAATTGCCATCAACCTGTTAAGAAAACACAAAAACCGCTATATTTCAGCGGTTTACATATAAATCATATTTAATCGTTTGCGCTCACATTTTAGCCCTATGTGGACTGACTAGCAATGTTTTCAGCAAGAGATTTGTGTATTTGAAGTCACATTTTGACTGCTAAATAACCAAGCGTCTTTGCGCTAAGTTAAGGCAAACGAATATTATACCCAAGTTACTTACAATTGGTCACTTTCAGGCATACAGGAAGCCCGATAGGCAGGCTCCCTAAAAATAGGCGGCAATTATTCACCAAGAAGGTAGGCGCTGTCTAGTTTACAAAATGCAACTAATAGTTTCGCGACACTCGAGTAAAATCCAAATTCGTCGAATTTTTTACATTTGTCTGAAAACTGAGGTAACCAAGACATCAATTGTTGCTGGATAAAGTCGTTTTGTTTAACGAAGGCTTCTTCCATGTGTTTTTCTTGTTCAAGCTCGTTTGAGCGGATAATCATGTTCCCGAGAAAGTCGAGCTCAACGGCTAAGTGATCCGCAGGTTCCTTTAGGTTTTCGTCTACTTGAACGCCAAATTCAGCCATCAACTTTTCCATTTCCTCAGCTGGCTTGTCATTCAGTAAACCTGATTCACCAATGTACATGGATGCGTAAGGAAGAGCGCCGTATTTTTCTGTCTTCAAAAACAGTTCACAAAAGTCAGCTGCAAGCTCTAGTTGTGCATCTTCACGATCTTGTAACCGATTCAATGCATCAACTAGGCTATCAACGGCTGGTTTTAGCGACTCATTTTCACCTAAACCTGCGAGAAAACTGCGAATTTCAACACTGTGATAGGCTTCCAATTCTTTCTCTGTTAGTTCTTTTGCGAACAAGCTCGAAAACCACCAGTAAATTTCAGCGCGTTTTTCATTAAAAGCTTTCACTTCTTGCATTTTGGGCTCCTGAATGATGCTTCAAGTCATGCATCACAAAGTCAATTAGGGATATCCCCTAAGTGTAATCAATTAAAATGAATAGCAGTAACTATAATTGTTATGTTTTATGGTCAAAAATGACCGTTTATTAATAGCAATGGGCAAGCTTGTTTTGAATCAATAAAAACGCTAAATCTTGCGTTTTAATGTATCTATGACTAGAAATGTTACTAGTTATGAATAGAATACGTCTTGGATAATAAGAAGACAGAAAAGTGGTGTAAATGAGCTATCACGTATTAGTCGTAGAAGATGATGTTGTAACTCGTAGTAAGCTTGCGGGATATTTCCAAAATGAGGGCTACCAAGTCAGCGAAGCAGAGAGTGGCGCAGAAATGCGTGAAGTTTTGCAAGCGGGCGATGTAGACCTGATCATGCTGGATATTAACCTGCCTGGTGAAGACGGCCTGATGCTTACTCGTGAGTTACGTAGCCAATCGGATATTGGTATCATATTAGTAACAGGACGCACGGATAGCATTGATAAAATCGTAGGCCTAGAAATGGGTGCTGACGATTATGTGACAAAACCTTTTGAACTGAGAGAGCTGTTAGTTCGCGTTAAAAACTTGCTGTGGCGTATTTCAGCAGCGCGTAGTGGCAGCTCGAAAGCGAATGAAACCAGTGAAGAGCACATTGTGCGCTTTGGGGAGTGGACATTCGACATTCAACGTCGCGCACTTAGCCGCAACGGTGAGCCAGTAAAACTAACTAAAGCAGAGTATGAACTTTTGGTGGCATTATCGTCTTACCCTAACCAGGTGTTAAGTCGTGAGCGTATTTTGAACATGATTAGCCATCGAGTGGATGCGCCGAATGACCGCACCATTGATGTTCTTATTCGACGTATGCGCGCAAAAATGGAGTTCGATCCTAAGAACCCACAGATTTTTGTAACGGTGCACGGCGAAGGCTATATGTTTGCTGGTGACTAGTTTGAACATAACTCAGTAGTAAAAAGAAAAGGAGAGCTTCGGCTCTCCTTTTTTGTGGCTTCAAGATAATACTAGTTTGCTTCAACCATTGGTGTTTGGCCGACAGTATCACGCAACCTTTGCCAAATACTGCCCAAGTACTCATGCCAATAAAGCTCTGTTTGTTCTAAGTAACGCGCTTTAGGTGAGTATTTATCCCAAGGTTGACTTATCTCTCTAATAGCTAAGAAGTTGGTCGGGGCTGGGATTGGTTTAATGCCTGCTGCGTTGAACTCATACAATGCACGGCTCATGTGGCTCGCAGAAGTGACTAACACAATCTCCTTTTGTTGAACGAATGCAGCCGCTTGACGCGCCTCTTCCCACGTATCTTTCGCATCTTCTAATAAAATGATATCGGACTTCGCGACTCCCAACGCAAGGGCAACGTTCGCCATCATTCTCGCGTGGCTAATTTCAGATCCGCCAGCATAGCCGGATAAGATTAATTTCGCGCCTGGATACATTCTTAAAATACGAATGCCCTCAGTTAAGCGCATTAATGCTGCACGGCTTAACTGCGAGGTGGGTGGAATTTCGTCATCGATAACATGACCATTCCCTAAAACCATCACGTAGTCGATGGTGCCAGAAACTGGCAAAAAGGCTTTATGCTCTCGCTCTAACGGCATAAGAAGCTTGGTTGAAACAGGTTGGAAGGCAACAAGAAAAATGCCAACAAAAGAGAATAGAACAACGAAGCAGCCAGTTTTACGTTTTGTAGTAAAACTAATGAGAGCAAGACCCAACAAGCCTATCAGCAGCAATGCCGGAAGGGGCATAAGCATGGCTGACACTACTTTTTTCAGCTCAAACATACATAAATAGTCCGAAAAAACATCAATTGATAATAAAAATGAGGGTATCCCTCTTTATTCCTGCTTTCCTTGTGCCAGAATAGCGGCACAATCCGTTATGATAACTCAGCAGAAGTGACAGAAGACCGCAATTTCGACGATATCGCCCACAAATTTGCAAAAAATATTTACGGCTCCGATAAAGGGGAGATCCGCCAAATCATTGTGTGGGAAGATTTTCTAAAGATTCTAAGTGAATTAGATGCTGACCAGCAACCCCTAGAAGTGTTAGACGCTGGTGGTGGTTTGGCACAAATGTCGCAAAAGCTTGCTAAGCTCGGACATCGAATCGCTTTATGTGATCTATCTTCGGAAATGCTGCAGTTGGCTAAGCAGGATATTGAAAAAAACGGTTTGCTTGAGCAGTATCGCCTGATTCATTCGCCTGTCCAATCCATCGGTGAACATATGGATGTACAGGTCGATCTGGTTATGTTCCACGCTGTGATGGAGTGGCTGGTTGATCCTAAGGCCGCACTTGAAACAGTTCTAGAGCAAGTAAAACCGGGAGGCATCGCATCAGTCATGTTCTACAACCACCACGGTTTAGTCTATAAAAATGTGGTTTGTGGCAACATTCCTCATATTTTAGACGGCATGCCTCACCGGAAAAGATTTAAACTACAGCCACAGAAAGGCCTAAAACCCGAAGAGGTCTATCAATGGATAGAAGATTCTGGTTTTAGTATTTGTGGCAAATCTGGTATTCGTTCCTTCAGTGATTACATAGGCAATATGCAATACATGGGCGATTACGAGTTTGAAGATGTGTTGGCGCTAGAAAAACAACTTTGTCGACAAGAGCCATACCTCTCATTAGGCCGCTACATACACGTGTGGGCTAAGAAGAACGATAAACAGGAATAACGATGAGTGAGATGACTCTCAATGCTGCAGAGCAACCAATCGATGAGTTGGTTGGCTGGGTTAAGCAGCACGATTTCTCGTTGAACCTGACCACTGAGCGATTGGCATTTTTGATTGCTATCGCTGTACTAAGTAATGAAAGGTTCGATGAAGAATTGGGTGAAGGTGAATTGCACGACGCATTTGCCATCGTCACTCGACTTTTTGATGAGACCGGCGAAGCTTCGGCTTTCCGTGCGAACAATGCCATCAACGAGATGGTTAAGCAGCGTCTTATGAGCCGTTTTGTCAGTGAGATTACTGACGGAGCGAGCATTTACCGCTTGTCGCCATTAGCGATAGGAATTACCGACTACTACGTGCGTCATCGCGAGTTCTCGAAACTGCGTCTTTCTATCCAGCTATCGATGGTAGCGGATGAAATGGCAAAAGCGATTGAAGCTGCACAAAAGGGTGGCACTCCGGGCCACTGGAAGAAAAACGTTTACGGAATTTTGAAATATTCTGTAGGCGAGATCTTCGATCAAATCGACCTTAACCAACGTGTGATGGATGAGCAGCAACAGTCTGTTAAACAACAGATTGCTGATCTGCTTAACAAAGACTGGCGTGAAGCGATCAACAACTGTGAAGCGCTACTGTCAGAAACATCAAGCACGTTGCGTGAACTTCAAGATACGCTGCAAGCCGCCAGTGATGAACTGCAAACTCAGATCCTCGATATTCAAGAAATTGTTTACGGTGACCCTGAGCTGGAGTTTATCGAAGAAGCCTTGTTTGGTCTGCAAATGAAGCTGGACCGAATCACAAGCTGGGGCCAGCAAGCTATCGACCTTTGGATTGGTTACGACCGACACGTGCACAAGTTTATCCGTACTGCAATCGATATGGATAAGAATCGTGCGTTTAGCTCGCGTCTGCGTCAATCTGTCAAAGATTACTTCGATGCGCCTTGGTATCTGACTTATGCAGATGCGGAGAGGCTTTCCGACCTTCGTGATGAGGCCCTAGTACTGCGTGATGACGAGGTCACGGGTCAAGTTCCGATGGAAGTAGAATACGAAGAGTTTCAACAAGTCAATGATGAGTTGGCAGAGCGAATTGGTGACATGCTGAAAGCGCATAAAGATCAAGGCACACCAATCGATTTGAGTGTGGTACTGCGAGATTACCTTGCACAGCACCCTTACACTCATCATTTTGATTTAGCTCGCATTATCGTCGATCAAGCTGTACGTCTAGGGTATTCAGAATCGGATTACCAAGCGATTCAACCAGACTGGAAAGCAATCAACGAATTTGGGGCAAAGGTACAAGCGAATGTCATCGACCGATACTAATGAATACATGTCAGAGAATCTGGCAAAAGCAATTTCTAACCCTCTGTTCCCAGCGCTAGACAGCATGCTTCGAGCAGGGCGTCATATCTCAAGTGAAGATCTAGACAATCACGCGTTGTTGTCGGATTTCGAACTTGAGCTTTCTTCTTTCTACCAACGCTACAACACCGAATTGGTGAAAGCGCCAGAAGGTTTCTTCTACCTTCGTCCTCGTTCAACGTCTCTGATTGGCCGTAGTGTTCTTTCTGAACTGGATATGCTGGTGGGTAAGGTACTGTGTTTCCTTTATCTAAGCCCAGAGCGTCTTGCGCACGAAGGCATCTTCACTAACCAAGAGCTGTACGACGAACTGCTTGCTCTAGCAGATGAAAATAAGCTGATGAAGCTAGTGACGAACCGTGCTACCGGTTCTGACCTTGATAAAGAAAAGCTGTTTGAAAAAGTACGTACGTCACTTCGTCGTCTGCGTCGCCTAGGCATGATCATCAACATCGGTGAAACCGGTAAGTTCAGCATCAGTGAAGCGGTATTCCGCTTTGGTGCCGATGTACGTATTGGCGATGACATGCGTGAAGCGCAACTGCGTCTGATCCGTGATGGTGAAGCAGTAGTGCACACCAAAGAGCCAAGCCAAGGCAGCCTATTGTCTGAAGAAGATCAAGACGACCAAGCCCAAGAAGAAACGACAGAAGAGGGTGAAGCATGAGCATGATTGAACGCGGTAAATACCAATCGCTGACCATGGTTAACTGGAACGGCTTCTTTGCCCGTACGTTTGACATCGATGGTCTGGTCACCACGCTATCAGGTGGTAACGGTGCAGGTAAATCAACCACAATGGCGGCGTTCATCACCGCATTGATTCCTGACCAAACGCTACTGCACTTCCGTAACACCACAGAAGCAGGCAGCAGCCAATCGTCTCGCGACAAAGGTTTGTACGGTAAGCTACAGCCGGGCGCATGTTATGCGGCGCTAGATGTGGTGAACTCACGTAACCAACGCCTATTGTTCGCAGTAAAACTGCAGCAAGTTGCGGGTCGTGATAAGAAAGTAGACATCAAACCGTTTGTTATCCAAGGTCTTCCAAGCCATGTGAAACCAACAGATATCTTGGTTGAAAGCGTATCTGCGACTCAAGCTCGTGTACGTCAAATCAATGAAGTAAAAGAATCAATCGCAGAATTTGAAGGCGTTCAATTTAAAGCCTTCTCTTCTATCGTGGATTACCACGCACAAATGTTTGAATTCGGTGTGATTCCGAAGAAACTGCGTAACTCTGGTGACCGTTCTAAATTCTACCGCCTGATCGAAGCATCGCTTTACGGTGGTATCTCAAGTGCGATTACCCGTTCGCTACGTGACTACCTTCTGCCACAAAACGGCGGCGTGAAGAAAGCGTTCCAAGATATGGAATCGGCGCTGCGTGAAAACCGCATGACGCTAGAAGCGATCAAAACTACGCAAGCAGACCGTGACTTGTTCAAACACTTGATCACAGAGTCGACTAACTACGTGGCAGCGGACTATATGCGCCATGCTAACGAGCGTCGTAAAAAACTAGAACAGACATTGTCTTTGCGTTCAGAGTTATTTGGTTCTCGCGAGACCTTGATTGAGCAAAACAATCTGCTTAATCGCGTTCAAGAAGAGCTGGAACTGCTGATCGAATCAGAATCTTCTTTAGAGCAAGACTACCAAGCGGCTTCTGATCACTTGCAACTGGTGCAAAACGCGCTGCGTCAGCAAGAGAAGATCGAACGCTACCAAGAAGATCTTGAAGAGCTGAGCGAGCGTCTTGAAGAACAAATGATGGTAGTCGAAGAAGCGCAAGAACGCGTGATGATGGCTGAAGAGCAAGCTACCGTTGCAGAAGAAGAGGTGGATAGCCTTAAGACGCAACTTGCTGATTACCAGCAAGCTCTTGACGTTCAGCAAACTCGCGCCCTTCAATATCAACAAGCAGTTCAAGCGCTGGAGAAAGCGAAGCAACTACTTGGCGATGACAGCCTAACGGCGGAATCGGCTCAAGCGCTTGTCTCTGAGCTTAAGAACAAAGAATCAGAAAGCACCAATGCGTTGCTATCGGTTAAGCACAAACTGGACATGTCTTCTGCAGCAGCAGAGCAGTTCGAAACGGCACTTAAACTGGTACAAAGCATCGTTGGTCAAGTTGAGCGCAAAGACGCGTCTGAACATGCGAAAACCGCAATTGCGAAAGCGCGTGAGTCACAACAAATTGCACAAAACGAACAACAATGGCGAGCACAACACCGTGATCTCGAACGCAGCCTTAACCAGCAGCGTCAAGCACGTGAACTGGTTGCTGAATACAAAAAGCAATATCACGTTGAACTAACCGATGAGGTTACGTTTGAACAAGAACGTGAACGTCATGCGACGCAAATCGAATCACTAGAGATAGCTCAAGAAGAAGTTCGTGATCAGCGTGGTGAACAGCGCCGTCTAGAGCAAAACGCGGTGGCAGAAATCAGTAAGCTTGAAGCAATAGCACCAGCTTGGATTGCGGCGAACGATGCGCTAGAGAAACTGAGAGAGCAGAGCGGTGAAGAACTTGAGGATCGCCATGCGGTAATGAACCACATGCAAGTTGTCCTTGAACAAGAAAGGGAGTTGTCTTTAGCTAAAGATAAGCTTGCTGAGCGCCGTAGCCAGCTAGACGCTGAGATTGAGCGTCTTGCTTCTCCTGGTGGTTCAAATGACCCTCGCCTGAAAGGTTTGGCAGATACGCTGGGCGGTGTATTGCTGTCTGAGATCTACGATGACATCATGATTGATGACGCGCCTTACTTCAGTGCGATGTACGGTCCGGCTCGTCACGCTATCGTTGTTTCTGACTTGTCAGGCATCGAAGAAAAACTGGTAGAGCTAGACGACTGTCCAGAAGACTTGTACATCATTGAAGGTGACATCGATGCCTTTGATGACAGCTCGTTCGATGCAGAAGAGTTAGAGGGCGCGGTTTGCGTTCGTATGAACGATCGCCAAATGCGTTACTCTCGCTTGCCTGAGATCCCATTGTTTGGCCGCGCGGCACGTGAGCAGCGTCTAGAGTTGCTGCGTAACGAACGAGAAGAAGTGGTAGAGAAACACGCAAAAGCGGCGTTTGATTCTCAGAAAATGCAGCGCTTGTACCAAGCGTTTAACTTATTTGTGTCTAACCACATTCAGGTTGCTTTTGACGCCGATCCAGAACAAGCACTGGCAACTATTCGTGATAAGCGTAACCAAATTGCTCGCGTGCTGGCGGATCTGGATGCGAAAGAGCAACAACAACGTTCTCAGCTTCAAACCAGCAAGCAAGCGTTGTCTTCTCTGGACAAGCTAGCGTCACACATGGTGCTTGTTGAAGATGAGTCATTGCAAGCGCGTTTTGATGAGCTAGAAGAGAAAATCGCTCAGCTTGCAGAGGCGAAGAACTTCTTAAGCAACCATGCAAAAGCCGTCGCGCAATTAGAGAATATTGCGTCTGCGCTTGATGCTGACCCAGAGCAATTCGATGCACTAGAAGCAGAATACAAAGCGGCAGACGAGCGGCTACAAGATCTTAAGAAGCAAATCTTTGCACTCTCGGATCTCGTTGAACGTCGTCACTACTTCGCTTACTCAGATTCAGTAGACCTACTGAACAAGAGTAGCGAACTGAGTGAGCAGCTAAAAGCTAAACTGGTTCAAGCTGAACAAATGCGTACACGCTCTCGTGAAGAGTTGAAACAATCGCAAGGTCAAATGAACCAATACAACCAAGTATTGGCATCATTGAAGAGTTCACACCAAGCGAAACTGGAAACGGTTCAAGAGTTCAAACAAGAACTTCAAGAGTTTGGCGTGAACGCGGACGAAGGTGCAGAAGAACGTGCAATGCGTCGTCGTGACGAACTGCACGAGCGTCTACACACGTCTCGCAGTCGTAAGAGCGAATACGAGCGCACGATCACCTCTACTGAACTAGAGATGAAAGGCTTGGCGAAACGCCTGAAGAAAGTTCAGAAAGAATATGTTGAGTTGCGTACCTTCGTGGTTGCAGCGAAAGCTGGCTGGTGTTCAGTACTTCGTTTAGCGCGTGAGAACGATGTTGAGCGTCGTCTACACAAGCGTGAACTGGCTTACATGTCTGCGGATGAGCTGCGTTCTATGTCTGATAAATCATTGGGGGCGCTGCGTCTAGCGGTTGCGAACAATGACGACCTGCGTGATGCGCTGCGTCTATCAGAAGATAACGCACGTCCAGAGCGTAAAGTTCTGTTCTATATTGCTGTATACCAACACCTTCGTGAGCGTATTCGTCAGGATATCATCCGTACTGATGACCCAGTTGAAGCAATCGAAGAGATGGAAGTCGAGCTGGCGCGTCTAACGGAAGAGCTAACGCAACGTGAAAACCGTCTAGCGATCAGCTCTGAGTCAGTAGCGAGCATCATCAAGAAGACGATTCAGCGTGAGCAAAACCGTATTCGTATGCTGAACCAAGGTTTGTCGAACATCTCGTTTGGTCAGGTGAAGGGCGTACGTCTAAACGTGAAGATTCGTGAAAGTCACGAAGTGCTACTGAACGGACTAGCGACACAGCAAGAGCAGCATAAAGATCTGTTTGAATCGACTCGCTTTACCTTCTCTGAAGCAATGGCGAAACTGTTCCAACGCGTGAACCCACATATCGATATGGGTCAACGTTCTCCTCAGGTTCTGGGTGAAGAGCTACTGGATTACCGTAACTACCTAGAGCTAAGTGTAGAAGTGAACCGTGGTACAGACGGTTGGCTACAAGCAGAGTCTGGCGCGCTATCAACAGGTGAAGCGATCGGTACCGGTCAGTCAATCCTTCTGATGGTTGTTCAAAGCTGGGAAGAAGAGTCTCGTCGTCTACGCAGCAAAGACATTGTGCCTTGTCGTTTGCTTTTCTTGGATGAAGCAGCGCGTCTGGATGCGAAATCGATCGCGACATTGTTCGAATTGTGTGACCGTCTGGATATGCAGCTTCTTATCGCGGCACCTGAAAACATCAGCCCAGAGAAAGGTACGACCTACAAACTGGTGCGTAAGGTGTTTAAAGATCACGAACACGTACACGTGGTTGGTCTGCGTGGTTTTGGTCAAACGGATAAGCCTAAGACTGAAGCACAAGAGATGATTGAAGAGTTTGAATCGTAAACTTCGAATCTAACAAAACGCCCGCAATGAACGCGGGCGTTTTTGTATCTGTTTGCGAGGCAGGCTTCGAACAACATAAGACAAGCCGAGACTGTAGGACGGCAGTCTCGGCTTATTAGCGGAACTTAATGAGGAAGCGACGTTTATTCCTCTGGAATATCGTCCCTGACTTCGATCATTTCAGCAAGCTCTTCAAGTGCTTGGACAGAAAGCTCAGACAAGCGTTGTAGGTGTTGGTCTAAGCTCTCTTGTTCTTCAAGCTCTGGTTCATCATTATTTGTTTCTTTTATTAGCATTTCCCAACCTCTCAAGTTGAGTAAGGGGAGCTCTCATCATACTCAAAAGGCAAAGTAGAAAAGAAACGATCTATGTTGATTTTGTTAGCTCGATCATTGATTCAACTTATATATGAGAAGGATGTGTTTAATAAGGAGAGCAAGTGCAAGGTTTTTGGATGCGGGAACAAAAACGCCAGTAATCATGACAATTACTGGCGAGTAATAACGAACATTATGTCGAAGGGTTAGAACAACGGCTTCACACCGAACTGCTCTGCCGCGTAAGCGACGCGTTCAATCGGTTTTGGATACTCAGCAGGTGTGCCAAGGCTCTCTATGTGTTTCAAACGAGGAAGCAAGCCTGCACCATTAGCGATTTGGATTGCCAGACCAGGGCGAGCGTTAAGCTCTAAAACCATAGGCCCTTCATCTTTATCCAGCACCATATCCGTACCCATGTATCCCAAACCTGTCATTTCCCAGGCACTTGACGCAAGCTCCAGCAAGCGCTCCCAATGCGGTACTTGAAGGGTCGAAAGGTCTTTACCTGTATCAGGGTGATGAGTCACTGGATGATCGAACTGCACCGCTCTGACGGCTTTACCTGTCGCGATGTCAATGCCTACTCCTACCGCACCTTGGTGAAGGTTTGCTTTGCCGTCGGAAGCCGCTGTAGAACAGCGCATCATCGCCATAACTGGATAACCTTTAAATACGATGATCCGAACATCTGGTACGCCTTCATAACTGAAGCCATCAAAACAGTCATCAAACTTGATTAAGTTTTCAACCACAGCAACGTCATTTTTACCACCAAGAGAGAAAAGGCCAGCAAGCGCATTACTAATGTGACGCTCGACCTCATCCCTACCAATTGTAGAGCCGGAGGGTTTGGTATATACCCCGTTTTTGTGAGACGTAACAACCAGAATGCCTTTACCGCCACTACCTTGTGCAGGTTTGATTACAAAACCAGGCCAGTTTTCAACCATTTTGTGGATAGTCTTAACTTCAGCTTGGTTATGAATGACACCGATCAGGGCAGGAACTGTTGCTCCTGCTGCCTGTGCAATAATTTTGGTCTTTAGCTTGTCATCGACAAGTGGGTATTTAGAACGATCATTGTAACGGCCAATATAGCTGTGGTTACGCTTGTTCATCCCCATAATGCCTTTATGGCGAAGCTTAGACGGCGAAGTAAAACTTTCGAACATCGTTTAGTCCTCCGCTAGTGGTTTGAAGCGTCGTAGCTCAGTGAGGCGGTAACCTGTGTAAGTACCTAGTAATAGAATACCGGCCAGAACAATCAACTGTAGACCAATGAAGTTAAAGGTTAAGTGTTGAATGTATGAGTTCGTCATTGCAAGGTAAACTAATACCGCTGTCAGCAATGAACCACCACCTTGCAGAGCAACTTCCTTCGCACCTTCTTCTTCCCATAGGATTGACATACGTTCAATCGTCCAAGACAAGATTATCATAGGGAAGAAGGTAATTGTTAGGCCTTCCGTTAAGCCCATCTTAAACGCAACAACGGTGAACACCGAGATGATCATGATAACGGTAATAATGACCGCAGATATCCTTGCTACCAGCAATAAGTTCAACCTAGACAAATAGCTTCGAATAATCAGGCCTGTACCTACAATTAGCAAGAAACCGACAATACCCGTTAATAGTTGAGTTTGAACAAAAGCAACGGCAATCAACACAGGCATGAAGGTACCGGATGTTTTCAGGCCGATAATCACACGCAAGAACACAACGATCAGAGCACCAATAGGGATGAGCATGATGGTTTTGAACATCGCTTGCTCTTCCAAAGGTAAGCTATGAATTGAAATATTCAGTAATCCATCTGCTTCTATTTTGTTGTTTGTAGCTTGTTGTGGTGTCATTTCTTGCTTAATCATCGAGAAATGCACTTGGCTATTTTTACCACCAACAAGGTCAAGTAAGGATACGTTTGATTCATCCCACACTAACAAGTTGGGTTTCACTGCTTTTTGTTCGGATTTTGGCGAAAACAGTACCCAATCTTTACCTGACCAAACCTGAACCATTGGTTGAATTGTTTGGCGTCGACGACCATCTTCTAGTTCGATAACACCGACGGTTTTGCTTTGTATACCTGCGGTAAGCAAAATATTATGCAGTGCATCAGTACGGCTGAAATCGTTCAGTAGTAGCGACGAGTTTTGGCTATCTGGGTCATTAAGCGCTTTGATAAGCTCACGAGTAAACGTCACATTATCGGCTGAGCGACTCATCGCACGTTCGATAAGGGCATTTGCCGCTGCTGCTTGTGGTGCTGATAGCGTTGGTGGCGTAATGTCTTCCGTTGGCGGTAAAGGAGTGACTTTAGCCTGAGGGTCTACTAAGAACTGGGCTTTGTAGTATATGGTTTGTGGACCTTGAGCTTGGCGAATTGACCATTCTGCACGACGGCCTGAATCGTCATTGATGTAGGAAACGCCATAACCTGATGAGGAAGCAGATTCACCGATAAGTGTGTAACCACTTTGTGTATGAGGTGCTGCAAGTGACGCTTTTACTTCGTTGCCGTTAGCATTGAACTCAATACGAGCTTCTACATCCCATACCTGGCGAGTTTCGCCTGGCGTCCAAGGCACGCCGTAGTTTTCATGTCTGAAAACACTCAGAGCAATGCCCGCAATCACCAATAAGATGATAGAAAGGTAAAACGGTATTTTTGACGTCATAATCTACCTTATTATTTTTTATCTTCGTCCGTTTGGATATAGGTACGACTTACATCGACAAGTGCTATGTCGCGCATAAATTCTCTACCCAGTAAAATAGGATGGTTCATATGTGAGCGATCTGCCAACGTAAATTGCGCTTTTTCATGAATTTTTCCAACGCGCACCCAAAGTTCTACCACAGCGCGGCGTTCTAACTCTTCACTGGTAACCTGGCGGATTTTGACGTAGCGAATGACAGGAGCTTCGATCCAAGTACTTTTCTCTTCTTCGGATTTACTGGTGTCTGCTAAGTGGAATCGGACCCATTTTTTGCCATTTCTTTCGAACTCTTCAATATCAACGGCATTTAAAGACGACGTCGCGGCACCAGTGTCGATACGTGCATCAAAAGTTTGCTTAATCGACTCTACAGTGACCTTTTCGATAGAGCCAAGGACAATATCGTGAGTTGGGGTTGGTTCCACAGGAGCGGGAGATTGGACAATAATCGGCTCTTTCGGTTTTTTTACTTCTGCCATTGCTTCATCGCGAAATGTAAGAAGTTCAACCTGTAGTTTATCGACTTGTTCTTCAAGGCTGTCGATATAGTCCGATTGGTTGCTGAGCTGTAGCTCTAGGTTGGTAATGCGATTATTGACATTCGCTTCTGAATTTTGAATCGCCGCTAACGTTTCTTGGTGGTACTGTTCGCCTTTGGTTAGTGAGCATCCAGATAGTAAGGCGATGGCAACAATCGGGGTCAATCGTAATAACATTGAAAACCTTGGGATTGGATTAAGTTGTTTATTTTTTAGGAGTTTAGCTTATATCGATAAAGCCTCACAAGTAAGAATGTTTCTCTATTACTTATTGTTTGAGGAATAGTGATGAAAAGCCAAAAATCAAGGACATAAAAGCGCATCCTTATTTAGAGCGTGCTTATATTTTGACGTGAAAAATGGATTCAAAAAAACAAACTCGCTCATTACGAGGAAAGAGGGTAATGTCTTAACTCGTAAAATGAGTTAAGACAATGTCAGGAATCTCAGCGAATTATGATTTGCGAGCGACAAGAACCGCGCGGCGAGGGGCAGGATAGCCTTCTACAGTTTTGCTTGGGTCGTTCGGATCTAAGTAGTCAGGTAGAGAGTTATGCGTCATCCAATCTGTGGTACGTTGTTCATCTACGGATGTGATGTTTTCATCAACGATACGAACATCTTCAAAACCGACCAATTCTAACCACACTTTTAGGGCTTTTGCTGAAGGGAAGAAATAGACATTACGCATTTGCGCGTAACGAGAAGTCGGGACCAATACTGCATTCTCATCACCTTCAATCACGAGTGTTTCCAATACGAGTTCACCACCAGATACCAATTGATCTTTTAGTTGTACTAAATGATCGAGAGGCGAGCGGCGATGGTAAAGAACACCCATGCTGAATACCGTATCGAACGCTTCTAACTTAGGTAGCTGTTCAATGCCCAATGGCAATAGGTGCGCACGTTGGTCATCGCCCATTAGTTTACGAATTGCTTCGAACTGAATTAGAAACAGGTGAGATGGATCGATACCGACAGTTAAGCGTGCACCTTCGCCTAGCATGCGCCACATGTGGTATCCGTTACCACAACCTACATCGAGTACGCTGCGATTCTTTAATGGTGAAATATGCGGAAGCACGCGGTCCCATTTCCAATCACTGCGCCACTCAGTATCAATATGGATGCCGTGTACGTTGTATGGGCCTTTGCGCCAAGGATGGAATGTACGAAGTAAGCTTTCTAGCTTTTTAAGTTCCCCTTGAGGCATGGGCTCATTGTTTGAAATCGTGACAGAATCAACAATGTCGATGTTGTCCGGTCTACCCGCTGGGATTTTGTTCAGGGCTTTCAACCAGCGACCAAAGTCACCGTGCTCTGCATTTTGCCAATCCGTTAGCTGTTGTGGAAGCACATTAAGCCAAGGTTGAAGACGGGTGTCTTGGGCAATCAATTGGTAGAAATTTGCAAAGTTAAACATAGTTAGTTAATCGCTGAGTTGATGGGTATAAATTATTAACAAAAGCCGAAATCGGTATAGTTCAGGCTTTGTATGCATGGTCTATTTAATCGCGAACATGGAGCCGAAGTTAAAGCATTGGAACCAAACATCGTAGCTAGAAAAGCCAATTTTAGCGAAACGCTCTTTATGCTCTTTCTTTGAATCTGGGCGCATTACGTTTTCTATCGCGCTACGCTTTTGGCTGATTTCTAGTTCGCTATAACCATTCGCACGTTTAAAGTCGTGGTGAAGGTCAATTAACAGTTCGTTCGAAACTTCATCTTCGAAGACGAACTTCTCCGATAGAATCAAAATGCCGCCTGGACGCAGGCCTGCGTAAATTTTCTCGAGCAAGGAGTAACGATCTTCTGGAGAGAGGAATTGCAAAGTGAAGTTCAACACCACCACTGACGCGTTTTCAATTTCGATATTGCGAATGTCTGCTTCTACTACATCCACAGGAGTGTCACTGCGGTAAGCGTTGACGTGAAGTTTACAACGCTCAACCATCGCAGGAGAGTTGTCCACTGCGATGATTTGGCAACCTTCTTGTTTGATATGGCGACGCATAGACAATGTTGCAGCACCCAAAGAACAGCCAAGGTCATAGATGTTTGAGTGAGGTTTTACAAAACGCTCTGCCAGCATACCGATTGCAGAAATGATATTGCTGTAACCCGGTACCGATCGTTGAATCATGTCAGGAAATACTTCCGCTACGCGTTCATCGAACGTGAAATCCCCAATTTTATCGATTGGAGCCGAAAAAATAGTATCTGGATTGCTCTTAGGGTTCATAACTAAGTCTCTGCATACAAGCCGCCTGAAAATGTCAGGCACCAAAAAAGGCGCGTATTTTATGGGAATTTCGCGCCTCTGTCATGTGTTGCGTTAGAACATCTGTAACTGCGAGTTGCCATCGTCAGCTGGGAAAGGTGCTAACTCAGGGAGCGTGATACGCTTTTGTATGTCTTTATATAGGTTTGCGGCCAACTCTGGCGCAATTATATTGTCTGCAGTATGGATCATGACATATGGCTGCTTACCTTCGGCAATCCATTGTGGCAACTTGCTGAGCCATGGTTTAAAAAACTCGTAGTTTTGCTGTTCTTCTGGATGACCAATAAAGCGAATCAAAGGGTGTGAAGCGGTAGCAATGGCGTGAACAGGGACTCGTGGTTTTTTCATTTGTGCATCAATAATCGCCTCATTGTCGGGCTTAGCGGCAAAGACTGGGCGGCTATCCATAATAATGCGGTCAATATTATTCTCTACTAACCATTGGTTAAGTGCTCGCTCTTCTTCGCCTTTGGAGAAAAATGCCATATGGCGAACCTCAACACCGAGAGGGAAGCTAGGTGGAAAGCTCGCACAGAACTTTTTCAGTCGATCAAGGTGCTCAGGACCAAATGCGGCTGGTAATTGAATTGTCCATTGGCCCACACGGTCATGCAAAGGCTCCATGACCTTCATGAAGTCTCTCAGTTGTTCGCTGCAACCTCTTAGCATTTGCTCATGAGTGATGGCTTTAGGAAGTTTGAAAGTAAAGCGAAAATCATCGTGGGTTGCGGCTCTCCAGTTTTGCACTGTATTGAGCGTCGGTGTGGCATAAAATGTCGTGTTGCCTTCCACGGTATGAAACACTTGCGCATACCTTTCTAAACGTTCAGCGGGCTTTGTCCCGCTGCCGTAAAAACTTTGTTGCCATTGATTGTGCGACCACATCGTCAATCCAAGTCGAAGAGGTAAGTTATCCATTATTCTTTACTGCTTGCTACTCGTGTGAATACTTTACGAGAGTTTTGCTGAAATAGGTAATTTCACGCTATAATCCTCCCCAATTTTTTCGCTTTGGTGCGCTTTTGAACATTTGTTGTACTAAAAAGCACCAGTGAATGATAAAACACACGTAATTGTATGTTGAGTAGTCGATTTTCGTGGACATTCAGCGTATAACTGAATCTTTACTCTGCTTAGCAATGAGGCTGACAGAGCGTAGTTAACAACATTTGAGAGATTGGGAATTTCATTATGCGTACCCATTACTGTGGTCACCTGAACAAGTCCCTTGCAGGACAAACTGTAGAACTTTGCGGCTGGGTTAACCGTCGTCGTGATTTAGGCGGTCTTATTTTTATTGATATGCGAGATCGCGAAGGTATCGTTCAGGTAGTTGTTGATCCAGATATGGCGGATGCGTATGAAGTGGCGAACACACTTCGTAATGAATTCTGTATCAAACTAACGGGTGAAGTGCGCGTTCGCCCAGAGAGCCAAGCAAACAAAGACATGGCAACAGGTGAAGTCGAGATCCTTGCGAAAGGTCTTGAAATCATCAACCGTTCTGATGTTCTGCCTCTAGATTTCAACCAAAAGAACTCTGAAGAGCAACGCCTGAAGTACCGTTACCTAGATCTACGTCGTCCTGAAATGAGCGACCGCATCAAGCTACGTGCTAAAGCGTCTAGCTTTGTTCGTCGTTTCCTAGATGACAACGGCTTCCTAGACATCGAAACGCCAGTACTAACAAAAGCGACTCCAGAAGGCGCTCGTGACTACCTAGTACCTAGCCGTGTTCACAAAGGCAGCTTCTACGCGCTTCCTCAGTCTCCACAGCTATTCAAACAACTTCTAATGATGTCTGGTTTTGACCGTTACTACCAAATCGTTAAGTGTTTCCGTGATGAAGACTTGCGTGCTGACCGTCAACCAGAATTCACTCAGATCGATATCGAAACGTCATTCATGACGGCTGACCAAGTTCGTGCAACGACTGAGAAAATGGTTCGTGAAATGTGGCAAGAGCTACTAAACGTTGACCTAGGTGAATTCCCAGTAATGCCGTTCAGCGAAGCGATTCGTCGTTTCGGTTCGGACAAGCCAGACCTACGTAACCCACTGGAACTAGTAGACGTTGCTGACCTAGTGAAAGACGTTGAGTTCAAAGTATTCTCAGGTCCAGCAAACGACGAAAAAGGCCGCGTTGCCGTTATTCGCGTTCCAGGTGGCGCTTCTCTGACTCGTAAGCAAATTGATGGCTACGGTGAATTCGTTGGCATCTACGGTGCGAAAGGTCTAGCTTGGATGAAGGTTAACGACCGTGCAGCGGGCATGGAAGGTATCCAATCTCCAGTCGCTAAGTTCCTAAACGAAGACGTGATCAACGGCATTCTAGATCGTACTCAAGCGGAATCTGGTGACATTATCCTATTTGGCGCTGATAAAGCGGGTATCGTTGCAGAAGCAATGGGTGCGCTACGTCTGAAACTAGGTAAAGACCTAGAGCTAACGGATGAGTCTGCATGGGCTCCACTATGGGTTGTTGACTTCCCAATGTTCGAAGAAGATGACGAAGGCAACCTACACGCGATGCACCACCCATTCACATCGCCTCTAGGTGTGACTGCAGAAGAGCTAAAAGCAAACCCTGCTGCGGCAAATTCTAACGCTTACGATATGGTTCTAAATGGCTACGAAGTGGGCGGCGGCTCTGTTCGTATCCACAACGCAGATATGCAAGAAGCCGTATTTGATATTCTAGGTATCACACCTGAAGAGCAACAGCTTAAGTTCGGCTTCCTGCTTGATGCGCTGAAATTCGGTACGCCTCCACACGCCGGTCTTGCATTTGGTCTAGACCGTCTAGTAATGCTGCTATGTGGCACAGAGAACATCCGTGATGTTATCGCGTTCCCTAAAACAACAGCAGCGGCGTGTCTACTAACAGACGCACCAAGTATTGCGAACCCAACAGCGCTAGAAGAGCTAGCAATCGCAGTAACTACAGCGAAAGAAAAAGACGCAGAATAAGCGCACAACATTTGAAGAAAACTCCCGCAACTGCGGGAGTTTTTGTTTAAATAAACCCAAGAAACTTCCAAAGCAATTTCCCAAGCAACGCTTTTTAGAACATGTCTGCTATTAAGCGTCAAAATACATTAAAAGGTGAATTATGGCTGGTCATAGTAAATGGGCGAATATTCGTCACCGTAAAGCAGCGCAAGATGCGAAGCGCGGCAAAATATTTACTAAATTAATCCGTGAAATCGTTGTTGCGGCAAAAGAGGGGGGTGGTGAGCCAGAAAATAACCCACGTTTGCGAGCAGCAATTGATAAAGCACTGTCTAACAACATGACACGTGACACTGTCAACCGTGCTGTCAGCCGAGGTGCTGGTGGTGAAGGCGACGACAACATGGAAACCGTGATCTATGAAGGTTATGGTCCAGGTGGTACGGCGGTCATGGTCGAATGTATGACGGATAACCGAAATCGTACGGTATCTGGCGTACGCCATGCATTCTCAAAGTCAGGCGGTAATCTGGGGACGGATGGTAGCGTCAACTATCTTTTCGACAAGAAAGGCGTGATTTCATATGGCCCAGGTTTAGATGAGGATGCGGTAATGGAAGTAGCATTAGAAAGTGGTGCTGATGACATTGAAACGGCAGAAGATGGCTCGATTGATGTCTACACGGCCCCAGGCGATTTTGGACTCGTAAAAGATGCTCTTGATGCCGCAGGGTTTGAGGCAGAGAACGCTGAGGTGTCGCTGATCCCATCTACGAAAGCAGATTTGGACGCGGATACTGCGCCAAAACTACTTCGTTTGATTGACGCTTTGGAAGATCTGGACGACGTTCAAGAGGTTTATCACAATGGTGATATCTCTGACGACGTTGCGGCTACGCTAGATTAAACTCAAGGTGTCGGGAGCGGTATTTGCTCCGAAGTTAGCAAGTAATAATAAAAAGACTGAGGCCGAATTAGGCCTCATTTTTAGGAACATTCATGTCAATTATTTTGGGCATTGACCCAGGTTCGCGCATTACCGGCTATGGGGTCATTCGTCAAAATGGACGCCACTTGCAATACCTTGGTAGTGGCTGCATTCGTACTTCAGAAAAAGAACTTCCGGGTCGGCTTAAACAGATTTATGCAGGCGTCACGGAAATCATTACCCAGTTTCAACCGGACGTTTTCGCGATCGAGCAAGTGTTTATGGCCAAAAACGCGGATTCAGCGCTAAAACTTGGCCAAGCTCGTGGCAGTGCAATTGTTGCTGCGGTGAATGCGGAGTTGCCGGTATTTGAATACGCGGCTCGTCTTATTAAGCAAGCTGTCGTCGGCACTGGTGGCGCGGACAAAGCGCAAGTTCAGCATATGGTTCAGCAGATGCTTAAATTGCCCGCCAAGCCTCAAGCGGATGCAGCCGATGCTTTAGGTGTGGCGATTTGTCATGCCAATACTAACAAGACTCTCGTTGCGTTAGCGGGCAAAGCAACCAGTGCCAGAAAAGGGCGCTACCGTTAAAATTAACTGGATGTCTATCCAGTTCTTTATTATCCTGTCGCAAATTCATTTCCAAAGAGTATTTATAGTGATTGGACGTCTTCGTGGCATACTGATTGAAAAGCAACCACCTGAAGTATTAATTGAAGTTAATGGCATTGGCTATGAAGTCCAGATGCCAATGAGCTGTTTTTACGAACTGCCAAATGTTGGCGAAGAAGCCATTATTTATACTCACTTTGTTGTCCGTGAAGATGCGCAATTGCTATACGGTTTCAACACGGTAAAAGAACGAGCACTTTTCCGTGAAGTGATCAAAGCCAATGGCGTTGGTCCTAAACTCGGTCTTGGTATTCTCTCTGGTATGACAGCAACGCAATTCGTTACTTGTGTGGAACATGAAGACGTTTCTACGCTGGTTAAGCTTCCAGGCGTTGGCAAGAAAACCGCAGAGCGATTGGTTGTTGAAATGAAAGACCGCTTGAAAGGGTGGGGCGCTGGCGATCTATTTACACCATTTACGGATGCTGCTCCTGCGGATTCTGGTGCGACATCCAACAACGCGGAAGAAGAAGCAATCAGTGCGCTTCTAGCTCTAGGTTACAAGCCGACTCAAGCGTCGAAAGTGGTATCTCAGATCGCTAAACCGGACATGAGCAGTGAGCAAATGATCCGTGAAGCTCTAAAATCAATGGTGTAACGCTGGTTGCACAGTGAACATTTGTTCAAGATAACTCATTCTCTAAGGTTAATGCCAATCGCTTAACGATGTTTTTTTGTGTCATTCCAGCGAGCCTGGCGAGACTGGGAATCTAATAGCAGCACGCTGAGCGGTTAATGAAACAATTTGACCATAAATCGCTCGGATAGAAGATCCTGTATCACGCTCCTTCGTCGCTGTACAGGATGACGAGATATAGAAATATGCCACTTGCTGTTAAACGAGCGGCATTATTCTCTCAGGTAACCATTTTTCAAGGTAAAAAGATGATTGAAGCCGATCGTTTAATCGCGCCAGAAAACCCTGCCTTTCGTGATGAAGATGTCATTGATCGTGCTATTCGGCCAAAAAAATTAGCGGATTACCAAGGTCAGGACCATGTCCGTGACCAAATGGAGATCTTCATTAAAGCTGCTCAGTTACGTAGCGAAGCACTTGATCACCTTTTGATTTTTGGTCCCCCAGGTTTGGGTAAAACCACACTTGCGAACATCGTTGCCAATGAAATGGAAGTGAACATTCGCACTACTTCAGGCCCTGTACTTGAGAAAGCAGGCGATTTGGCCGCGCTGTTAACCAACCTCGAAGAAAACGATGTGTTGTTCATCGATGAGATTCACCGCTTGAGCCCGATGGTTGAAGAGGTGCTGTATCCGGCGATGGAAGATTATCAACTGGATATTATGATCGGTGAAGGTCCGGCCGCTCGTTCTATTAAGATCGATTTACCACCATTTACGTTAATTGGTGCGACGACCCGAGCGGGCTCTTTAACGTCACCATTGCGCGACCGCTTTGGTATTACTCAGCGCCTTGAGTTTTATAAGATAAAAGACCTCCAAGATATCGTGCAGCGAAGCGCGGATTGTTTAGGTTTATCAATGGAATCTGAAGGTGCATTGGAAGTGGCAAGACGTGCGCGTGGCACACCACGTATTGCTAACCGTTTGCTACGTCGTGTTCGTGATTATGCGGAAGTAAAAGGCAATGGTCACATTTGTGCCGATGTTGCCGATAAGGCGTTGAATATGCTTGATGTGGACGCCGAAGGCTTCGATTACATGGACCGTAAGCTACTACTCGCGATTATGGAAAAATTTGGTGGTGGTCCGGTCGGGCTCGACAACATGGCAGCGGCGATAGGTGAAGAAAAGGACACTATTGAAGACGTTCTTGAACCTTATCTTATTCAGCAAGGTTATTTACAACGCACTCCGCGTGGAAGAATCGCGACAGATCGTGCGTATTTGCATTTCGGAATTGAAAAATAAGATTCCCTCGCTGGGCCTTTGTTGCCCAGCGCTTCATTAAAGTTGACCAAACTCACATTTTTTGAATTTTTTCTCATACTGGTTTAGTAAGTAAAAAGCATTGATTGTTAACTCGATGTTTGCTTGCAACTGGTTAATTTCTCTCCTGATTACTCTCTCTTAACATCCGTATCCAATACTGGTTGATCTAGATCAATGTGATGGATTTTTGTGCAAATTCCGCGCATAAACATTGATGTATATCAAAGCGCGTTACGGCTATAAACCTTTTGAAACAATCTGTTTTTACAAGTAATATTAGCCCCAGCTATATTAGCTGATGCTTAACAATTAACTAACCAATGAAGCACATTTTTGCAACAATGAGTTGTGATAATTCAACATTTTTCAAGTGTAAATAACACCTGAATATGGATTGCAATATGTAGAGAGTGTCATTCAGCCGACACATAGGAGTTACCATGATTGACGTAGTTGATCTATCGCGGTTGCAGTTTGCACTGACAGCGATGTATCACTTCCTATTCGTACCATTGACCCTTGGTATGGCCTTCCTTCTGGCCATTATGGAATCGATGTACGTAATGACGAACAAGCAAATCTATAAGGACATGACCAAGTTCTGGGGTAAGCTATTCGGTATTAACTTTGCACTTGGTGTGGCGACTGGCCTTACCATGGAGTTCCAGTTTGGTACGAACTGGTCTTACTACTCCCACTATGTAGGTGATATCTTCGGTGCACCGCTAGCGATCGAAGCACTTGTCGCATTCTTCCTGGAGTCAACTTTTGTTGGTCTATTCTTCTTCGGGTGGGATCGTCTATCTAAACGCCAACACTTAGCGGTTACCTGGCTTGTTGCACTAGGCTCTAACTTCTCTGCTCTTTGGATTCTTATCGCAAACGGCTGGATGCAAAACCCAGTAGGCGCAGATTTCAACTTCGAAACCATGCGAATGGAAATGGTGAGCTTCTCTGAGGTTGTACTAAACCCAGTTGCTCAGGTTAAGTTCGTGCATACGGTTGCTTCTGGTTACACTTGTGGCGCAATGTTTATTCTAGGCATCAGTTCATACTACCTATTAAAAGGTCGTGACATTGCGTTTGCTCGTCGTTCGTTTGCTATTGCTGCTTCTTTCGGTATTGCAGCTATCTTATCTACCATCGTTCTTGGTGACGAATCTGGCTATGAGCTTGGTGAAGTTCAAAAAGTGAAACTCGCTGCAATTGAAGCAGAGTGGCACACTGAACCTGCACCTGCCGCATTTACGTTATTTGGTGTTCCTAACCAGGAAACGATGCATACCGATTACGCAATTAAGATCCCTTACGTAATGGGTATTATCGCGACACGCTCTTTTGATGAGCAAGTAACAGGTCTTCGTGATTTACGTGATGAACACGTCGATCGTATTCGTGACGGCATGTACGCTTATGAACTTCTAGAGAAGCTTCGTGCGGGCGATAAGTCAGAAGAAAACATGACTGCGTTTGATGAAGTGAAAGGTGACCTAGGTTACGGTCTACTTCTAAAGCGCTACACAGACAATGTTGTTGATGCAACAGAAGAGCAAATCCAAGCTGCTGCGGACGACTCAATCCCAACAGTATGGCCGCTATTCTGGTCATTCCGTATCATGGTTGCTTGTGGCTTCATCATGTTGTTTGTCTTTGGTGCGGCGTTTATCCAAACGTGTCGTCAGAAGATTGAGCAGAAACAATGGATTCTAAAAGCTGCACTATTTAGCATTCCACTACCTTGGATTGCAATTGAAGCGGGTTGGTTCGTCGCTGAGTACGGCCGTCAACCTTGGGCTGTAGGTGAAATTTTACCAGTACATGTTGCAGCTTCTGCACTAACTGCAGGTGAAATCTGGACTTCACTCTTCGCAATTCTGGCGCTATACACGGTATTCCTGATTGCAGAAGTTTACCTAATGTTGAAATTCGCTCGTAAAGGCCCAAGTAGCCTGAAAACGGGTCGCTACCACTTCGAGCAAAATGCTGACTCTGTTGAAGACAAAGTTAGTCGCCAAGTAGAAGCGTAAGGTAAGGAGATAACAAGATGTTTGATTACGAAATCTTGCGACTCATCTGGTGGGTACTAATCGGTGTTCTACTAGTTGGTTTTGCAGTAACAGACGGCTTCGATATGGGTGTAGGCGCGCTTGTACCTATCATCGGTAAAAACGACACGCAACGCCGTGTCATGATTAACTCAATTGCTCCTCACTGGGATGGTAACCAAGTTTGGCTTATCACTGCTGGTGGTGCACTGTTCGCAGCTTGGCCTTTGGTTTACGCAACGTCATTTTCAGGCTTCTACTTAGCGATGATTTTGACACTAGCAGCGCTATGGCTTCGTCCTCTGGGCCTAGACTACCGCTCTAAAATCGAAGATCCAAAATGGCGCAATACCTGGGATATCTGTATCTCAATCAGTGGTTTTGTTCCGCCAATCATCTTTGGTGTGGCGTTTGGTAACCTTCTACAAGGTGTACCATTCCAATTGAGTGAGTTCTTGATGCCAACATACCATGGCTCATTCTTTGGTCTACTAAATCCATTTGCACTGTTGTGTGGTCTAGTAAGCTTATTCATGATTTTGATGCAAGGTTCTACTTGGCTACAAATGAAAACAACAGGCGAAGTGCATGTGCGTGCGCGCAACGTTGCTCAGTTGGCTGGTTTACTGACGGTTGCTGCGTTTGTAGCGGCTGGTTTCTGGATCCAAAATATCGATGGTTACGTCATTGTTGGCGGTATCGACACTAACGCTGCTTCTAACCCTCTAAACAAAGAGGTTATCCGTGAAGCTGGTGCGTGGATGAAGAATTTTGAAAACTACCCATTACTATGGGCTGCTCCTGTACTAGGTGTTGCAATGCCGCTTCTCGCTGTATTGGCATCTCGTCTTGAAAAATGTGCGATTTCGTTCATTACTTCAAGCTTGGGTGTTGCTGGTGTTATCTTTACTGCAGGTTTTGCGATGTTCCCATTCATCATGCCTTCAGACTTAATGCCAAGCCACAGCTTAACAATGTGGGATGCAACGTCATCTGAGCTGACTCTGAACCTAATGACAGGCGTTGCGTTTGTTATGGTGCCAATCATCCTTGGTTACACATCTTGGACTTACTACAAGATGTTTGGTCGCCTTGATGACCAGTACATTGAAGACAACAAAAACTCACTTTACTAAGGAGCATTTACTATGTGGTATTTCGCATGGATTCTAGGTGTACTACTTGCTTGTGCATTCGGTATCATCAACGCTCTTTGGCTAGAGCACTCAGAAATGATGGATAAAGACAGTGAGTAACCTCGCTGATAAGGTAGCGAAACTTCACGCACCAATGGATAAGACTCTGCTACGAGTCTTATCTCTCATCCTTGGCTTTATGCACGTAGGATTGGTGATGTGGGACCCTGAAGCTTACCATCAAGCAATTGGTGGTTTTAACTCAATCATCGCACCAGCACTGATTTGGTCTGTATGTTCAAGCATGGTGTATGGGGTGGGCTTCAAGCCAAGAAACTGGTACTGGCAAGTTTTGTTTAGTCCTTATTTCTCGTTAGCTATCTTAATTTATCTAACGGCACTTTATTTCATTTAGGCTGAAATATGCTGTAATAAAGTCGGTTACTAAATCACCGAATAAAAGCTAGGTATCTCGCCTAGCTTTTATTTTTTCTACAAATTTCAAAAATATTTCCTTAGCTCGGTACCAATTGCTGTCGCTTCAGTTATAGTAATTACTTTAAAGAATTGAATATATTGGTACTCCCTTGCAAGGCACATCAAATCTCTTTCACTGGCCGATCACTGTGTACTATGAAGACACTGATGCGGGCGGTGTTGTATATCATTCTAATTATCTAAAATTCTTTGAGCGCGCACGGACAGAGATGTTACGTGCTAAAGGCATTTCTCAACATGTGTTACTGGAACAAAATATCGGCTTTGTTGTCCGACACATGGATATCGATTTCAACCAAGGCGCTAGGCTGGACGAGCATCTGACAGTCGTAACCCGAGTGTCAGAAATAAAACGTGCTTCTCTGCAATTCTGTCAAGAGTTGGTCAATGATCAAGGCAAGATATTGTGCAAGGCCTCGGTTAAGGTAGCATGTATCGATAATAAGAAAATGAAACCAATAGCTATTCCAACCTTTATAAATTCGGAGCTAACAAATAGTGACTGCTGATATTTCCATTTTAGATCTCTTTCTTCAGGCCAGTCTGTTGGTAAAGCTTGTGATGCTGACGTTGCTTGGCATGTCAATTGTGTCATGGGCAATGATCATCAAGCGCAGCAAAGTGCTTTCTCAAGCATCAAAAAATGCAGAGCAGTTTGAAGACAAATTTTGGTCGGGTACTGATCTTTCTCAGCTTTACCAAAAAGTAAAAGCGCGTAAAGACGAAATTGAAGGCACAGAAGAAATCTTCTACGCAGGTTTTACAGAGTTTGCTCGCCTACGTAAGAGCAACGCAAATTCACCAGCTTACATCATGGAAGGCACTGGCCGCGCAATGCGCGTTGCTGTTTCTCGTGAAGTAGATGAGCTAGAAACAAGCTTACCGTTTTTGGCAACAGTCGGTTCTATAAGCCCTTATATCGGCCTATTTGGTACCGTTTGGGGCATCATGCACGCCTTTATTGCGCTGGGTGAAGTAAAGCAAGCTACGTTGTCTATGGTTGCACCGGGTATCGCCGAGGCACTTATCGCGACAGCGATGGGGCTATTTGCGGCTATTCCGGCAGTAATGGCGTACAACCGCCTAAGCAATAAAGTGAGTAAACTAGAGCACACTTACGCAACATTTTCTGAAGAATTCCACAGCATCCTTCATCGTCAAGCGATGGCTGGCCGAGACAGCGCGGATAAGGAATAAAGCATGGCGGGTTATCAACCTAAAAAGCGAAAAATGACAGCGGAGATCAACGTTGTTCCGTATATCGACGTAATGCTCGTACTGTTGATCATTTTTATGGCGACCGCTCCATTTGTGACTCAAGGCGTCGACGTTGATCTTCCGAAAACATCGACCGCAGAATCTATGCAAGACCTTGCTGGCGAGACTGACAGTAGCTTTATTATCATCGAAATTGATAGCGAGGGTAATTTAGGCCTAAGCGTAAATGATGAAGAAGTTCAGCGAGGTTTGTCGTTGCAAGATGTTATTGTGCGAGTGAAAGCGGAGCGAGAGGTTAAGCCGGATTCACCAGTTGCGGTAGGTGGCGACGCGGCAACACCATATGCCGATGTTGTTCTATTGCTAGATGAACTAAGTCGAGCTGGTATCCCTAAGGTAGGTCTAATGACCGATATCAGGGAATAGACATCAATTATCTATGAAAGATCACAAGAAGAAACCCAACCAATACGCCAAACCGATAGCAATATCGGTTGGTTTGCATGCAATTCTAGTTGCAGCCCTGCTTTGGGGGACGGACTTCAACATGTCTAAACCAGAGCCTACAGGGCAAATGGTTCAAGCTGTTGTCATCGATCCAAAACTTGTGCAGCAACAAGCGAAAGAAATTCGCCAGCAACGCGAAAAGGCAGCGAAAAAAGAACAAGAGCGTCTTGATAAACTGAGACGCGAAGCAGAGCAGCTAGAAAAAAACCGCAAAGCTGAAGAAGAGCAAATTCGCAAGTTGAAAGAGCAGCAAGCGAAAGATGCTCAAGCGGCGCGAGAAGCAGAAGCTGCACGTAAGAAAAAAGAGCAAGAGCGCAAGCAGGAAGAAGAACGTGTTCGCAAAGAAAAAGAGCGAGCTGCTAAGCTAGAAAAAGAGCGCAAGGAAAAAGAAGAAGCCGTGCGTAAAGCTGAGCAGGAGCGTTTAGCAAAAGAAGCGGCTATAGCAAAAGCTGAGCAAGAACGTTTGGCTCGTGAAAAAGCAGCAAAAGAAGCGGAAGAAAAAGCACGTCGTGAGCGTGAAGCTGCTGAAAAAGCTGAACAAGAGCGCATTGCAAAAGAGAAAGCGGCAAAAGAGGCAGCGGAGCGAGAGCGTAAAGCGAGAGAAGCAGCTGAGCGTGCCGAGCGTGAGCGTAAAGCTCAAGAAGCCGCGTTAGATGATATTTTTGCGGGTCTCGAGAGTGAGTCAGAACAGAATCAGCAAGCGAAAAATCAACATGTGCAATCTGAAGTTGACCGCTATGGTGCAATTTACAAACAATTGATAGAGAGTCGTATCATTAAGGACGATTATCTTGTGGGAAAGTCGTGTAGGCTTAATGTGAAGCTAGTTCCAACTGGGACTGATGGTATTGTGAGTAATGTTACTGTGTTAAACGGTGACTCTCGTCTTTGTAGTGCAGCCAAAAGTGCAGTAGCCCAAGTTGGCAACTTTCCGATGCCTAAAGATAGAGATGTTATTGATAAAGTTAGAGATATCAACTTAACCGTTGAATACTAGAATAAGGAATAAGACGTGATTAGACGCCTTTTACTAGGAATGTTTGTACTGTTTAGCAGTATGACAAATGTGGCGAATGCCGCATTAGAGTTGGTCATTACCGATGGTATTGATTCAGCACGACCAATTGCTGTTGTTCCGTTTAAGTGGGAGGGCACACAAGCGCTTCCAACGGATGTTTCTGCTGTTATCGCCTCGGATTTACAACGTAGTGGTAAATTCAGCCCAGTTCCAACGAGCAAAATGCCACAAACACCGTTCAGTGAATCAGAAGTTAATTTTGATGCTTGGACCAATTTAGGTGTGGATGCGCTATTGACTGGTTCAATCAAGCAAAACGACCAAGGTGACTACGTTATCAACTATCAACTTGTTGATATTGTGCGTGGTCAGTTAACAGGTGGGAAGAGTAAGGCGCTTGGTAGTGACGGTGAATTAGTCCTGTCAAAAGATCATGTGCTGTTCAATAAAGTAGCCACTGTTCAAGGGCCTCGTATGCGTGAGTACGCTCACCGTATCTCTGATTTGGTGTATGAGCAGTTAACTGGCGACCGTGGCGCTTTCATGACTCGTATCGCATATGTGGTAGTGAACGATAAAGACCGTTTCCCTTACCAACTTCGAGTCGCTGATTACGATGGCTACAATGAGCGTCTGGTTTTACGCTCTAAACAACCATTAATGTCACCAGCGTGGTCCCCCGATGGTAAAAAGCTTGCATATGTTAGCTTCCAAAATGGCCAAGCAGAAATCTTCATCATGAACATCTACACCGGTGAACGTGAGAAAATTACTTCATACCCACGTCACAATGGTGCGCCAAGATTTTCGCCAGATGGCAATAAGTTAGCGATTGTTCTTTCTAAAACAGGCTCGCTTCATGTTTATACGTTTGACCTTAACACTCGTAAGCTGACGCAAATTACGCGTGGCAGATCAAATAATACGGAACCGTTCTGGCATCCGGATGGAAAATCGTTGATTTTCACATCGGATAGGGGTGGTAAACCACAGATTTATCAAGTAAATTTGGGCAGCGGTTCTATTGACCGTTTGACTTGGCAAGGCAGCCAAAATTTGGGTGGTCAGATTACTCCTGATGGGCGATTCCTAGTTATGGTGAACCGCAGCAACGCAGGATTTAATTTGGCGAAACAAGATTTGGAAACTGGTGCTCTTCAAGTCTTAACTAAGACCTTGCTTGATGAGTCTCCTAGTATTGCCCCAAACGGTGGCATGGTTGTGTATAGCTCGATTTACAACAAGAAAAACGTACTATCGATGGTGTCAATTGATGGTCGATTCAAAGCTAGATTACCGGCAACAAATGGGCGTGTTCGAGCGCCTGCATGGTCACCGTTTTTGTAGTAATAAGTTTGATTAATAAAGGAAAATAAGATGCAACTGAACAAGGTTCTAAAAGGGCTACTAATCGCGCTTCCTGTAATGGCTGTTACAGCGTGTAGTTCAAGCGACGACGCTGCTTCTAACACTGGTGCAGCAACAAACAACAATGGCGCAGTGGAAACAACAGTAGCTACGCCAATTGATCAAAGCGGTCAGTTGACAGAGCAAGAGCTAAAAGAGCAAGCGCTACGTGAAACTCAAACAATCTACTTTGCTTTTGACAACTCAACAATTGCAGCAGATTACGAAGAGATGCTAGCGGCTCACGCTTCTTACCTAAGCAAGAACCCAGCACTTAACGTAACTATCGAAGGTCACGCTGATGAGCGTGGTACTCCTGAGTACAACATCGCTCTAGGTGAGCGTCGTGCACAAGCAGTAGCGAACTACCTACAAGCACTAGGTGTTCAAGCTGACCAAATCTCAATCGTTAGCTACGGTGAAGAGAAGCCACTTCTTCTAGGTCAATCAGATGAAGTTTACGCTAAAAACCGTCGCGCGGTTCTAGTATACTAATTCGAGGTAATCCTCATGTTCAGTAACACTAAGCGCGCTGTTGCGCTTACGTTACTGGCAAGTGCAGCGAACTTTGCGTTCGCTGCACCAGCTCCAGTATCCGATCTCAACAGCACATCATCCGTCTCTAAGAGCCGTTCATCTGAAACGGAAGTAGAGCGTCTAGAGCGCTTGCTACAAAACCGCAATCGCGTTCAGCTCCAAATGCAACAGCAAATTGACCAAATGTCACAAGAGATCAGTGAATTACGTGGTCAATTAGAGCGAAATAGCTACGAAATGAAGCAAATGTTGCAACGTCAACGAGAGTTGTTTGTCGAGCTGGATCGTGTTCGTGGAGAGATAAAATCCGCGCCTGCGCAAGAAGCGAAACCGGCTAAAACAGGTGGTCAGTACACACCAAATGTTGATGAGCAAACGGCATACCAAAATGCAGTCGACCTCATCCTCAAGAAACGTGACTACACTGGCGCAATTGCAGCGTTCCAGCAGTTCCAGAAAGATTATCCTGATTCTACATATTCAGCGAATTCTCACTATTGGCTAGGTCAGTTGTACTTCGCTAAAAAGCAGGATGAGGATGCAGTGAAAAGTTTTGCCGCTGTTGTGTCTTATAAAGACTCCAATAAGCGAGCCGATGCGTTGCTTAAGTTAGGCGAAATCGCTGAGCGTAATAACAATGCAGCTCAAGCGAAAAAGTACTACCAACAAGTGGTTGATGAATACCCAGGTAGTGCATCTGCAAAACTTGCCAGCTCTAAGCTGTAAGACGTTATGTTTTGAAAAGGAAGCTTCGGCTTCCTTTTTCTTTTCCATTTTCTGTTGGTGCAGAACGGCTAAGTCGATAGCAATGATGCAGAGCCTCTGACCTTATGTTGCACCGAATTTCGCTACTCGGAAATGCTACCTGTAACAAAGATATACGGCTAGACCGCTAGAAATCCCCGCGACAAGTTGGTTTTTGAAAATTAACGAGGTTACAATACTCGGATTAAAGGAAGTTGCGTAGAGCAAGAGCAATGAGCCATATATTAGATAAAATCGACACTGTTTACCCATTCCCACCGAAACCAGTTCCATTAAGCGAAGAAGAAAAAGCATCTTACATTGAGCGTATTAAAAAGTTACTCAAAGAAAAAGATGCGGTACTTATCGCGCACTACTATACCGACCCTGAGATTCAAGCCCTAGCTGAAGACACTGGCGGGTTTGTTGGTGACTCGTTGGAAATGGCGAAGTTTGGTAATCGTCACCCTGCAAGTACATTGATTATTGGTGGTGTTCGCTTTATGGGCGAGTCGGCCAAAATTCTGACACCAGAAAAGCGCATTCTAATGCCAACGTTGGAAGCGGAATGTTCGCTTGACCTTGGCTGTCCTGCGGATAAGTTCAGCGAGTTTTGTGATGCTCACCCTGATCATACGGTTGTAGTTTACGCAAATACTTCAGCAGCGGTTAAAGCCCGTGCCGACTGGGTCGTTACATCGAGCATTGCGCTTGAAATCGTGGAACACTTAGACGCTGAAGATAAGCCAATTATTTGGGGACCAGACCGTCACCTAGGATCGTACATCGCTAACAAAACTGGCGCAGATATGCTGCTTTGGCAGGGTGAGTGTGTGGTTCATGATGAGTTCTCTGCTGATGCGCTACGAAAAATGAAGAGCGTGTATCCAGATGCGGCTATTTTGGTTCACCCTGAGTCACCAGCAAGCGTCGTAGAACTTGCCGATGCCGTTGGATCAACGAGTCAGCTGATCAAAGCAGCGAAAGAGCTTCCTCACAAACAAATGATCGTTGCGACAGACAAAGGCATTTTCTTTAAAATGCAGCAACTTGTGCCAGAGAAAGAACTTATCGAAGCGCCAACCGCAGGTGCAGGCGCAACATGTCGCAGCTGTGCACACTGTCCTTGGATGGCAATGAACGGTTTGAAAGCAATTGAGAAAGCGCTTAGTGAAGGTGGTGAAGAGCACGAGATTTTTGTTAACGAAGAACTGCGTGTTAAATCCCTTATCCCGCTTAACCGCATGCTAGATTTTGCTGAGCAGCTAAATATGCAAGTGAAAGGTAATGCTTAAAAAGTAGGCGTAACTGAAAATAAATCTCAAAAACCAGCCGAATATGGCTGGTTTTTTTGTGTCTTACTATCAATGAGTTACTATTGATGCAATCAATGAATATCGAGGTCATAAATTTATGGCGGTGTGGTTAGTAGTTAAAAAGTGGCTTAGTTCCCACCTTTTTAAATTGAGCAACCGAAGCCTTCTCATCTTTAGTGGCTTATATGTGAGCCTTTCATGGTGGCTGCTGGTTCTCGCTGGTGAAACAGCATTAACAGACAGTTTCGCTAACTTTATCTATTACCTCATGGTTACGGCGAGTACGGTGGGTTATGGCGACCATTCTCCAGTAACAGATTTGGGTAAATGGGTTGTCGTACTATTTGTAATCCCCGGCGGTTTGAGCTTATTCGCCGCATTATTGGGGCGTGTCGCTGGAGCAGCGATGGACTATTGGCGAGCGGGTATTTTAGGAAAACGGAGAGTAAGAGTGGAAAACCATATTGTATTGTTGGGCTGGAATGGATCGAGAACGATGCACCTTATTCGCATGTTACAACATGAAGAAGAGGGAAAGCGTCCGATTGTTTTATGCAGCCGTTCAGAAATAGAGAACCCGTTACCTGGCGAAATCAGTTTTATCAAAGTGACCAGTTATACCGATTCGCAAGAAATGAAAAACGCCAATATTGCCGAAGCCGCTTGCATTATTGTGGATAATCTCTCGGACGACATTACCTTGTCAGCCGCTCTATACTGCGCATCTGTAAACCCTTCCGCTCATTTGGTCGCTTACTTTAAAGATGAAGCGCTAGGCCGACTTCTAAGTCAGCATTGCCCGAAAGCGGAATGCATACCTGCTGTTGGCGCAGAAATGTTGGCAAAAGCGGCGGTTGACCCGGGCTCAAGTGCGCTTCATCAGGAGCTTTTGGCTTCAACACGAGGTATGACGCAATACTCAGTTATTTATCCTGAGGGGCAGTCTGCCACCACTATTGAGAATCTCTTCGTTTTTCTCAAAAGACGCCATCATGCCACGCTGATTGCTTTTGATATTGGCGATGGTATTCAACTCAACCCAGATTTAGATGCTGAAGTACCCGCGAGTACCAAGCTGTTTTACATTGCAGATGAACGTATTGAAGATTTTGCCTGGAAAGAAATGAACAAGGAACAATAATGCACATGATTGCTGGCCTGTTAGCAGGCTTCCCAAACTTTTTACTCTATTTCTCTGTTTCTATTATTTTTGTATTGGCGTTTAAGTTCATCTACGTCAAGTTGACGCCATACGATGAGTGGCATCTGATCAAAGAAAAACAAAATACAGCAGCAGCGATTGCGCTAAGTGGGGCCTTCCTTGGTTACTGTCTCGCGATTTCGGGGGCGGCAAAAAACTCAGTCAATATCGTCGATTTTATGGTATGGGGCGTTGTTGCAATGCTTGCTCAAATTATTGCATTTGCAATTGTACGCTTTATTTTACTTCCGAAAGTGGCAGAGCGTATCGAAAAAGATGAACTGCCAGCCGGTATTGTATTAGCAGCAGTTTCTGTTTCGGTTGGCGTATTGAATGCCGCGTGCATGACCTACTAGGAGGAACGATGAAGCGGAGTTCTAACGTTAAACGTTCTTCCATGGACAAAAGCTTAAAGCTTGGGAAAATTCTTCCCTTTGCTGCCTTTGGTGGTATTTTCTTCTTTGCTGCGTACGAGTCAAAAACAGAAGGGTACATTTTTTCTGATGCTGATGAGTGTAAATCTAACTCGCCTGAGTTTAGTGAACAGTGTGACATTGCATACCAAGAAGCTTTAGCTCGTGCCGAACAAAATGCCCCTCGCTACCGCAGCGAGTTCGAATGCGAGAATGATTTCTACGAGGATGATTGTTACTACAGTTCCAGTTCCCGAGCTTATGTACCTAACTTTGGCGGTTTTTTTTACAGTCGCTCATTAAGCGGGTTGAAAGGTTATAACAAGAGCTATTACTCAGAGCCGATGTACCGTTATAAATCCAAATTCTATAATGGAGCAGGACAATTCTTTGGCTCCTACCGAAATCAGCCGACCAAAGTTGCGACGAATAGCCTTAATAAACGTGGCGGCGGCACCATTGGCAGGGCGATGTCTCGAGGCGGGTTTGGTAAAGCGGTGTCGGTCAGTCGAGGCGGTTAAAAAGCACTATGTTTCGACGAGAAATACAAGAGCGCGAAAACTGGCGTGAATTAGCACGCCAGTTTGGTTTTGGTTTCCATACCATGTATGACCAACCGTATTGGGATGAGAGTGCTTACTATCAATTCACGCTGGAGCAAATTGAGCGCGATATAGAAGCGCCCACTGAAGAGCTGCATCAGATGTGCCTGGCTATTGTGGATGAAGTCGTTCGGAGTGAGCGGTTGCTGACGCAATGTGCGATCCCTGAATCTATGTGGGAGCAGGTCGCTTCTTCATGGAGACGAAGCGAACCTTCGCTTTATTCGCGGCTGGATTTCGCGTACAACGGGACCTCGCCTGCAAAATTACTGGAAAACAATGCGGATACGCCAACCAGCTTGTTTGAAACTGGCTTTTGGCAGTGGGTGTGGCTAGAAGATGTTGTAAATAAAGGTCGAGTTCACCAGAGCGCGGATCAATTCAATATTCTTCAAGACTTTTTGATCGAGCGCTTTGCCGAAATAGCAAAATACCAACCAGGACAAACACTTCACTTTAGCTGCTGCAAGTACACTGAAGAAGATAAAGGGACTGTCCAGTATTTAGAGGATTGCGCGCGAGAGGCAGGGTTAGCAACGGCATTCGTGCATGTCGAAGATATTGGAGTGACGGAAGATGGTCTGTTTGTGGATGCTGACGACAGAGCGATTCGTTGGATGTTTAAGCTTTACCCTTGGGAGTTTATGTTTGAAGAGGAATATGCGAAGTACTTAGCGACTGCGAACGTAAACTGGTTAGAACCGATGTGGAAGTCGATTCTATCCAATAAAGCACTTTTACCGTTATTGTGGGAGCGCTTTCCTAATCACCCGAACCTTTTGCCCGCTTATTTTGCTAACGATTCAAAAGCGAACACTATGAGAGATTGTGTCATCAAGCCACTATTTTCTCGAGAGGGCGCGAACATCGAGATCGTCATCGATGGAAAACGTTTTGTTAAAACGTCAGGGCCTTATGAATCTAAATTCAATATCGTCCAGCAATACCATCCACTACCTAAGTTTGGGCAAAACCATACGTTAATTGGCAGTTGGTTGGTCAATGATAGAGCTGCCGGTATTTCGATTAGGGAAGACAGTAGCTTAGTGACTCAAGATATGGCGCGGTATATTCCACATGTAATTTTAACATGATCAAAAAAGCTCTCCATTTGGAGAGCTTTTTGTCTATTCAGCCGTTCAATCTTGATGGTCGACAGCGTTGCGTCTATTGTTCTTCAGCTAATGCAACACCGCGCTGGGTAAGACCACATAACATCACTGGCATTGCATTGAAGATCTCTTCAAACTGCTCTAAGCCTTCCATACCTTGTTCGGCCAATGTTTCAATGGTTGTTTCTGGGTCGTAAAGCATAGTAAGAGAAAGTAAAACACCACCGAGTAGGGCATTATCTTCGCTATCCTCAGGCATCAACGTTTCCCAGTCATCACGCGCAAGTTGCCAGCCTTGTAATACACCTTCACAGAAATCGCGAGCCTGACTTGTTACAATGTCTTGCTCATCTAGCGCGCACCCTGCAGGCCACTGCCAAGTGCCTTCTAGGAGAGCGGGACGAGTTTGGTTCCACATTTGTACAATCTCGTCAATGTACTGCTCTAGTTGTTCACCGTCAGTAAATGGCGCTGTTTCTTCTCCACCCCATAAGAATGGCAACCACTCTTGAGGCATTAATACGTTTGGCGCTGCAGCCATCGCTGTTACAAAGCCTTGAGTTTTTGCTAGGTTTAGTAGTTTACCGTCAAGTTCTGGGAGAGAAAGGATGTCTTGTAGTTTCAAAATAGAATACCATTTGTTAATGGGCTGGTTGATTGCGCTCATCTTACCAATCAATTAGTGATAAATCGATATTAGGGAATGATTCACACATCTATGGAAATTCGCTCATCACTTAGAAAAAAAAGCATTCTCGCCCTAACACTTTACCTGTGCTTCTTTATCGCCACTATCGGTTCTGTCGCCTATTTGGTTGTTGAGCCACCAGTTAGACAAAAGCTAGAGCAAAACCTAGAGTTACGTACCCAACTCCTGGCTCTTGAGATAAAAGAGCCCCTCCTCAGTTCTACAGGTGTATTGAGCAGCTTAGTAGGGCTAGCCCAAGGGACTGAAAATATTCAATCTCTCAACACAATAATTCCACATATTCTTCAATTGAGTGACAAGATGCTTGTTAGTGGTGGTGTATGGCCTAAACCCGAACTCAAAGCAGAACAATGGAGATATAAAAGTCTATTCTTCAATAAAAACAGTGATAGTGGTATTGACCAAATTCACTCCTACAATAACCCCGAATCTGGCGGTTATGATAATGAACCCTGGTATGTCGCTGCCGCCGATGCTCCGGTAGGTTCTGTTAGTTGGTCTACGGTTTACATCGATACCTTTACTCAGGTCCAGATGATTACCGCGTCTTCTCCGTACTACCAAAACGGTCGATTCGCTGGAGTTGTAACGGTAGACCTATCACTTGATGCACTTTTTCAGTTTATTCGAGAGCACACGAACCAGCATTCTTTGGGGGTAGTGGTTCGCGATGCTGACTCAAACGTGATTATTGAACACAACTTTCAACTGACGGACGAAATTTATGTCAGCGAGCTTGATTTCGGAGAGTTCGATTGGCGCATGGAAGTTGTCAACGCAAAAGCTAAAGTCGCTGATCAAGTGTTTGAACAAGTGATGAGCGTTGAGGGGAGGATCATTCCATTTTTGCTCTTGTGTGTCTTGGTCGGTTACTACTTACTGAATCGCTATATTGTTGAACCAATTGTTCGCATTGCCGCTAAGATTGATGACTCGAAAACTGGTGGGATCATAGATATTGACTATGATAGCGATGACGAAATCGGACAGCTTATCGAGAAGTTCAATGAAAAGACGATCTATTTAGAGCAGGAGAGAATAAAAGCTCAGGCTTCGACAAACGCTAAAACGGCATTCTTAGCCACATTGTCCCACGAGATTCGCACACCAATGAACGGTGTACTAGGAACTGCCCAGATACTGTTAAAAACACCACTTACCGATGAGCAGCGTAAGCACCTGAGAACACTTTATGATTCAGGTGATCACATGATGACATTACTCAATGAGATTTTAGATTACTCAAAAATTGAACAAGGGCATGTTGAGTTTGAAAATAAGCCTTTCCCAATTGAGTCGATTATCGGCAGTATCAAGAGTGTTTATCAAACTCTATGTGCAGAAAAAGGTCTTCGCTTTAGAGTAGTCTCGCATTTACCAACGGGTCGTTGGTACAACAATGACAAAGCCCGTTTGCGTCAAGTACTGTTCAATCTACTCAATAACGCTGTTAAGTTCACCGATCGTGGCATCGTAGAGGTAGAGCTAGCCGAGAAATCGAGTAAGGCAGGCACCAAGCTGATACTAAAGGTAAAAGATACAGGAATTGGTATTTCAAAAGAGGCACAAAAACGCATTTTTCGTCCTTTTGAGCAAGCGGAGTCATCAACGACTAGGCGGTTTGGTGGTACAGGGCTTGGTTTAGCAATAGTCAAAGAAATCGCGGAACATATGGGTGGGCAAGTGGTTGTAGAAAGTCAGGAGGACGCTGGAACGACTTTTACTGTCGAAATTGCCCTTACACCTTGCAAGCCGGGTAAAGTAGAGTCAATCAATACACATAAATTGAACTGTAAAGGGTTGAAAGCACTCATTGTTGAAGACAACCGAACAAATGCGATCATTATGGAAACTTTCCTCCGAGCCAAGGGCTTTGAGTGCACAAGTGTCGAAAATGGTCAGCTTGCAGTCGATGAGGTTGCGAGCAAACCATTTGATTTGATACTGATGGATAATCATATGCCTGTTCTAGATGGCGTTGGGGCCATATCAGCCATTCGAGCAATGAGTTCACCTGCTAAGTCGGTACTGATTTTTGGCTGTACAGCGGATGTGTTCAAAGAAACACAAGAGCGTATGATTAATGTAGGAGCAGACCACATAATAGCGAAACCAATAGTGGAGTCTGAATTAAATGATGCACTGTATCTTCATGCGACTCAGTTATATCAGTACCAATCGGACTTTGATGGAAATGCAGCAGATAGCTTTAATGCTGAAAAGTGGTTACTCAACTTCTATGTCGCTCTAGATAATGGACATCTTAATGAAGCACTTGAGGCTATTTCAGCGATCATTGCGGAGGCTCCCCTTGAACTCAGTGACGACGTTTCTTCAGTCGCCGAACGGATAAGAAGTAACTTAAAGCGTCAGCAATCCCCAGACCAAGATGATATCGATACATTAACGATTTTGCTGGCCTCACCATAATTTAATCAATATGGCGCAACTGTGAATTGTTCTTACTATTCATACGTCATCCAGCTTCGTGACAAACTCTTCTAACCCGCAATGAACAGGCTTGCAGTTTTACTTTTACGAGTAAAACAGCAAGACCTTCTACTGTGATTATATCGGTAATACTCTGAATTTTCGCAGCTTGGTAGCATAAGCTATAGGAGTGACTGTTTGCGGTCCGAGTTTTGTTCTAACTTTACGTCGAAATAATTATCGTAACCCCTTTTTATGTAAGTGAAATCCGTGTTTTTGTACCATTTTTACGTGATTTTAGGCGTTTTTACTCGCCATTGGTGAAAAAAACTACTTTTACTTTAAAATTTGGTTATAAATTTACAACTTAATTTTAAATACAGAGCCATAAGCTGGTTTTTGTGTGTTCTAATTGCATCATTAACTGGCTTGATGTCTTTTTGGTGGTTAATAGTTTTATTATTCTTATTAATTGCAGTGTTTGATTTTAAGGGTTTTGTAAATGAAGTCTCGTGGACCATTTTGTATTCGTCACGCCGCAGCGGATACCTTTGCTATGGTTGTTTTTTGCTTTATCACAGGGATGATTGTCGAGATTTTGATTTCAGGGATGACATTTGAGCAATCTCTAGCATCGCGTACGCTATCGATTCCAGTGAATATCGCTATTGCTTGGCCGTATGGGGTTTTTCGTGATTGGGTGCTGCATCAAGGTAGTAAGGTGTCGCCGTCTTCCTTTATGAAAAACATCTCTGATCTGGTCGCTTATGTACTATTTCAATCTCCAGTTTATGCGGGTATCTTATTCGCGGTTGGCGCGTCTACAGATCAAATTGTGACCGCAGTGGCAAGTAACGCTGTTATTTCTTGTGGCATGGGTGTGTTGTATGGGTACTTCTTGGATATGTGCCGCCGTTGGTTCCGTGTTCCCGGTTATTCTCAAAGCATGTAAATGCCCCAGTTTTGCTCAATTTAGTTACTTAGTGAGCAATCGATTCGAAAAGGGCGCTTTTTTTTATGTTTAGCCTTGACCATCAGGCACATAATCATTAAATTAGCGCCTCGTTAGCCAATGATGCTAACCAAAATTTGATTCGGTGAGTTGTCCGAGTGGCTGAAGGAGCACGCCTGGAAAGTGTGTATACGGCAACGTATCGAGAGTTCGAATCTCTCACTCACCGCCACATTCTAAAAGGTCTGATTTATCAGGCCTTTTTTCATATCTGCACTAAAGTAATGCGTCATTGAAAGTACATAAGAGTACTCAGAGTGCAAACGCAACTCTATCTACAAGCCAACTGTTCATATCTCACCTCGATACAACGCCAAAATTGAAGAAGCTATACAGAGGCAGCCATAATCTGATTGGTGCGGGTTAGCCCATCCGCTTTAATCTAGAATTTAGCACCCATATCACATGAGGTATGAATACGGCCACAAGAATGAACGTATTGCTACTAGATGCTAAGCAAAACAGCCATGAACACGAATACAACAGCAATCATACCAAAGAGATCTGTGTTTAGATTGAGGTCATCAGGGTTAAATTTTTCAATGCTTTGCGTCGTTTTGCATCTTATCTTCATGTTCTTGTCCTTATTTCATGTACGATTTCAACAGCAACATAACATGCAATTGAGTGTTCACAAGTCATAAAAAGCATAAGTATACTTGCACCACATTGAGCGCAAAAAATACTCAAAGCGTTTTAAAGTGGCGGTCTACCTTTTGTAACATCAAATATTCTTTCTGTTTTTGTGCCTGTATCGCTATAGTTGAGAAACGGTTATCTCGTTCTAGTTAGGAACAAACTACTGGCTGCCGCTACATTCTCTCAGCGTTCCCACTCAGTCGCCTTGGGTAGATACTTTAGTCGTTGAGTACTGCAAAAAAACGCCGCATGAGCAGCGGCGCTTTGTTGAGGAATTCCCTTTCCTACTTGTAGCTAAGTTCTGTCGCTTTGCCTTTGAAGATCCGGTATACCACAAAGGTGTAAAGCAATATCACCGGCATAACAATCATCACACCGTAGCCCACGATTATTAACGTCGCAGGCGAGGAGGCAGCTTGTTGTGCGGTCATTAATCCCGGCACAACTTCTGGGAAGAAGCTATACGCAAGCCCGAGAAAGCTCAACGCGAAAATGACAGTGACACCAAAGAAAGGCCAGCGCACACCCAGATCATTCACCATTGGAACCTGACGCAAATAGCGATCAACTAGGAAGATGGTTGCCAATACAATTAACGGAACTGGGGCAAGCAACAAGATTTCTGGGAAGCTGAACCAACGCAAGGCGACTTGTTGATTTACAATCGGGTTTACAACGCTCACCACTAGGATTCCCAACGCCGCTAACCAACCAGCACGGCGAGACCAACGCGCCGAGCGTATTTGCAAATCACCTTCCGTTTTCAGTACCAACCATGCGCCACCGATGTAAACATACGCCGCCGTTACACAAAGTGCGCTTAACCATGCAAAGCCAAATGCTTCTGTTGATTGCTCAAATCCCATGATGTAACGACCAACCATGTAACCTTGGGTTAGCGCGGTGACTAACGAGCCAATTCTGAAGCACCAATCCCAATGAGGTTTATGATCCGAGTTCGCTTTGGCGCGGAAGTCGAACGCTACGCCACGCATGATCAGTGCGATAAGCATGATAGCGGTCGGCATATAAAGCTCCGTCAAAATCAAGCTATGGGCAGTAGGAAAGGCAATCAGCAGAATACCGACGGCTAACACTAACCACGTTTCATTTGCGTCCCAGAAAGGGCCGATAGACGCTATCATTCGGTCACGTTGCGCTTCATTATCACTTGGCAATAGGATGCCGACGCCAAGGTCGTAGCCGTCGAGCACGGCATACATAAAGACCGAGAAACCAAGCAGCAGAAGGTATATTTCTGGTAGATAGTCGAGCATGATTAGGCCTCTTGTTGTGTCAGTGGGACTTCATGGGCTGCAACGTCTTTGCGCGCCAAATAGAACAGGGTATGGATGTACGCAACCAGCAATGCTGCGTAAATGGCCAAGTACATAATGAGCGAAGTCATCACACTGCTGCTCGCAACCGTGGTGACAGCTTCTGATGTGCGCAATACACCGCTGACCAACCAAGGCTGTCGACCAATCTCAGTAACATACCAACCCGCCAGTGTGGCTATCCAACCAGAGAACGTCATAGCTAACACTGTGTACAGGTAAGGTTTAGGTAGCGCTTTTTTGCGTGCTAGCTTCACCGCGCCATACCAGCTAACCAGCAGCATAAGAACACCTACACCAACCATCACGCGGAAACCAAAGAACAAGGGCTTCACTGGCGGGTGATCAGGTGCAAACTCGTTAAGTCCTCGGATTTCTCCGTCTAAGTCATGAGTAAGAATCAAACTCGCTAACTTCGGGATGCCAACTTCAAAATCATTGCTGCGAGTTTCTTCATTTGGCATCGCAAACAGAAGAAGGGGCGCGCCTTGCTCGGTCTCCCACACGCCTTCCATTGCTGCAATTTTTGCAGGTTGATGTTCAAGCGTGTTTAACCCGTGAAGGTCACCGACAAAGATTTGTACCGGGATGAACCCAGCCGCCGCGAACAGCGCGACTTTTAGGCCAAGTTTGGCTGAGCGGTGATCTGACTTTTTCATTATTTGATAAGCCGAGATACCTGCAATCAAGAAGCTGGCAGTCAGCGCCGATGCTAATAGCGTGTGTAGAAGACGGTACGGTAAAGAAGGATTGAAAATGACTTCTTTCCAACTGGTCACATGAACAATGCCGTCAATCACTTCATAGCCACTTGGTGTGTGCATCCAGCTGTTAAGCACCAGAATCCAAAATGCGGACATACTTGTCCCAACAGCAACCAGAACGGTGGCGAGAGTATGAACCCATTCCGGTACTCGTCCTCGCCCAAAAAGCATTACACCCAGGAAGGTGGCTTCCATAAAGAAGGCGGTCATCACTTCGTATCCGAGCAATGGTCCAGCTACGTTTCCGACTCGTTCCATAAAGCCTGGCCAGTTGGTACCAAACTGGAAACTCATCGTAATGCCGGATACCACACCCAAGGCGAAAGTGAGAGCGAATATCTTGACCCAGAAGTAATAAACATCGAGCCATACGGGGGCTTGTGTGCGGTTATATCGCCACTTGAAAAACACCAACATCCATGCCAACGCGATGGTGATGGTCGGGAAGAGAATGTGAAAGCTGATATTGGCCGCGAACTGGATCCGCGACAGCATGAGGGTATCTAACATCTTGGTTCCTCAAAAACGTGCCATACTAAAAATCGTGTCTATCTGTAATTTAGTTACGAAAAGTCGGGCAGTTTGGATTCATGTATCGAGAAATACAGGTGATTCTGTTTTCTTCTAACAATGATTTATATCAACTAAGACAAAGAAAGGAGTGTAGGAAATTGTCTCAAAATGCCACTAATAGTCGCGAGAAGTGAGTAAAAGAAAGCAAATGTAACTGAAGGAGCATGGATTAAGATTAGTTCGAATTATCCTTATGATGGTTTCGATAATCCTGAAATAAAATTACAGAAACAATATTTTTAGTAAGGAAATTTGCCTTGCCTTCACTTTGAACCTCCATACTATTTATACACTAGTCATGTCGAGATCGTCTCAAACACAGCAAGCTTACTGACAGTTAAGGTGGGAAACTTTAGCTAATTGATAAACTTAAAATTGCACCGCTAATGACATATGCATCATAAGTTTGTTAGGACTCGACCAGAAGTGCGATAGGCTACATTTTTATACTAGCGAACGATTTAAAGCTAGGTAATTCGGCTTTCACTAGATCAACAAGTCGACTGTGGACCATTTTCGATTCCTGATGAGTTTCAATCCAAACTGACACTTACTTTTCAGCAAGTGTGCTAGTGTCTTTCTTGTTATTTATTAAATAATTAATAAATGCCGATATGGTAAAGAGAGTTGTGGACAGCTATCTCGAGCAGTAGACTGACGCTAGCCAGAGAGTCTGACTTTGAGGGGGGGGGGCATTCTACATGAATCTTGGATTCTGCCACCGCAAAGCTGATATTGAATTTGATGGAGATGGATAATGAACGACAGTTGGGCTAATTTCTTTCCTTACTTTGCTGGAGCTTTTAAGCTTATTGTATTAGGGATAGGAGCCTACTTAGCCATTAAATGGCATTTTGACGAAGAGCGAAGGGTAAGAGAAGCGGAAGGTGTGGTGTTTGATAACCCAAGTCTCATGAAAAAGTTTGCGAAGACGCTAACTCTGCCATTCCTTTTGTGTCTTCTAGTTCTTCTTGTTATATATGCTACCAACTGGTTCCTGTACTGACAGCGTTATTGTTTGTTGTAGTAAAGTTGAATGCTGCCACCTCTGAGAGTCGAGCCGTAGTTGAAGTTAACGCCTATGCCGAAATTGTCCAACCAATCAAAGGGCTTTGGTGCATAAAATAGCCATCCTATAGAAGCTTCGTAGTAATGCGGACTTCCCAGTTCATCGCTTAAATCATGCGAAAGGTCGACTCTTTTAATCCCAGTAAATAAAGCTTGCTCACCGTGATAAATATTGTAGTAACCGGTGATTTCATTAGATAGGTACCAACCTTTAGGGTTGCCTATATTGCCGTTATTTGCGCTTCCCCAGCTGTGCCCAATGAATGAATTCAATGTCGAACTGGCATGCCATTTCCCCCAACTTGTGGGAGACGTGTATTTGGCTTTAATGGATGGTTGAACTATTGCCGCCCATGCTGAAACGTTAACGGCACGGCCGTCTAGGATTCTTCCAATGATGGAGGAAAGTTTATTATCGGTAGAGAATGAGTTTTCATAACGCATAAGGTGAGTCGTCGTTCTGGTGCTAAGGGTGACGTTTTCACTTGCTTTGTATAGATACCCATAACCAATCGATGCACCGTATGTCCTTTCCTTGAGAAGATCCTTACTTGTGCCGAATAGTTTGAGATCATTCTCTGTTTGTATCGTAAATGCCTTAAACGACAGCTCATGTAAATCCTCGCTGCCCTCTATGTCAAAGTTAGTCGTGTAAGGGAGAACATATACGGATTTGCTTCGACGTTCATTGATTGACTCGTCAGTCCCGAACTCTGGGTTGGCGGTATCAAATAATGCATTCGGATCAAAGTCGCCAATACCAAACGCAATTGCGTCAGTATCGGACAGCAACACCGCGATAGAAAAACGTTGTTGAAGAAGGTTGCTAATTTCCTTATCTAGTGGATCCGCATGAGCAGTATGAGGTAGAGAGAGTAGGAGAGCGAGCGAAACGACTCGCCACTCCACTGAGGCGAAGTTGGGTTGGAACATTTTGGCTCTTTTAAATGGTTCATGCATGGAGTTTTCGGACGTACCGGTACGCTAACATTAGTTTAATCGTTGAATGGTTGATGTAACTTTGAGAAATCTATGTTTTCTCATATTGATATGAAAAAGTTCCTTAAACGAGTTTAGCTTCAATGTGTATGCTGCACCAGATTTGTTTAGCAACATCATTCTTTTCTGAAGATGTAGCAAGACTTTGTGACTAGGTTGCATTATTTTCTTTAATGCGTCTCTTGAGAGGAAAATAGCAAACTTTTTTATTGCCTTGGCGCTCAAGAAAATCTGAATCGTTCACTGTGCTACTGGTTAACTTCGAAAACTTGTAAGCATCCTGTCTGCCAACATCACGACTAACATCATAAAGGAGTACCCTTAAACACGTCAGATAAACAATGGTTTTTTTGAGCTTTAGAAGAAATGTTCGGACCTTTGCATATTCCGCGGTGGTGCTCAATCCAAGAACTGTGTTTTGTATGTGTTCTCAGTAAATCATTGATTCGATCTATTCTTCAAAATGTGGTCCCTTTTAATTCACTTTCTGTTACATATTTTTCGTTTTGAAAGAGCATTTTAATTTGCATATTTTGAAAAGATCTATTTGTTAAATTTTCTATAAAATCAACTAATTGTTGAAATTAGAACCCTTGTCAAAAAGTCATTAGATTTCATGTTGAATAGTCTATTTTACCTAATAGTATACTCTATTTGTTTGATATAATTTTCGGCAGTTTGTATACCATAAATAAAGAGAGTCTATTCATGTTCCAGAACTTAACGATCAAGCAGAAGATAGTGATTCCGCTGTCATTGATTATTGGATTGTTTATTGTGAGCTCTGTATTAAACGTTATGACAGGTTGGAAGCAATCTGAATTGAGTGAGACACTCAACGAACAGATCGTGCCGAACTTATTAACGATTGAGGATGCTTACCGCGATCTTTACCAAGCTACATCTGCAATCCAAGGTGTTGCTCTTTCTGATACTCAAACCGATATTGATCACCACATCGGTGAATACAAAGACAACGCATACAAAGCGCTGCCGCGTATGGAACAAATGATTGAGCTATCGCAAGCCGGTGTGACGCCTTCTACACATGGTAATGAAGTTCGAACGCTTGTCTCTTTGGGTGAAAAATGGTTAGCAAGTTATGAGGCGATGCTACGTTTACCTCAATCTCAATGGCGTGGTTACTACAATGAGCACAAACATACCTTTGAAGACCAATTTATCGAGGTTAGAGCGCAGCTTAACGTTGTAAAAGATGCAATAGAAGAAAAGCAAAGCCAATTGAAGGACGAAATATCAGCGGCTGCAACAAGAGCAGAACTCATTCTTGAGGCTGGCATTGTGATTGTTATTTTTGCCGCTATCGCGATGGCTTTTTTGTTGTTACAAACGGTTGTGAAGCCTATCAATGATATTAAAAATGCGATGACAGAAATTGCGTCCGGTGAAGGTGATCTAAGTCAGCGAATCGATGTAAAAACACAAGACGAAATTGGCAATTTAGCAGACGCATTTAACCAGTTTGTGTCCAAAATTCAAATGACAGTCGCTCAGGTAATTGAAAGCTCAAATACCTTACGTAACGAAATGGCAAATCTTAGCTCGTTGACCACGACCATCGCGAACTCGACCGTTTCTCAGCAAAAAGATAGCGAGGCGGTAGCGGCGGCAGTGCATGAAATGCAAGTCACCAGCAGAAATGTAAGCGATAGCGCTAACGAAGCTGCGGTTGCGAGCCAAACAGCGAATGATGAACTTACCAATACCAATGTTATTTTGGATCAAACGGTTAGCTCAATTCGTAGCCTCGCAAGTGAAATCGAAAGCGCAAGCCACGTCATTAACACATTGGATCATGATGTGAGTAACATTGCGTCCGTACTGGATGTAATTCGTGGTATTGCCGAGCAAACAAACTTATTAGCGCTTAACGCAGCCATTGAAGCGGCTCGCGCTGGAGAGCAAGGGCGAGGCTTTGCTGTGGTAGCGGACGAGGTTCGTTCTTTAGCCAGTCGTACGCAACAGAGTACGGGAGAAATCCAAACCATGATTGAAAAGCTACAATCTGGTGCAGGACAAGCTGTAGAAGTGATGCGCGGTAGCCAAAATAGCAGTGATGAAACGATCAAGTCCGCTGGCCGAGCGAGTGAATCCCTTTCTGAAATCTTGAACGCGATTTCACGTATGAACGAGATGAATACACACATTGCAACGGCTGCGAGCCAGCAAAGTACAGTAAGTGACGAAGTAAATAGCAACGTACAAGGCATTGCAGACAGTAGCACTTCAATTGTGGAAATCGTAAACCAAGCGCAAGCTTCTTTAGCCATGTTGTCAGAGCAAACTCAACGTTTAGATCATCAGGTCAGTCAGTTCAAAGTATAAGCTTGAGAACAGCAATCTCACTGACGAAATAACCCGCTTCTTAGCGGGTTATTTTTTAGATAAGTGGCGAACCTGACTTGTGAAATTTCGACTATATTTACATTCCTTTCTCACTTTAGTTCGTATACCAGAGTGGGCAAATAACCCTAGACAGCGGTAACAAACTCTGTACAGCGTGATGATGCTTTTATCATCACTTTTGCTGCTTTTTAACCATTGCAATTGCACACAGGAAAATGTGATTTCCAACCCAAAATCTTCAAATTTGAGAACTTCATAACACCTTTACCATAAACGTTTTTCGTAAGCGTATAGAACTGTAAATTTTGTTGTATGTACAACACTGGGTATTTATCATCCTAATTAATTTGTTCTGGATATACATCCATTAGTCATTATTAAGTCATTCTAGAAGCTTTTAATAAGGAATCTTGAAGGCTTGTCGGTAGATAAGAGAGAAAAATTCATGAGACGTAAAACCACGCTATCTCTGCTGATTGCGTCGAGCCTTTTTGTGGTTGGATGTCAACCTAGCGAAGAAGGATCGAGCCAAGGTGGGGGGCCTGCGCCCGTAACCGAAGTAGAAGTGTTAACAGTGCAGCCAACGCGCCAAGCATTGACAGTAGAGTTGCCGGGTCGTAGCAGAGCATTCAAAGAAGCAGAAGTTCGTCCGCAAGTCACTGGCATTATTTCGGAGCGAAATTTTGTTGAAGGTGGCCTTGTTGAACAAGGACAGTCGCTATATCAAATTGATGATTCATCATTTCAGGCGGATTTGCTGAGCGCTGAAGCGGAATTAATTCGTGCGCAAGCTGCGGCAGAGTCGACCTATGCCACGGTGAAGCGTTACAGAACCTTGATCACCAAAAAATCCATCAGCCAACAAGACTTGGATGAAGCAGAAGCGGCATACAAAGAAGCGAAAGCGCAGGTCCTAGTCGCAAAAGCCAAGATCAACACAGCAAAAATCAACTTAGATTATACGCAAGTCAAAGCTCCGATTAGCGGGGTGATCGGTAAATCGAGTGTGACAGCGGGTGCGTTGGTTACGGCTAACCAAGCTGCCAAATTAGCGACCATTCAGCAGCTTGACCCTATCAATGTTGATATTGTGCAATCATCCGCGCAACTGCTGCGTTTGAAAGCATCACTCTCCCAAGGCCATATGCAAGAAGATGACTCTGCGCAAGTTACATTGATGCTTGAAGATGGCAGCACTTACGAACACAAAGGCGCAATGAAATTTACTGAGGTCAATGTGAACGAAAGTACGGGCAGCGTGACGCTTCGTGCCGAATTCCCAAACCCTGACGGTTTGTTGCTACCTGGAATGTTTGTTCGTGCGACGGTCATTACTGGTGTCGACCCTGATGCGATTCTAATACCACAAAATACGGTATCTCGTGATGCGACAGGTAAAGCGACAGTGATGACGGTTAATGGCGAGAACAAAGTGGAAGCGAAACCAGTGAAGACTGCCGAAGCGATCAATAGCCAATGGCGCATTATTGATGGTTTGAACGCGGGTGATAAAGTCATTACCGCCGGTTTACAAAAGGTAGGGCCAGGCAGTTCGGTAACTATCCAAAACGGTGAACAGGAGTAATCATGGCACGATTTTTTATCGATCGTCCGGTATTTGCTTGGGTTCTCGCGATTCTAACGATGTTGGCGGGGGTAATGTCATTATTCAATTTACCCGTCTCGCAATACCCAACGATTTCACCGACGACGATCACCATCAGTGCTCGCTATCCAGGTGCATCAGCAAAAACCGTTGAAGACTCGGTAACGCAGGTTATCGAGCAAAACATGACAGGATTAGATTACCTTCGCTACCTATCATCGAGCAGTGATGCATTTGGTAATGCGACAATTACCCTGACGTTTGATAGCGAAGCTGATCCTGATATCGCGCAAGTACAGGTGCAGAACAAACTGCAATTGGCATTGACTTCATTGCCGATGGAGGTACAAAACCAAGGTATTGTCGTCAATAAATCCAATACGGCATTTCTCATGGTTGTCGCAGTTTATTCTGAAGATCCTGACTTTACAGAAAACGATATCGGCGACTTTGTTGTAACGAATATTCAAGACCCGATAAGTCGTGTAACTGGCGTAGGACAAGTGCAGGCGTTTGGTGCGCAGTATGCGATGCGAGTTTGGCTGGATCCATTTAAGCTTACGCAATTCAACTTGACCGCGATCGACGTAGCAAATGCAATCAGTGAACAGAACGCGCAAGTTTCTTCAGGTCAACTTGGTGCGGCACCTGCGCAGGAGGGTCAGTTGTTGAATGCTACGATTTCTTCTGCAAGTCGTTTGAGCAGTGTAGAAGAGTTCCAAGACATCATTCTTAAGTCCGACGCCAGTGGTTCGAATGTTTATTTGAAAGATGTAGCTCGCGTTGAGCGTGGTGCAGAAAGTTATGATATTCGAGGCCAATATAATGGCTTCCCAGCATCGGGGTTAGGTATTTCATTAGGTACTGGCGCAAACGCGCTTGAGACAGCCAATGCGGTAAAAGAGCGCTTAGAACAACTGAGTGCAACGTTCCCAGAAGGGTTGCAGATTGCTTACCCATTTGAAACAACACCATTCGTCAAAGCCTCGATTCAAGAAGTGGTTAAAACGCTATTAGAAGCTATTCTTCTTGTGTTCTTAATCATGTACCTGTTCTTGCAGAACTTCCGTGCGACGATCATTCCAACGATCGCAGTGCCTGTCGTGTTGCTCGGAACCTTCGCTATTTTGTACGCGACTGGATTTAGCGTAAACACGTTAACCATGTTCGCGATGGTTCTGGCTATCGGTTTGCTGGTGGATGATGCCATCGTTGTGGTGGAAAACGTCGAGCGTGTGATGCATGAAGATGGTTTAGAGCCCAAAGAAGCGACCAAAAAATCGATGGGGCAGATCACTGGTGCCCTGATTGGTGTGGGGTTGACGCTTTCAGCGGTATTCGTCCCTATGGCGTTTATGTCTGGTTCTACCGGGGTTATTTACCGTCAGTTCTCGATAACTATTGTGGCGGCTATGACGCTTTCCGTTTTGGTTGCGATAATTCTGACTCCGGCATTGTGCGCTACGTTGCTGAAAAAAGGCGATGCTGAGCTTCTAGAGAAGAAAGGCTTCTTTGGCTGGTTTAACCGCAAGTTTGATGCGATGACAGCAGGCTATGAAACCGGCGTTGCCAAACTTCTAAAACGCACAGGTCGCATGTTGGTTGTATTTTTGGCAATGAGTGCAGGTGCTGGCTGGTTATTTATGAACCTTCCAACGTCATTTTTGCCAGATGAAGACCAAGGCACAGTATTCTCAATGGCTATTTTGCCGCCTAACTCAACACAAGAACAGACGGAAAAAACACTTGAGAAAATGCGTGACTTTTACCTAGTAGACGAAAAAGACAATGTAAAATCCGTCTTCTCTGTTGCGGGCTTTAGTTTCGCAGGTCAAGGCCAAAACATGGGGATGGCATTTATCGGCCTGAAAGATTGGTCTGAGCGTGAAGCGTCTGGCGCTGATGCGGCTTCCATTACGGGCCGAGCGATGGGGTACTTCTCTACCATTAAAGAAGCTTTGGTGTTTGCGTTCGCCCCTCCAGCGATTCAAGAGCTAGGTAACTCGACAGGTTTCGATTTCTATCTCCAAGACTCGTTGAATAAAGGGCACGATGCATTAGTTGCGGCTCAAGGGCAACTTCTGGGCATGGCAGCACAAAACCCGAAACTTGTCGGTGTTCGTCCAAACGGTCAGGCAGATGCGCCAATGTACAAAGTGAACATTGACCACGTCAAACTTCGTGCTTTGGATGTCAGTATCAATGACGTAAACCAAATCCTGTCAGCTGCATGGGGCGGGGCTTACATTAACGATTATATTGACCGCGGTCGTGTGAAGAAAGTGATGGTGCAAAGTGATGCGGAATACCGCATGCAGCCAAAAGACTTCGATTCATGGTACGTACGCAACGCTAAAGGAGAGATGGTGCCTTTCTCTGCTTTTGCGAGTGGCGAGTGGACCTATGGTTCTCCTCTTTTGCAGCGCTTTGATGGTTTGCCAGCAATGAACATTCAAGGCGGCGCAGCCCCTGGTGTAAGTACTGGTGAAGCCATGAAAGAAATTGAAGCAATGGTAGAAAAGCTACCAGAAGGTTTCACGGTGAACTGGAATGGTATTTCGTATGAAGAGCGCCTTTCCGGAAACCAAGCGCCAATGCTATATGCGCTATCTATCCTCGTCGTATTCTTAGTTCTTGCCGCTTTGTATGAAAGTTGGTCAGTACCTTTCGCCGTGGTGTTAGTTGTTCCTCTTGGTGTGCTTGGTGCTGTGCTTGCGGTAATGACGCGCAGTATGGATAACGATGTGTTCTTCCAGGTGAGCTTATTAACGACGGTCGGCTTGGCAACCAAAAACGCCATTCTGATTGTTGAGTTTGCAAAGGACTACTACGAGAAAGGCGCTGGGCTTATCGAAGCAACCCTGCATGCCGTTCGTGTTCGTCTGCGCCCAATTATCATGACATCGCTTGCTTTTGGTTTGGGTGTGGTACCACTTGCTATCAGTTCAGGTGTGGGATCGGCAGGTCAAAACGCAGTAGGTACCGGCGTACTTGGTGGCATGATCAGTGCCACGATATTGGGTATATTCTTCGTCCCAATCTTCTTTGTAGTGGTTGAGCGATTGTTTGATCGACGTGCGAGAAAAGAGTCGGAGGCAGAGTTGTCTGAGACCAGCACTAAACCCACTCAGCAAAGCGAGTAGGACTTGGTTGTTTTAACTGAGTTATACTAGTGATAATAAACACGATTAAAGGGCGCTTCGGCGCTCTTTATTTTATGTTTTCACTTGGTGGTTACCGTCTATGACGCGAGCCTGAAAGACGGCGTGTTGTGTGCAGTATCAGCACAGCCTTTTCGGCCGAATGAAAGCCTAAAGAAGAAAAACGACGATGAAAGATCAGAAAATTTCCCCAATTTCCGTTTTGGATCAAAGTCCTATGTTTGTTTGTGGTGTGATGCAGCGCATGTACCGCAATCGTGCCCAAGCTGAGCTCTCTCGGCAAAATTTGATGACACTAGAAATGGCAAGTGCACTGGCCGCTTTAGAAGAATTTCAGCCTATGAGCCAGCAAGCGTTAGCTGATGCGGTTCGAACTGAGCGAAGTGTAGCAAAGCGGATGGTGGACAATCTGGAAAAGAGAGGGTTTGTTCAAGTTTCTAAAAGTAAATCGAATCAGCGCCTTAAAATGCTAAGCATGACAAAAGAGGGGGCAAATGCTTTAAAGCAAGTTCATCAAATCATGACGAATTTACAGAAAGAGTTTTTTTCTTGTTTGTCGGAATCTGAAGCGAGTGAATTTTTTCGTCTGGTAAGAAAGCTCACTTTTGCGAATCACGACCAGTAACTGACATCAATGCCGTCTAGCGTCTTTATTTTATCGCTGGCCAATTATATTAAGTTGTAGAACTTAAGAAATAGGATGCCCAACGTACAGGTCACGGTAGAAAGCACCGTAGTGAGTGCGATGATATTTGCAGCTAACGTGGCATTGCCTCCCATGGAACGCGCCATGACATAGCTGGCAGCAGCGACTGGAGAGGCGTTCATAAAGAAAAGAATACCTAGCTCAATTCCTCGAAATCCTACTAAGTAAGCTCCCATGGTGATGATGACTGGCGCTACGATGAGCTTGTAACTGCTCGCAAACCAAGATGGACCTTTCTCTTTTCTCATCAAGCTAAAATCAAGTGAGCCACCCGTACACAACAGCGCCAAAGGCAATGTCATTTTGGACAAGTAGTCTCCTGCGTCAATAACCACATTCGGTACTGGAATAGCGAGTAAATAAAAAGCCATTCCTAGAACAATGGAGATTATGAGCGGATTCCTAGTCAGTGTTCGGCCCATCATCTTTGCTGCTTGCGAGGCAGACGTTGCCCCCTTGGGCGATAAGCAAATTACCGCTTGGACGTTATAAATAAATGTGGTGACCGCGACATAGAGAGCCGCTAACGCCACACCTTGAGAACCATACGCATTGGCAACGTAAGCGATACCAATAATACCTGTATTTGCTCGGAACCCACCTTGGATGAGAACGCCTTGGTCAGGCGACGCTTTGAACAGAAGTTTGACGGAAAGGTAGGTGAAAATGAAAAACGAAATACTAGCGATGACGCCGAAATTGACGAATCCACTTGCCGCGGAAAAGTCGTGTTCTGAAGCCACAATGCTGACAAATAACATTGCAGGCAAGGTAACTTGAAACACCAGTTTAGAGCCTACTTCGATAAAATTATCGTTGATTAGACCAAAGCGCTTAAAAAGAACGCCAAGTACCAACATCAAACAGATAGGTCCGGTTATCGACAAAGAGAATTGCAACTGATGTAAAACAGCTTCCATGTAAGTATCCGCAGTAAAAGAAAAAAGTGTTCCTGCTGCCTATTAAGCCACAAACCCGGAGGGTAGGACAGTAACGTGATGAAATTTTCTTCTGTTGTAGGTTCCGGAGTCATTTACACTCCAAGTTATGGACGAGGTCCCAATTTAACAAAGCGGTACTGGTCCTACGTGCGATATGTTGGTTAACTCGTTGTCGTGATGCATCCACATGCGTATTAGATGTGAGGGCTGGTCATCGTAGTTATGGATAGGAGTTCATCAATGAAAAGGAAACACAACAAAACTGTACTGTGTGCGTTTGTCTCTGGTTCGGTATTTGGTGCGGTTTTGGTCATTGCGATGTCTTTACCAATGTAATCCTCTTAATTGGCTGTTGGAACACTCACACTAATTCAGTACAAAACAGATTGAGTTCTGCGGTGTGTGCTGTTAGTTTAAAAAACATGAAAATACACGTTCGCCCTTCATTAACAACCTTCTCTTGGTGGCGCTCTAAATAGAGCGGCGCGGAATACTTACATTCTTAAGCTGCTGGATGGTAGCTAAGAGTGTTTGATCTTTTTATCTCCAGTAGCGATCTATTAAATACTTGGAGACAAATATGAATAGCCATAAAAATACATCTCAGCGTGAAATTATACTTACCGGAGATCGAGCAACAGGTCCATTACACCTCGGGCACTATATTGGTTCATTGCAACAACGAGTCAAATTGCAAACGGAGCACGAGCAAACGATCTTGGTTGCGGACATGCAAGGGCTGACGGATAACGCGCATAACCCATCAAAGGTATCCTCTAATATTCTCAATGTCGTTGCAGATTATTTGGCTGTTGGTATCAACCCCGCTCAAACGACGATCACGTTGCAGTCTCAAATTCCAGCGTTAGCCGAGTTGACAATGTATTACAGTAATCTTGTTTCTATCGCACGATTAGAGCGAAACCCTACGGTTAAAAATGAGATTCAAAGTAAAGGCTTTGAACGCTCTATTCCCGCAGGCTTTTTAACGTATCCAATTTCTCAAGCTGCTGATATTACGGGGTTTCATGCGACGCTAGTACCAGTGGGTGATGACCAGCTGCCGATGTTAGAGCAAACTAATGAAATCGTGAGAAAAATAAACCACCTGGGTGGAAAAGAGGTTCTTAGGGAATGCCGTCCATTACTTAGCGATGCACCTCGTTTGCCGAGTACTGACGGTAAAAATAAGATGTCTAAAAGCATGGGGAACGCAATCAACTTAGGCGCCTCCGAAAAGGAGATTTCCGCGGCAGTGAAATCTATGTATACCGATCCCAATCATCTGAAAATTGAGGACCCTGGCCAAGTCGAAGGGAATATTGTATTCATCTACCTCGATGCTTTTCATCCTGATAAAAATTATGTCGAACAGCTAAAAGACCATTATCGACGAGGTGGATTAGGTGATGGTTTGACCAAGAAAGTGTTAGAAGAATGCTTACAAGAGATGCTTCGCCCTATTCGAGAAAAGCGCGCTATGTATTTGAATGATAAAGCGCAGCTGATTGATATTTTAAAACAAGGTAGTGAGCGTTCTCGCGAGAAAACCGAAAAAGTGCTATTTGATGTGAAAGATGTATTTGGTTTAAATTTGTTCTGAATTAAAAGTAGAGAGTTGAACATAAGGCACGACGGCTGGTTAGCAACGTGCCTTTTTAAGTTCCCAGTCAGTCAAAGCGCATTATTAAGAAGAAAAAAATTCACGACGAAAATCCGCGACTTCTTGTTGGTAATAGCTTTGCCATTCCGGTTCTGACAAATGTGAATGGCTAGAGGCTCTTTGCGTTCTTAGTTTGGACTCAAGTTGCTGTAATGCTTGTTGATAATCTTTGACTCGTTTTTTTTGCTCTGTAATTTGCTGCTGACGAGCATGAATGTTTTTACTTTCTTCTTTCGTTAAGTAAGTTCGTTCTAGCTCTGCGATGAGCGCCAAGCGATCTGGTAGGCTTATACTATTAGGAATCAGGGTGACCGCACGCTCATATTTTTCCTGGTCGCTTGTTAGCCCGATAGCACCTGCATGTTCTTGCCAGTCAATGGTGAGTTGCTCGAAAGCTCGCAAAAAGTTATCTGGGCTTTGAGTGTCCAGCTTTTGGGCTTCTAAGTTGAAATCGTACAGCGCGAACTCATCCGCGAAAACAACATCAGCCAATTCTCCCCAGATGCGTCTTGCTTCGTTCTTCAGCTGTGCAATACGCGACGCCAGTGATTGCTGCTCATCAAATAACAAATTTCCTACACTCTCTTGCCATTGGCTGCTGAGCTGAGGGTAGTTCGCCAAAAGCTGGAATCGAGCTGAAGATAAATGCGCCTCAAACAAGGCGACCTGCTCTTCACAACTACGGTTCAACATACACTCTTGCCAAAACGTCTCAAGTTGGGCGACAAGTTTCCTGCCTTTGAGTTGAGTTAATCGCTCAGTCGTTATTTGAACTGTGGAAGGGAGCTTAGCTGTTTGTGGTGAAGTATCTGTATCGGGCACGATGCTGCTTGTTTGTGGTGATGTACTGGAGACACTCTGATTTTTTGTCTTAGGGGAAGGAGAGGAAGCGAGCTCTTCTTTTTGAACATCGTGACTGAAAGTTAAAAATATCATGCCCGCCATAATGGCGGACATGATTATCAAAGCGATTTTCTTCATGGCTTGATTGTTGCGCTTACTGGGAAATGGTCAGAAAGGTTATAGTGTTTCCATAAACTCTCTGCGGTTGTGCGCGGCACGTCTACACGGTTGTCATTGAATGATTTCACCCCGTATTCACTACTCACCATAACATAGTCAAGGTATTCCACGTTTTCGCCACCTGATAACGCTTCACCTGCGAAGTTATTGATACGGGGATCAAAGGTTGACTCCGTGTAACCAGAGTAGTGAGGCTCTATGGCACTTAAGTTAGCGATCATTTGTTGGTAGTCACCAGGGAACTTTCTTTTGTTTACGTTAAAGTCGCCGCTGTATACCACAGTTTCGCTCGAAGGAATGTCAAGAGATTGGGCGAGTGCGCGGATTTGTTTGAACTGGCGCTGACGATACTCACGGGCGGTGTCTGTATCGAAAGATGCGGTATGGGTAGCAAACACATGGTAAGCCTGACCACCTTTAATTATTTCCGCATAATTTACGCCTTTATCGGCAAAGCAGTCTGTACCAGAGCAATCGGGAAAGACATATTGCGCTTCATTCACGATAGGGTAGCGACTAACTATGATTACGCCACCATCATGAATATTAACGCCTTCTTTATCTAACATCTTTGTTTGGTAAGGATATTCCTTGGCTAACTCACGTAAGAATGCTTCACGGCCGCTGGCAAACACCTCTTGCAGCGCCAAAACATCGTAACCTTTTACATGTTGAGGAATCAGTTCGTAACGATCTCCAATGTGCGATGCAATAGCCGTCAACGCCCAGATGTTATAAGTCATCAACTTAAGGTTTTGTTCTTCGTTGTCGACAGACTCCGCTACCTTGCTTGGCGTGATGGTGTAGTAAAGATCATCATATCGAGCGGTACTGTCTGACTTAAATGCCAGTTCGGTTTCTCTCGTACCAAAAGCGTTAGTGTTGGCACGATGAATGTTACGATCATCTTTGAGAGATAACTCGACATCGGCTGCGGATAAGCCGTATTCAATGGTCGAATTGTACCAATGGCCTTCCATTATTTGATTGAGTGTTATGCTTTCACCTTCGGGGCTAGAAACCACAGTTTCAAAACGGTAAGTTTGATTTGATTTCACGCCCTCCCAGCGGTTGAAGCTTAATACAGATTTAGTTTCCCACGGACCAAGTACCTGCACATGTTGTTGCCACTCGTCTCCGTATTGAAGCAAATCACTGCCTTCATGTTTTACTTGAATAGTTAACGGTTGATCAGAGTTATTCGTTAGGTAAACGTCGGTATCTGCAATGCTGGGTAACGCTATCAAGCTACTTAATAAAAGGCTCCACTGCGAAAATTTCATCTTATTTTTCCATCATTTGAACTAGAGCAATCATTCTTGTTTATAAATGTTACTTGCACGTTAAATATGGATGACATCTAAGCCAGCGCTGAAAATTGTTATCAGAATGTGATCTTTATTCAATGGTGAGAATGGGGATATTGAGTGTGTGGCCGTTAAAGCGGTGGAAAATAGTACCAACAGTCAACGAATTGCATTCACTGCAATCAAGCTGTCATCTTTGCTCTATAAGTTGTGCGGCGTCATTCATCTAGCTATATGGCTAGAACTCAAATTGATAGATGGAGCACCATGGCTAGAGCAGTAAATCCAACCGATGAAACCATCATTAAATTGTTACAAGAGCAAGGTTTGATTAGAAGTGAAGCAGAAGCGCGTTTAAAGAAAGAGGTGTACCGCTTGCAACCTAATGAGATAGCAAAAGTAAAAAATTATGCCCAGCATTTTGGGATAAATGCGAAAGAAAAGCTCATCGATGAGATCTTGGATCTGCGCCGAGAAGCGCTCATGAAAAGATGTAGACACAATACGGAGCATGCGAGCCTATCTCTAAAATAGCATGTGATAAAACTATCAATTACTGGTCAAGATTTGATCTCTCAAGCCGATGTATATAAGAGCGTTCAATGATATCGAGCGCAAAAAACAGTGTGTTTTAGAGGTTAAGCTTTCACTTAAGTGAGAGGTTTGGAAAGGCTGCGGGGAGAAAGTGCATGCGTATTAAAGACTTAAGTGTCGTAAAGAAAATATCGGTTAGTTATTTAACCGTTTTTGCCGTGTTTGGTTTAGTGTCAGTAATGTTGGTGCAAGGTTTGTTAACACTGAATAAAGACATTTCAGTGTTAACAGATAAAAGTTTACCTTCTGTTGCGATTTTGAAAGGTATCCAAGTTGATATTACTAAAGTGCGTAAAGATGAGTTCTCTTTATTGCCAAACGCAAATCACCCCAAAATTGGTGAGTGGTTAAAAGGCCTCGACCAATGGCGTTCTGATGTGCAGGCTGGTATTGCAGAATACGAAAAGCTCGACCTTAATAAGCGTGAAACGCAGTCCTTTAGCGTTTTTAAAGAAACTTGGAATCAATACATCAAAGAAACGAAGACTTACAACGTATTGCTAAGCCAAGGCGATGCTGAAAGTGCAAATGATGTAATTTTATCAAGTTTCGATACCTACTCAAAAGCGTTGAGCAGCTTGGATGATACCCTCGCGTTGAACGATGAGTTGGTGAGTTTGATTGGTGAAGAAGTACAAAGTGAAGCGGCATTTACACAATACAGCGCTGCTGTTGGTGCGCTTGTCGTCGCATTGGTCATGGTAATGTCTGCCATGCTGCTTTCTCGAGTCATTTGCGGGCCTGTTGATCGAGCATTGGAATTCGCTTCTAAAATCGCCAAGGGTCAATTGAATAATCAAATCGACGAAAGTGAATTGAGCAAAGACGAGTTAGGAACGTTGCTTAAAGAGCTTGTCGGTATGCAAACAAACTTACATTCGCTGGTTTCTGAGATTAATGACTCAACGATTCAGCTAACGGCAGCAGTAGAGGAAGTGAGTGCTATTTCTTCTCAGACCGCCTCTGGTATGCAAAATCAACAAATTGAACTTAGCTCGGTGGCTTCTGCGATGACAGAGATGCAAGCTGCTGTAAGTGAAGTGGCACAAAATACCGAAGTTGGCGCAACCTCTGCTTATTCGGCTGCGGAAGTGGCAAAGCAAGGAACGGCGACGTTACAACAAACTATCGCAGTAATTGAGCGTGTATCACATACGATCCAAGAATCAGATGAACTGGCACGTGAGCTTGAATCGAGCTCAAACAATATCAATGTGGTCGTCGATGTGATCCGCGGGATTGCCGAGCAAACAAACTTGTTAGCACTGAACGCCGCAATTGAAGCCGCTCGGGCTGGTGAACAAGGACGTGGGTTTGCTGTTGTGGCAGATGAGGTTCGTTCTCTGGCGCAACGCACTCAAGACTCCACTTCACAAATTGTGGAAATTGTTAATCAGCTACAAGAGAGCAGCAGTAAAATAGGGCATTCAAGCCGTGATTGTCAGGAGGGTATTTCTCAGTGTGTTGAGCAAGTTAATGACGCTGATAGCCAGATAAAAGAAATTGAACATTCTGTCGATAACATAGCGCAAATGAGCACACAAATCGCAACGGCGTGCAGTGAGCAGAATTCTGTATCCGAAGAGCTGAATCGCAGTGTGGAGCATATTAATAGTGCTTCAACAGAGATGGCTGAGGGAGCTTCACAAACGGCTGTGGCTTGTCAGCAGATTAGTAGCCTAGCGCACAACTTGAAAACTCGAATGGGTTCATTCCAGCTCTAGTTGTTGTGTTTCAGCTTTATTCCTAACCTCATTGCTACAATAAATAAGCCGGACGAAATGTCCGGCTTATTTATTCTCTGTCTATATAAGTTCAGAGTATGCTCAACCTTGGGAGAATATGCTCGCTAGGCTGGGATACCACTGTGAAACTTAAAATCTGTATCTGGCGTAGAAATTAAATCTGCCTCTATACGTCCAAAGTAGGCGATGCGCTCGCTGATATCTTTGCCTGCGATTTGCTCCGCTAATACAAGATAATCCTGGTAATGGCGTGCTTCTGAACGTAATAAAGAAATGTAGAACTTTGCGATATCGTCATCCATATGTGGTGCTAGTTTGGCAAAACGCTCACAAGATCGAGCTTCGATGTACGCACCAATGATGAGTTTATCGATCAGCGTTTCCGGCTCATGAGTCTTCATATGCGAAATCAGTCCTTTAGCATAACGACTTGCTGGAATATTTTTGTACTCAATTCCACGACTTTCCATGATCTCTAAAACTTGATAAAAGTGGTGTAACTCCTCTTTTATCAAAAGCACCATCTTATCGATCAAATCTTGGCTATATGGTGAGTCGGACTTAGCCATGATTGCCTTAGAAATATTGCTCTTGCCTTTTAAAGTTTCCAATGAGCCTACGTTACGGTAAGCAAAATCTTCGTAGGGCTTAAACCAGTCAAGTAGAGCATGTGAACTGGATTGATCAACGGCATACTTACGAATTAAAAACATGGCAGATTGGCCAGCTTTTAGTTCGCACAGTAGGTGGTCTAACAAAATGGTTTGAAGGTTCTCTGGTTTCTTTGCTTCCTCTACCCATTCATCAGGTGTACTGCATTGCAGAAATTGGTTAATGGGAGCAAGAAGATCTTGATAGGCGTCTAGATTCATCATTTTAGTTTTAGTACTTCACATTTTTATTGGGCATATCCGTTGTCTTGCGGATAGAAAAAAGGCTGCAATTGCAGCCTTTCTTGACCTGAAGTGAATGTTACCACTTTTTCTTCTCGCCGAAGAGTGCTTCCATGTCATTGTCACGCTCTTTGTCAGCAATCTGCTGCATTTCAGCATCGCTTTTATCTTGGCGCTTTTTATCTAAGTCACCCAACATCTCTTCAAGCTTTTGTTTCGCTTGAATAGAATAAGGATCGCTCTTAGTGCTCAAAGCATCGATACCTTTACGCAGCAGTTGAAGCGCGGTGCCTGGTTGACCACGAGCGATAGAGTCGTTTGCTCTTTTGATGACATTTTCAATGTTGATGCGAATTTGCATCGTTTCCAAGCGCGCATTTTCGGTGACGTAGGTCTGGGTATCTAATCGGCCTTTGTTGTGCTCGTTACGGATAGTGTCGCGAAGTCGTTTAACCAGCTTAAGCATGACGATAGCTTGTTTATCACTACTCGGCATCTTGAAAGTGGTACTCTCGCCAGTAGGGCCATTCTCTTTTAGCTGCGTAATCTGCTGCTTCATATTTTCGATACGTTGAGCAAGTTGCTTGTTCTTCGGGTCCAGCTCATGCATGCTCTCTAGCGCGTCAAGAATGCGATTGTTTAGACACAACAACAGCTCTTTACTAAAAGGGATATGGTGCGCATGACCAATCAACTCTTCAGTACCATCTATCAAGGCTACATATCGTGCTGATTCCTGCCTTTTTGCGGTTTCAACTTTAACCTTATATTGCAACATAATGTTATAGCCTAGGATTAACACCAGTAGGATGGCTACCAAAGCGATTATTAAACCAATATTCATATCTTTGCGTCTGCTTTACTTTTCTGCGGCTAGCGTTAAAGAATACATGAATCTTATCTTACTCGGCACCTTATTTGTTTGATTATTTTGTCTCTCCCACGTTTTAGTTACTGATAGAAGTCACATCATAGAACTTCGGTCATTTATTGGCTCAACTTTGTGCATATTGTTTCTTGCTTGAAGATTATTAGTATGTGATTGAGGTATAAGTTAGAAATTGCTGTTCATTTCGATTTGAACGCGTTATAACTAATTATTATATCGCTCGCTTGAGTGGCCAATAAACTCTCTCATGAATAAGTAAGGGATTACGATGAAACTGCAGCAGCTGAAGTATATTGTTGAGGTTGTAAACCATAATCTGAATGTATCTGCAACGGCGGAAAGCTTATATACCTCTCAGCCAGGTATCAGTAAACAGGTTCGGTTGCTGGAAGACGAGTTAGGCATTCAGATTTTTGAACGTAGCGGTAAGCACTTAACGCAAGTGACGCCAGCTGGAGAAGAAATTGTACGTATCTCTCAAGAAATTCTCGCTCGTGTAGAAAGTATCAAAGCGGTGGCTGGAGAGCACACCCATCCAGAAATGGGGACACTGAATATCACCACGACACATACGCAGGCTCGTTATGCACTGCCAGATGTCATCAAAGGTTTTACTTCTCGTTATCCAAAAGTGTCGTTACACATGCACCAAGGTACACCGTCACAAATGTCTGAGGCGATAGCTAAAGGCACAGCGAATTTTGCGATTGCGACAGAAGCGCTTCACTTATATCAAGATGCCATCATGCTGCCTTGTTATCACTGGAATCGTTCAATAGTTGTGCCTAAAGACCACCCACTAGCGAAGAAAGACAAAGTAACGATCAGTGATCTTGCCGCTTACCCATTAGTCACTTACGTGTTCGGTTTTACTGGCCGTTCAGAGCTGGATACAGCATTCAACCGCGAAGGTTTAACCCCGCGAGTGGTGTTCACTGCAACTGATGCAGATGTCATTAAAACTTACGTTCGTATGGGTATTGGTGTGGGTGTGATTGCAAGCATGGCTGTGGATGAAGAGCAGGACGGTGACTTGGTTGCAATAGATGCGAGCCATTTGTTTGGCGCGAGCACCACGAGCATCGGCTTCCGCCGTGGTACATTCTTACGCTCTTACATGTTCGATTTTATGGAACGTTTTGCACCGCACTTAACGCGTCCAGTGGTTGAGCAGGCGATTTCGTTGAAGTCTAATGCAGAAATCGAAGAGATGTTTAAAGACATCGAGCTTCCAGTGAGATAACACTTCATTGATGTTTCGATTCCCTCTACAATGCGCTCGTTGTAGGGGGAGCTATGAAAACGCAATTTCAATTTATTAATGACTGCTTAATCGAAAACCAATCTTTGTGGCGATTCGAGCCTTTTAAAAGCAGCATTCACACATCATTACCTTGGCAGGAGCAACATCCTCGACTGTGCCAATGGCTAGCGTCTCTTACTCCCTCTCAAATCGAAGAATACAAAGCAGCACCAGAACTCGCGTTAAAAGCACTTAGTCCGTTTTTGCCTGAGCTTGAACAACTCGCAGAACTGACTCATTTAGAGCTTTTGTCGTTAAACGGCTTGGAACTCGCTCGTGGTTTAGATAACGGTATTCCGGGACGTAAGTTGGAGCAAATTAGCTCGATGGGTGAAGCTGCAATTCAACAACACTGTGGCGAAGAATGGCTAGAATGGTGCTCAGGTAAAGGTTACTTGGGGCGAATCCTGACCGCGCAAACCGATCAGCCTGTAACCAGCTTTGAATACCAACAAGCACTGTGCGATTCGGGACAACAAGCAGCCAATGAACATCATTGGAAGATGACGTTTATTCAAGGCGACGCGTTTGATAGCAAAGCGAAAGCCGTGTTTAAGCCAACGCAACACGCAGTAGCACTGCATGCATGCGGTGACCTTCACGTTCGTCTAATGCAGTACGGCAGTGAAAATGGGATTGCTGCGATGACCATATCACCTTGTTGTTACCACTTGATTCAGTCGGAACAATACCAGCCGATGTCGGAATCGGGCAGGGCTTCTTCTCTCTCATTGTCTAAGCAAGAACTGCGTATCCCATTACAACAAACGGTGACAGGAGGAGAGCGCGTGCGTCGTCATCGTCAGCAGGAAATGATGTTTCGTCTTGGGTTTGATTTGATCACGCGACAAGCTTTGGGAATGGCAGAGTATCAGCCTGTGCCGAGTATCCGTAAGTCGCAATTAAGTGATGGTTTTGAATCTTTATGTCGCTGGGCAGCGGAGCAAAAAGGCATTGTTCTTCCTCAAGAAATCGATTTCTCTCATTTTGAAAAGTTAAGCGAACAACGCTTCTGGCAAATGGAGAGAATGAGCTTAGTGCAACTTGTTTTTCAACGTCCGTTGGAGATCTGGCTCGCATTAGACAAAGTGCTTTATCTTGAAGAACGTGGTTACCGTGTTAGATTGTCAGAGTTTTGCCCTAAATCGGTCACGCCTAGAAATATTTTAATTTGTGCATATAAGATTTAGTTATTCTTTATAGCCAAACGCTCTATATGAAAAAGCCCACTTATGAGTGGGCTTTTGTAAACAAAACGTGACAAGTTATGTTTTATTTTGTCATTAATTAAACATAGCGATAGCTTGAGTTGGTTCAACGTATTCCAAGTCAAAGCTTTCTGCTACTTCTTTACACGTTACTTTTCCGTGAATAACGTTTAGACCTTCAAGGAAGCCTTTATCTTCTAGAAGTGCTTCGCGGTAGCCTTTATTTGCTAACTTCACGATGTATGGAAGTGTAGCGTTGTTGAGTGCAAATGTTGAAGTGCGAGCAACTGCGCCAGGCATATTTGCTACACAGTAGTGAACCACTTCATCAACGATGTAAGTTGGATCTGCGTGAGTTGTTGCGTGCGAAGTTTCGAAACAACCGCCTTGGTCAATTGCCACGTCAACCACTGCCGCACCAGGCTTCATCTTAGCAATGTGCTCTTTAGTGACCAGTTTAGGTGCTGCTGCGCCAGGAATTAGAACGGCACCGATAACAAGGTCCGCTTCTAGAACATGCTTCTCGATAGCGTCTTCAGTAGAATAAACCACTTTTGCGCGACCTTGGAATTCTTCGTCAAGCTTACGAAGTGTGTCTACGTTACGGTCTAGAATAGTGACGTCAGCGCGAAGGCCAACCGCCATACGAGCAGCGTTTGCACCAACAACGCCACCACCAACGATAACGACTTTTGCAGGTTCAACACCAGGTACGCCGCCTAGGAGTAGACCACGACCGCCGTGCGATTTTTCCAACGTTTGCGCGCCAGCTTGGATAGACATCCGACCTGCCACTTCTGACATTGGTGCTAACAGTGGCAAACGACCCATATTATCTGTTACAGTCTCATAGGCTATACAGACAGCTTTGCTCTTGATTAGCTCATCAGTTTGTGGAAAATCTGGTGCTAGGTGTAAATAAGTAAATAAAATTTGCCCTTCGCGGAGCATTGCTCTCTCTACTGCTTGGGGTTCTTTTACTTTTACAATCATGTCTGCTTGCGCAAATACGTCAGCAGCATGAGGGAGAATGGATGCGCCGACAGCGATGTAATCATCGTCTGAAAAACCAATGCCGGCACCTGCATTGGTCTCAACTAAAACTTGGTGACCATGTGAGATGAGTTCTCTCACGCTAGCTGGGATCATACCAACACGATATTCGTGATTCTTGATTTCCTTAGGTACGCCAATGATCATCCTGTATCCTCTTTCTATAATGGTTGTATTAACTGTTAGTAGGGTGTTATTGTCGAATTAATAACTAGTATAGTTATAGATTTGTAAAATTTGGCACCAAATATTAAAAAGTTGTAGTATATTTTTTTGCAAGGAAGTAATAAGGTGGAATAAAAAATGGCAGACAACTATAAAAAGCCGTCCAAGGAACTAGACCGTATCGACCGCAACATTCTTAATGAGCTGCAGAAAGACGGTCGTATTTCAAACGTTGAGCTTTCAAAACGTGTGGGACTTTCTCCAACGCCATGTTTGGAGCGTGTACGTCGCTTAGAGCGTCAGGGTTATATCACAGGGTATACTGCATTATTGAATCCGCAGTTCCTGGATGCATCACTATTAGTATTCGTTGAGATTACGCTAAACCGTGGTGCGCCGGATGTGTTTGAGCAGTTTAACTCAGCTGTTCAAAAGCTAGACGACATACAAGAGTGTCATCTTGTTTCAGGTGACTTTGACTATCTTCTTAAAACCCGTGTATCAGATATGGGTGCTTACCGCCGACTATTGGGCGATACGTTACTACGTCTACCTGGCGTAAATGACACTCGCACATACGTTGTTATGGAAGAAGTGAAACAATCTAACCAGCTTGTGATCAAAACTCGTTAATTTCTTGCAAAGAAAGCGGTATATGCTTCCGCTTTCGCCAGAGAGTAATTGGGTTTTTCTCCTTGATATGGTTAAATCAATTTACCGAGCGGCTTGATGCCGCTCGGAATGTTTTGCAATTTCCTATTTCATTTCCATATTCAAGTTGATTTATGTTCAAAGAGAACGCAAAGAAAGTCGAAACCATTATCAAAACCAGTGAAGAGCCCCAGTCTTCACGCTTAAATGGCTTCCAACGCTTAAAAGAGTGCTGCTTTATCGTTGGCGTTCTTAGCTCGGTATTGCTTGCGGTTGCACTATTTACCTTCAGTCCGGCCGATCCTTCTTGGTCCCAAACCGCATGGGGAGGGGATATCGATAATGCTGGTGGCCTTTTCGGCGCTTGGCTAGCCGATACTCTATTCTTCACATTTGGCTCTCTCGCTTACCCAATCCCTTTCTTGCTAGCGGCGGCTGCATGGGTGATTTGCCGTAAACGAGGAGAAGATGAGCCCATTGATTTCATGCTATGGGGTACAAGGCTGCTCGGTCTTGTAGTCCTTATTATGACCAGTTGCGGTCTTGCCGATATTAATTTTGATGACATTTGGTATTTTTCATCCGGAGGTGTGGTCGGGGATGTGTTGTCTAGCCTCGCTTTACCTACATTAAATGTACTCGGTACCACATTGGTACTGCTGTTCTTGTGGGGAGCGGGCTTTACGCTCTTCACTGGCATCTCATGGCTTAACATCGTGGAATGGCTTGGTGATCGTGCATTAGCACTAATCGCCGCGCTTGCAAATAAGGCAAGAGGTTCAGAGCAGGAAGTTTTAGAACCTCAGCTTGATGAGTTTGTAGAAGATAAAGTCTCTACGCCTAAACATAATGTAGACCATGAAATTGATGATGAGCCGCTTCCTCATTTAACGGCGTACGATGTCGATGAACCGAAAGAGTCGGCGCCAGCGCATGAGTATCCTATTTATATGCCGCAAGCGAAACCTGATAAGCCTGCGGAACAGGCGATGGTAGAACCGACTCCACCACAACGCAAGGCTACGGTTAATGCTGCGCCAGTTTATTCTGAACCTGAGCCTAAAATACAACCTATCCATACGGTTAACACTGATAACGTTGATCCGCTCTTGGAACGCACCAAGCAACTGAATGTTACGATAGAGGAGCTTGAAGCAGCGGCGCAACAAGCAGATGACTGGGGAACTGAAGAACAGGCTACCCCATCATTTGCAGACACTTATTCTTCCTATGTCGAGCAACATACAGCTACAGAAGAACCGATCAGTGTTGAACCAGATTATGCGGAGTACGAACAATTTGAAGCAGAGCAAGTACAGCAGCCAAGTATTGAGCATCCTGTACATGAAGAGCCTGCAATTGATTCTGCTGTATTAGATAGCATCACGGCGCAAACGGAATCGAGCCAACATATTGAGCCTACGATCTCTGACTTTGATGTGTTAGATGATGAAGACGAAGTGGAGTCTCAGCCTGCGCAGCAAGTACAGCCAACAACGCCTCATCAGCAAGTTGCAACACCTTCAACAACATTTGAACCTGCACCTCAAAAAGTGGAGGTAGAAGAGGTCCAAGACAACGACCAAGACGTTACCGCATTCCAAGATATGGTTTCCAATGCGCAAGCCAAAGTCGCTGCAACACAGAACCCATTTTTGGTACAGAAAGAAGAAAACTTGCCAGTTCCGGAAGAGCCACTCCCAACGCTCGAGTTGCTTTATCATCCAGAAAAACGTGATAACTTTATCGACCGTGATGCGTTAGAGCAGGTCGCTCGATTGGTAGAGAGCAAACTCGCTGACTACAAAATCAAAGCCGATGTGGTTGGTATTTATCCTGGTCCAGTGATCACTCGTTTTGAGCTTGATTTGGCGCCGGGGGTGAAAGTAAGTCGTATTTCTGGTCTTTCAACTGACTTAGCGCGTGCATTGTCTGCGATGGCGGTACGTGTCGTGGAAGTAATCCCTGGCAAGCCTTACATCGGTTTGGAACTGCCAAACATGAGTCGTCAGACGGTCTATTTATCTGATGTCATCAGTAGCCCTCAGTTTGAGCAAGCAACGTCACCAACAACGGTTGTGTTAGGTCAAGACATTGCGGGTGAAGCTGTGGTGGCCGATCTTGCGAAGATGCCTCACGTGCTAGTAGCAGGTACAACAGGTTCTGGTAAGTCGGTGGGTGTGAACGTGATGATTTTGAGCATGCTGTATAAAGCAGGCCCAGAAGATGTACGCTTCATCATGATTGACCCGAAAATGCTAGAGCTTTCTATTTATGAAGGTATCCCTCATCTTCTTTCTGAAGTTGTGACTGATATGAAAGACGCATCAAACGCTCTACGTTGGTGTGTGGGCGAGATGGAACGTCGTTACAAATTGATGTCGGCATTAGGTGTACGTAATGTGAAGGGCTTCAACGAAAAATTGAAGATGGCAGCAGAAGCGGGCCACCCAATCCATGACCCGTTCTGGCAGGAAGGCGACAGCATGGATACTGAACCGCCATTGCTAGAAAAGCTGCCTTACATCGTCGTTGTTGTTGACGAATTTGCTGACCTGATGATGGTGGTAGGTAAGAAAGTTGAAGAACTGATTGCTCGCTTGGCGCAAAAAGCGCGCGCGGCAGGTATTCACTTAATTCTTGCGACTCAGCGTCCATCGGTTGATGTTATTACCGGTCTAATTAAAGCGAACATTCCAACTCGTGTTGCGTTTACGGTATCGACTAAAACGGACTCTCGTACAATCCTAGATCAAGGCGGCGCAGAATCACTACTTGGTATGGGTGATATGTTGTATCTACCGCCGGGATCAAGTCATACAACTCGTGTTCACGGTGCATTTGCATCAGATGATGATGTTCATGCTGTTGTAAACAACTGGAAAGCGCGTGGTAAACCGAACTACATTGAAGAGATCATCAGTGGAGATCAAACTCCAGAAAGTCTATTGCCAGGTGAGCAAATGGAAGCGGATGAAGATGTAGACCCGCTCTTCGATCAAGTTGTTGAGCACGTGGTTCAATCACGTCGAGGTTCGGTTTCCGGTGTTCAGCGCCGATTTAAGATAGGTTACAACCGTGCCGCCCGTATTGTAGAGCAGCTTGAAGCGCAGGGCATCGTAAGTGCTCCGGGTCATAATGGTAACCGTGAAGTACTGGCACCTGCGCCACCAAAAGATTAATGAACTTGTGTTACTCACCTCAGTCCAACTGAGGTGAGTGGTTCTAATAATAGGTATCTGAATGAAAAAACTATTTTCAGCGAAACTTTTCTCTGCGCTTGTTTTAAGCTTTTCCCTCTTTTCTACCGCACACGCAGCATCTCCTAAAGATGAATTAAACAAACGCCTTTCTATGAATGATGGCTTCAGTGCGGATTTCTCTCAGCAGGTTATCAGCCCTGAAGGCGAAACGGTGATGGAAGGAGAAGGTACGGTTGAAATCGCTCGCCCAAGCCTGTTCCGTTGGAGTACAACATTCCCCGATGAGAACCTATTGGTCTCTGACGGTAAGACATTGTGGTACTACAGCCCATTCATCGAGCAAGTGAGCATCTACTGGCAAGAGCAAGCAACAGAGCAAACGCCATTTGTTTTGCTAACGCGTAACCGAGCAAGTGATTGGAATAACTACAAAATATCTCAAAAAGGTGACCAGTTCACTCTCATTCCTACCGCAGTAGACTCCACACAAGGTCAATTCCAGATTAATATTGATGCCAAAGGTGTGGTGAAAGGCTTCAACGTGGTTGAGCAAGACGGTCAAAAAGGTTTGTTCACCTTTAACAACGTGAAGCTGGGTAAACCAAAAGCAGACAGATTCACATTCACAATTCCAAAAGGTGTGGAAGTGGATGACCAAAGGAATTAATTGGTAGTGAGTAATTACACATTAGATTTCTCGGGGGACGAAGATTTTCGTCCCCTTGCTGCTCGTATGAGACCGGAAACGATCGAACAATACATCGGACAGCAGCACATTTTAGGCCCCGGTAAGCCACTGCGCCGTGCGCTAGAGGCGGGTCACATTCACTCTATGATCCTTTGGGGACCACCAGGCACAGGCAAAACGACATTAGCGGAAGTGGCTGCAAACTATGCCAATGCTGAAGTAGAGCGTGTGTCTGCGGTAACGTCTGGTGTGAAAGAAATCCGTGCTGCAATCGAGAAAGCACGTGAGAACAAAATGGCGGGCCGCCGCACCATCTTATTTGTGGATGAGGTGCATCGCTTCAACAAATCTCAACAAGACGCGTTTTTACCGCATATCGAAGATGGCACGGTTACCTTTATTGGTGCGACGACAGAAAACCCATCGTTTGAGTTAAACAACGCATTGCTGTCACGTGCACGTGTCTACAAGCTGACGTCTCTTGATAGAGATGAAATCTCACTGGCGCTGAACCAAGCGATCAGTGACAAAGAGCGTGGCTTGGGCAATACACCTGCACACTTCGCTGATAACGTATTAGACCGCCTAGCAGAACTGGTAAACGGTGATGCTCGCATGTCTCTCAATTATCTTGAGCTGCTCTACGACATGGCAGAAGACAATGCGCAAGGTGAAAAAGAGATCACGCTTAAGTTGCTGGCTGAAGTGGCAGGGGAGAAAGTCTCTCGCTTCGATAACAAAGGTGATATCTGGTACGACTTAATCTCTGCGGTCCACAAATCCATTCGTGGTTCAAACCCGGACGCTGCGCTTTACTGGGCTGCACGTATGATTGCAGCGGGATGTGATCCTCTTTACATTGCCCGTCGATTACTTGCGATAGCATCGGAAGATGTCGGCAATGCGGACCCTAGAGCCATGCAAGTGGCACTCTCCGCGTGGGACTGTTTTACGCGCGTTGGTCCAGCAGAAGGTGAACGTGCGATTGCTCAAGCTATTGTTTATCTCGCGTGCGCTCCAAAGAGTAATGCCGTTTACGTTGCTTGGAAACAAGCGCTAACGGACGCTCATAACTTACCTGAATATGAAGTGCCGCATCACCTTCGAAATGCGCCAACCAGTTTGATGAAAGACATGGGTTTTGGGGCTGAATATCGTTATGCTCACGATGAGCCTGGTGCTTACGCAGCCGGTGAGCAATATTTGCCGCCTGAAATGGACGATCGTAGGTACTATCAGCCGACAAATCGTGGTCTAGAGACCAAAATCGGCGAAAAGTTAGATTACTTGGCTACTTTAGACGCAAATAGCCCACAAAAGCGCTATGAAAAGTAGGCGTTTTTGGATACATTTGTTCAGTAAATTTTTTTAACGCGTACGCTTGGAAAGTGCGCGTGATTTCACAACAAAAAGCATAGGATTAACAATGCTGGATTCTAAATTACTTCGTACAGAGCTGGATGAAACAGCTGCTAAACTGGCGCGTCGTGGCTTTAAGCTAGACGTAGATACTATTCGTAAACTTGAAGAACAACGTAAGTCCATTCAAGTAGAAGTAGAAAATTTACAATCCACGCGTAACTCCATCTCCAAGCAAATCGGCCAAAAAATGGCGGCTGGCGACAAAGAAGGCGCAGAAGAGATCAAGAAACAAATCGGTACGCTAGGTAGCGATCTTGATGCGAAGAAAGTTGAACTTGAGCAAGTAATGGCTCAACTAGACGAATTCACGCTTTCTGTACCAAACATCCCAGCAGATGAAGTGCCAGATGGCAAAGATGAAAACGACAACGTTGAAATCTCTCGTTGGGGTGAGCCAAAGTCTTACGACTTCGAACTGAAAGATCACGTTGACCTAGGCGAAATGGGCGACGGTCTAGACTTCGCAAGTGCAGTTAAGATCACTGGCGCACGTTTCATCGTGATGAAAGGCCAATTTGCTCGTCTACACCGTGCAATCGCTCAGTTCATGCTGGATCTTCACACTGAAGAGCACGGCTACACAGAAATGTACGTACCTTACCTAGTAAACTCTGACAGCCTATTCGGTACTGGTCAGCTTCCTAAGTTTGGTAAAGATCTTTTCCACACTGAGCCGCTAGTAGAAAAAGTAAACGACGAAGAGCCACGTAAACTGTCTCTAATCCCTACTGCAGAAGTACCTGTAACGAACCTAGTTCGTGACACGATTTCTGACGAAGCGGATCTACCAATTAAGATGACAGCTCACACGCCATGTTTCCGTTCAGAAGCAGGTTCTTACGGTCGTGATACTCGTGGTTTGATTCGTATGCACCAGTTCGACAAAGTTGAGCTAGTACAAATCACTAAGCCAGAAGATTCAATGAACGCACTAGAAGAGCTAACAGGTCACGCTGAGAAAGTTCTACAACTTCTTGAGCTTCCTTACCGTAAAGTGGTTCTATGTACAGGTGACATGGGCTTCGGCGCTCGTAAGACTTACGACCTAGAAGTTTGGGTTCCTGCTCAAGAAACTTACCGTGAAATCTCTTCATGTTCTAACATGTGGGACTTCCAAGCTCGTCGTATGCAAGCGCGTTTCCGTCGTAAAGGCGAGAAGAAACCTGAGCTTGTACACACGCTAAACGGTTCTGGTCTAGCTGTAGGTCGTACAATGGTTGCTATCCTAGAAAACAACCAAGAAGCAGACGGCCGTATTGCAATCCCTACAGTACTTCAGAAGTACATGGCGGGCGCAACGCACATCGGTTAATTCATTAACCACTAGAACACCAAAACCCAGCCTTAGTGCTGGGTTTTTTGTTATCTGCGTCGAGTGAAAATTGATTATTACTAAGCTGCAATAGTGTTTTCGAATTTACCCTAATTATCTTGTTATTTGTAATCGATATAATCATCCACCTTACCACGGTAAGTAGATTTTCTCATTCAAGTAACGAGGAGGGCTTATGGCCGTAGGGTGGGCAAACGACGATAGCGTCAGCCAACAAATTCAAAACACAATAGACGACGAGATTTCCCGTGTTCGTGGCAGTATCACAAAGGGTGAGAGCACCCATTACTGCGATGAGTGTGGTGATGAGATCCCAGAAGCGCGTCGTCTTGCAATGAAAGGCGTTCGTTTGTGTATCGAATGTCAGTCAACAATCGAATTGGTATCTCAACGCCAAGCATTGTTCAATCGACGAGCGAGTAAAGACAGTCAACTTCGATAGCTTTACTGCTCTAATAAATAACGAGACGGTTTGAGTCTCATACTCAAACCGTTTTCGTATTGAATGGAACTATGAAGCGAAGCAGTCTTTACGTTGCAACGCTGCATCAATCCCGTTAACTAGCTTCTCAATATCTTCTGGCTTGCTGATGAACGGCGGCATCATATAAATCAGTTTGTCAAATGGACGAATCCACACTCCGTGTTCAACAAACAAGGCTTGGATGGTTTCCATATTCACAGGGCGAAGCGTCTCCACTACGCCAATAGCACCCAACCAACGGGTGTTTTTCACCAAGTCGTATTCTTCAAGTTTTGGTAGTAACTCAGAAAACAGCGTTTCAATTTGTTGGGTTTGTTGCTTCCAATCACCTTGCTCGATCAATTCCAAACTTGCAGTAGCTACGGCACAAGCGAGTGGATTCCCCATAAAGGTTGGACCGTGCATAAAACAACCAGCATCACCACCACAAACAGTGTCTGCTACGTGTTTGCTCGCGAGGGTCGCAGAGAGGGTCATGTAGCCGCCAGTAAGTGCTTTCCCGACACACAGAATGTCTGGTTGAATATCCGCATGTTCGCAGGCAAACAATTTACCTGTGCGTCCAAAACCGGTAGCGATCTCATCTGCAATCAATAACAGACCGTATTTGTCGCAAAGTCTACGCACGCCTTTGAGAAATTCTGGATGGTAGATACGCATGCCACCTGCGCCTTGAACGATAGGCTCAAGGATCACCGCAGCAAGTTCTTGATGGTGCGTCTCAATCTTGTGCTCGAAGTCGGTAAGGTCTTCTGGCTTCCATTCATCCCAATAACCACAAGTTGGTGACTCCGCAAAGATATGCTCAGGCAAAAAGCCTTTGTAGAGAGAGTGCATTGAGTTGTCAGGATCGGTGACCGACATCGCCGCAAACGTATCGCCGTGATAACCGTGTCGCAAAGTAAGAAACTTCGGTCGGCGTTCGCCTTTTGCATGCCAATATTGAAGTGCCATTTTTAAGCTGACTTCTACGGCAACAGAGCCTGAATCGGCAAGGAATACATGTTCAAGATTACTTGGTGCTAGGGATAGCAACTTCTTACACAAACTGATTGCTGGCTGGTGGGTAATCCCGCCAAACATCACGTGAGAGACCTTATCGATTTGCTGGTGAGCGGCTTGATTTAAGTGCGGATGGTTATAGCCGTGGATCGTCGACCACCAAGAAGACATGCCATCGACCAGCTCAGTACCATCTTCCAATTTAATGTGCACACCATTTGCCGATGCCACTGGGTAGCAGGTCAGAGGTGTCAATGTAGAAGTGTAAGGATGCCAGATATGCTGGCGGTCGAAGGCGAGATCCATGTGCGATTCCAATAGTAATTGAGGTTAAAAAATAAACAGGTGTAAACTTTGCTCTTTTGTGTTGTGTTGACAGTTTATCGAGACTCAGTAGACTGTCAACACAACAACAAAAGTGACTAAAGGAATACACGTGGAAGTTCGTCATAACTGGACGCATGCTGAAGTGCGCGATCTCATGGAAAAACCATTCATGGATCTCCTATTCGAAGCGCAGCTTGTACATCGTCAATATCAACAAACCAACCATGTTCAAGTAAGCACGCTTCTGTCGATTAAGACAGGTGCTTGTCCAGAAGATTGTAAGTACTGTCCTCAGAGTGCTCGTTACACCACAGACATCGAAAAAGAGCGTCTGATGGAAGTAGAACGCGTACTCGATGCTGCGCAAAAAGCCAAAAATGCTGGTTCTACTCGATTCTGTATGGGCGCAGCATGGAAAAACCCGAAAGAGCGTGACATGCCACATTTGACCGACATGATCAAAGGCGTGAAGGGCATGGGTTTAGAAACGTGTATGACATTAGGCATGTTGACGCCAGATCAAGCAAAGCAATTGGCAACCGCAGGTCTGGATTACTACAACCACAACCTAGATACCTCACCTGAATTTTACGGCAACATCATTACCACACGTACTTACCAAGACCGTTTAGATACTTTGTCTCACGTTCGTGATGCTGGCATGAAGATTTGTTCCGGTGGCATCATCGGCATGGGTGAAAGTGCTAACGACCGAGCTGGTTTGTTGGTTGAATTGGCTAACTTACCGGTACACCCTGAAAGCGTTCCAATCAACATGCTCGTGAAGGTAAAGGGGACACCACTGGAAGAAGTGGATGATGTTGAGCCTTTCGATTTCATTCGCCTGATTGCGATTGCACGAATCATGATGCCTCAATCAGCCGTTCGTTTATCCGCTGGCCGTGAAAACATGAACGAACAAATGCAAGCGCTGTGTTTTATGGCGGGTGCAAACTCCGTTTTCTATGGCTGCAAGCTTCTGACCACGCCAAACCCTTCTGAAGACAAAGACATGATGCTGTTCAACAAGCTCGGTATTAACAGCCAAGAGGTGTCTCAAAAGCCTGATGAAATCGAAGAAAACGAGTTACTCGATCGCGTCGTAGAGCGCGTTGCTGCCCGTCCGACAAAAGACGACCTTTTCTACGATGCCAGCGTTTAAATCTCGTATCGAGTCCGCCCTTGCTGAGCGTAAAACGCAAGGGTTGAATCGTTCTATGAATGTGGTGTTTGCCGGTAACCAGTCCGTTTTGGAACACGAAGGTAGACGCTACATTAATTTCTCAAGTAATGATTATTTGGGATTGGCTAATGACCAAGCGCTTGTTCGGGCTTGGCAGCAAGGTTTAAGCGTATATGGTAGTGGCAGTGGAGCATCACCGATGGTGACTGGCTTTAGTGCCGCGCACAGCAATTTAGAAGCCGCACTGACCGAATGGTTGGGTTACGACAGAGCAATTCTGTTTGGTTCTGGATTCAGTGCTAATCAAGCCTTGTTGTTCACCTTGTTGGAAAAATCAGACGTATTGATCCAAGACCGTTTGAACCATGCCTCACTGATGGAAGCGGGGGCGTTGTCACCAGCTAAGATGAAGCGCTTCAAACACAATGACATCGAGCACCTAAAGTCGCTGATTAATAGCGAAGACAACCACCTAGTTGTGACTGAAGGGGTATTCAGCATGGACGGCGACTGTGCGCCGCTCAGTGATATAGCTGAAGTCACTCGCAGTCATGATGCTTGGTTTGCTGTCGATGACGCTCATGGTATTGGCGTTCTTGGTCAATCCGGTGGTGGCTCTTGCGAGCTTGCCGCGGTTAAGCCTGAGTTATTGGTCGTTACCTTCGGTAAAGCGTTTGGTACGTCTGGCGCAGCTATTTTATGTGACCACGCAACGGGGGACTTTTTAACTCAGTTTGCTCGTCACCATGTGTATTCCACGGCGATACCGCCAGCACAAGCGTATGCGTTGACTCATGCAGTCTCGATGGTTCAAGAGCAGTCTTGGCGACGTGAAAAGCTCTCTGAGCTTAGTGAAGTATATCGAGATAGTCTTAGCGACCTTGAGGGGTTTGTTGAGACTCAAACTTCGATTAAGCCCTTTTTGATTGGTGAATCTGAATTGGCTTTGCGAGTAGCAGGAGCTTGTCGCCAAAACGGTATTTGGGTGACTGCTATTCGCCCTCCGACGGTGCCTAAAGGAACGTCTCGTCTTCGAATCACACTCACTGCCAATCACACTAATGAACAAGTTAAAACGCTTTCAATCGCATTGAAGCAAGCATTAGGAGCGCTGTAATGGATAATGCAACTACCGCATTAGCGCAAACGCTCGCGTTAGAGAGTCTCCATCAAGATAAAGACGCGATTGCCTCTTCGTTTGGTAAAGCAGCAGAAACATACGATAAACATGCGGCTTTTCAACGTGATGTCGGGCATCAGCTGCTTGATAAACTTCCTGAAAACTTGACGGGAAAACGTGTATTGGATTTAGGTTGTGGCACGGGTTATTTCTCCCAACTACTTCAACAACGCGGTGCGGAAGTAGTCTGCGGCGATATCTCTCAAGCCATGTTAGATAAAGCAGAGCAGCGTTGTGGTGCAGTACGAATGCATTACCAAGTTGCTGATGCTGAAAACTTACCATTTGACGATGATAGCTTCGATTACGTGTTTTCAAGTTTAGCGCTGCAATGGTGTACAGATTTAAGTTACCCACTAAAAGAAGTGCGCCGCGTGCTAAAAAATGGTGGGAAAGCGTGGTTCTCTACACTGGTTGATGGATCACTGTATGAGCTGCGTGCATCATGGGAAAAAATTGATGCATATCAACACGTCAATAACTTTCTAACGCTCAATCAGGTAAAAATTGCGTTAGCGCAATCTCGATGTGACAGCCATCAACTAGACTTGACCACCATCACAGTTTGGTACGACTCTGCATTTTCAGTTATGCGTGACCTCAAAGGTATAGGTGCAAATCACGTAAGCGGGCGCTCACACGGTTTAACTAGTCGCGAGACTTTGTTAAAAGTTGAGCATGCGTACCAAGCGTTTAAAAACGATCAAGGTCTTCTACCTGCAAGTTATCAGGTTTGTTTTGGAGTAATACATCTATGATTGATGCTTTTTTTATTGCTGGTACGGATACTGATGTTGGAAAGACGGTAGCGTCTAAAGCCATTTTGCAAGCGATCGCTGCAAAAGGACTAAACACTATTGGTTATAAGCCAGTGGCAGCAGGGAGTGACAAGACTGAAGCCGGATGGCGTAACTCTGATGCTTTACACTTACAAGACGCCGCAACACTCGATGTGGCCTATGATGATGTGAACCCATACGCTTTAGAGTTGCCTGCTTCTCCCCACATTGCAGCGAAGCATGAACATGTCGAAATAAGTTACGATGTTCTGAGTCAAAAACTGGCTCAACATAAGCAGCAAGCCGATGTTGTTCTCGTTGAAGGTGCTGGAGGCTGGCGTGTGCCAGTATCCGATACGGACTGTTTATCTACATGGGTAAAAGAAGAGCAGTTACCTGTTGTACTGGTGGTTGGCATTAAATTAGGCTGCTTGAGCCACGCTTTACTCACAGCGGAGAGTATTAAAGCGGATGGTTTGAATCTTGTTGGCTGGGTGGCAAACCGCGTCAACCCAGGCACAGAGCACTACGCTGACATTATCGAGATGCTAGAAGCACGTATCGATGCACCTAAGCTTGGGGAAATTCCATATATTCCAAGTGCTAAACGCAAAGAGCTAGGCAAGTACATTAATGTAGAGCCGTTGCTAAACACTGACTAATGGTGTTTAGGATAAAAGACTAAAAAACCAAAGGGCTGCGCAATGCAGCCCTTTCTTGTTGGTGTAACCTAAAAAGTCAGATTACTTATCTTGGCTGAGCCCCATCAATGCTTGTTGTGTTTCTGCAACACGCTGAGACATATGATGATCGGTTGAAATACCAAGTTGTTGCTTTGCCTCGTCCTCTGAGATGCCTAGGTGACAACGTAGTAAATCAATAGCCATTTGATAGTCGTTAGTTTCTACCATGGTTTTTCCCTCAATACATGGAGTTTTTGAGCTCACCCAATGCACTTTTTGCAATGTACTTAGAGTGGCTCTGTTTTGTTCATCTCATTCGAATTTAGCATGTCCATGTAGCCGCACAATAAGACCAAAGTCTATAGCAGAGCTAACGTACTGTTTTTGGTCTATTAAAAAATTTCTAGCTAAGTTGCTAAGAGGTGATAGATTTAACACCAAGATCATCTATCAATAGATGATGGGTAGCTCAGAGCTTATTTTATCATTTTGATAAATGTATATGAACGGAGGTTCCAGCTCCTACCAAAGCATGTTTTGAAATCGCTTGAATCAAATATTTCAGTCCCGAAAACAAATGTTGCAATTTATTGCTTAACCTTGTTTTTATCGCGGATAGACTATATCTATAACGCACGGAACATGAAAATCAACGGAATTGGCTTTTATAGCGATTACCATTTGTTCCTTATAACAATCCGTTTTAAAAAAACGATAAGCTTCCTCGGAGAAAAGTAATGAAGCGAATTATGTTATTCCTAGCAACTAACCTAGCTGTCGTGCTAGTGCTTAGTGTTGTTCTGAATATTGTTTACGCTGTAACTGGAATGCAACCAGGCAGTCTGTCAGGTTTACTTGTAATGGCTGCTGTATTTGGTTTTGGTGGCGCATTTATTTCGTTGATGATGTCAAAGGGTATGGCGCTACGCTCGGTTGGTGGTATGGTCATTGAAAGCCCGCGCAACGAAACGGAGCATTGGTTAGTCGAAACTGTGGGTCGTCAAGCTCAACAAGTGGGTATTGGTATGCCAACGGTGGCTATTTATGATTCACCAGATATCAATGCATTTGCGACAGGTGCAAAACGAGATGACTCTCTTGTCGCAGTTTCTACTGGTCTTTTACACAATATGACTCGTGATGAGGCAGAGGCAGTACTTGCACACGAAGTGAGCCATATTGCAAATGGTGATATGGTCACGATTACGTTGATGCAAGGTGTCGTGAACACGTTTGTTATCTTCCTATCACGCTTTATTGCTAATATTGTGGCATCGAACGATGATGAAGAAGGCCAAGGTACAAATATGATGGTTTACTTTGGCGTATCCATGGTGCTTGAACTGGTATTTGGTTTCCTAGCTAGCTTCTTGACTATGTGGTACAGCCGTCATCGCGAATTCCACGCGGACGCAGGTGCAGCGCGCCTCGTTGGCAAAGAAAAAATGATTGCGGCTCTAGAGCGTTTGAAGGTGAGTCATGAATCTCAACTGGATGGCACCATGATGGCATTTGGTATCAACGGTAAGCAGTCGCTGACTGAGCTACTAATGAGTCACCCTCCGCTAGATAAACGTATTGCAGCGTTGCGAGGCCAGCAATACTAACTGTGTCTACTTAAATAATTGTTAATTTGCTGAAAAGGCTTGGTTTTGACCAAGCCTTTTTTTTCGCCGATTGATCGCGTGCGAACTTCATCACGTACTACTTACAGAAATAAAGTTATACAAAATTATTTTTGTACAACTTTGGTGGAATGAACTATCTTGTACATATAATAATTTTGTACAACTTAATGGGCGTGTAGGAGTAAAAAATGGACATACAGTCTGTTGGCAATATCTATCAAAAGCTCAACAAAGCGAACTTACATCTGCTTAAGGATATATATCACCAAGATGTAGTATTTGAGGACGCAGCGCATCGTTTAGAAGGATGGCCAGCACTTTCGGATTATTTCACCTCATTATATGCCAACGTCATCAGTTGTGATTTTGTAATCCATGAGCATCAACAAGTCGGAGATACAGGCTTCCTAACTTGGACAATGGACCTTCAGCATCCCAAACTTCAGAAGGGTGCGCCTATTCTCGTCAATGGTGTTTCGCACCTCAAATTTAGCGAAGGTCAGGTCATTTATCACCGAGACTATTTTGATCTCGGAGAGATGCTCTATGAGCATTTACCGTTACTTGGTTCAGTCGTTAAAACCATCAAGCAGAGGTTAGGACAATGAACAACACCATCTTAATCACAGGCGCCACCTCCGGAATAGGAAGGCAGCTTGCCCTAGATTACGCGAACTCAGAATGGAATGTGATTGCTTGTGGTCGGAATCAAGATGTTCTTGCAGAACTGGAGGCAGTTTCCTCCAAAATTCATACATTGCAGTTTGATGTGACAAATTATGAGGAAACTCAGCAGGCGCTCTCTAATTTGCCATTTACGCCAAACACATGGGTTTTTAACGCAGGCGATTGTGAGTACATGGATGAGGGAGTGGTCGACGCGAAACTCATGGCGCGTGTGATGAACGTAAATGTTGTCGGTGTTGCCAACTGCGTTGAAGGCTGCCAAGTGCATTTAGAGAGAGGGCACCGCATTGTTATTGTTGGCTCTATCGCATCAGAAGTGGCATTGCCTCGTGCTGAAGCTTACGGCGCATCCAAAGCGGCAGTCAGTTATTTTGCACGCACGCTCGCCGTCGACTTGAAAAAGAAAGGGATCAAAGTGGTAACGGTGTTTCCTGGTTTTGTTGAAACGCCGTTGACTGACAAAAACGACTTCGAAATGCCAATGATCATTTCTACTCAGCAAGCGTCGGACTCTATCAGGAAGCAGTTAGCCGCCAACAAGACCTATATCTATTTCCCGGCGAGATTTACCAGTATTTTACGTTTTATCTCGTTACTTCCATACAGTTGGCAAGCTCGCCTAACTGCTAAACTCGTATCATAAGAAGGAATAAAAATGAAAACAGCAGGAAGAAAGAAGATAGCGATTGTGGGAACGGGAATCTCTGGCCTTACTTGTGGTTATTACTTGCATAAAGAACATGATGTAACGCTGTTTGAAGCGAACGATTACATCGGTGGCCATACTGCAACCGTTGATGTGAGCCTTGATGGTAAAGAATACGCGATAGATACTGGGTTCATCGTCTATAACGACCGTACGTACCCTAATTTCATTAAAATGATGAGCGAGATTGGCGTTGAAGGTCTGCCGACTCAAATGAGCTTCAGTGTCAGAAATGATGGGAACGGACTAGAGTACAACGGCCACACAGTGTCGACATTGTTTGCTCAAAAACGTAACTGGGCAAACCCTAAATTTTATCGATTTATCTTCGAGATACTTCGTTTCAATAAACTTGCCAAGCGCTTCGCTAGCGAGCAGTCCACGCACTCTCAGACGTTAGGTGAGTTCCTTGACGAACACAAATTCAGTGCTTTCTTTACCGATAACTACATATTACCGATGGGCGCTGCGATTTGGTCGTCGACTTTGGCTGACATGCGCGCATTCCCTCTTATGTTCTTCTTACGTTTCTTCCTCAACCACGGTCTGCTAGATGTGACTAACCGACCACAATGGTATGTGATTAAAGGTGGTTCACGTTCATACATTCCACCATTGACTAAAGGCTTTGCGGAGAATATTCGTCTTAATAGTCCTGTCGAAAAAGTGGTTCGCAACGAAAAAGGGGTTGGCGTTCAAGTTCGCGGAGAAACACATTGGTTTGATGACGTTATCTTTGCTTGTCACAGTGATCAAGCAATGAGAATGCTAGAGGATATCAGCCCAATTGAGCAGGAAATCTTGGGGGATATGACATACCAAGCAAATGAAGTTGTTCTTCATACCGACTCTGCCGTACTACCAAAACGTAAGGCAGCATGGGCATCATGGAACTACCTATTGGAAGGAAGTGAAGAGGAACAGCAACGCCTCCCTTCGCTCACTTATAACATGAATATTCTTCAGCATATTCAATCAGAACACACGTTTTGTGTAACGTTGAACAGTACTGAGCAAATTAACTCAAATAAAGTCTTGCGTTCGTTCACTTATCATCATCCAGTATTCACCACTGAGTCTATTGCAGCGCAGCAGCGCAAAGATGAGATACAGGGCAAACAAAGTACCTGGTTCTGCGGGGCTTATTGGTACAACGGTTTTCATGAAGATGGCGTGCGTAGCGCGCTTGATGTTGTGAAAGAACTAGAAGAAAAGTACCGCGAACAAAATGTGGTTCCTTTCGAAAAAGGCGCAGCGTGATATGGATAGCCAAATGAACAGCCGATTGTTTATAGGCAACGTTCGTCACCGTCGATTCACGCCGGTGAATCATGAGTTGAACTACTCTTTATTTATGCCCGCCATTGATGTAGACGAGATCGATGCTTTAGAGAAAAAAGTATGGGGTTTTGGTTCGCGTTGGTGGCATTGGGCTCGCTTCAAGCGCAGTGATTACATTGGTGAAGGTAGCGTCAAGTCGGCAGTGCACAGCAAAATTGAAGAACTGACAGGTGTTCGCTGTACCGGCAAGGTAATCGCAGTCTGTCACTTGCGTTATCTAGGACTTTATTTCAGTCCCGTTAATTTCTACTACGTTTATAACGCGGAAGGAGAATGGAAGTATCTCCTCGCAGAGGTGAGTAACACTCCTTGGAATGAACGACATTACTACGCGGTGTCAGCAGATAAAGAAGAAGAAAAGTTTGGTTGGGAACAAGTTAAAGCATTCCATGTTTCACCATTCAACCCGATTGACCAACTCTACCGCTGGAGAATTAAACCTTTGACAGACAAGTTGAATATTCATCTTGAATGTCACAAAGGAGAGAAACACTTTGATGCCACCATGGTTATGAAAGCCAAGCCACTTTCAAGCAAAACCTTATTGAGGTGTTTGATCGTTACACCAATACAAACGGTAAAAGTAATGGTTGGTATTTATTGGCACGCATTAAAACTTTGGGTGAAAGGCGCACCTTTTTATTCTCATCCTAAATATTCAACGCATGAAGAAATAGAAGCCGATACTGAAAAAACAGACAAAAAAAATAAAAAGCACAAGGAGAATTCTGCATGTTAAATACTAGTTCTATGACATTGCCGCGTAAATTGACGACAACGCAAAAAGCGGCTCGCGGAGTTATTTTTCAATGTCTGCAAAAAATGGAAATCGGCTGCTTAACAGTTATTGAAAGTTTTAAGACGGAAACGACAGAGCGAAGCGAGCGTTTTAGTGCGCCAAATGGGGAGTACAGTGGTCAACCTGTTGTCGCTACTATAGAGGTAAAACATCCAGGCTTTTATTCACGGATCTTGCAGGGCGGCAGTATTGCTGCTGGTGAGGCTTATATGGATGGGTGGTGGGATAGCCCCGATTTAACCTCATTAATGAAACTGATGGCCCTTAACATGCGTGCTCTAGATAAACTCGAAGAGCAAGGCAGTTGGTTGACTAAAATACTGTACAAGTTCAGCCATTGGTCAAACAGAAACTCTGAAGAGAACTCACGTAAAAATATCCATGCGCATTACGACTTGGGTAACAACCTATACGAAGCGTTCCTTGACACCAATATGCTGTACTCGTCGGCGCTTTACAATCATGCGGACGACTCTCTAGAGCAGGCTCAAATCAACAAAATGGATCGTCTATGTCAGCAACTTGAGCTGAAATCTACCGATCATGTTGTTGAAATTGGCACTGGGTGGGGCGCTATGGCGATTTACATGGCTGAACAATACGGTTGTCAGGTCACCACAACAACGATATCTGAAGAGCAACACGCGTACGCGGAGCAAAAAATCAAAGAGCGTGGCTTAGAAGACAAAATCACTCTACTCAAAGAAGATTACCGAAACCTAACCGGCACTTATGACAAGCTCGTTTCTATTGAAATGATTGAAGCTGTGGGCAAACAATTCCTGCCTTCGTACATTAAGGTCTGTGAGTCTTTATTGAAGTCTGGTGGCTTGATGGCGATTCAAGCGATTACGATTGCCGATCAGCGTTACGATTACTACAGTAACAACGTCGACTTTATCCAAAAGTACATTTTCCCGGGTGGTTTTTTACCGTCGGTAACCTCACTAACCCAAGCAACAACAAAGTACAGTGACTTAGTGACGCGAGACTTGTTCGATATTGGTTTGGACTACGCCAAGACGCTGAACGAATGGCACCTTCGTTTTAATCGAGCAGAGAATGAAGTGCGCTCGTTTGGCTACGACGATCGCTTTGTGCGTATGTGGCGCTACTATTTGAGCTACTGTGAAGGGGGCTTTTTGGCTCGCACGATCAGTGCAGTTCACATGACGTTTCAACGCCCGTAGTTCGTTATGAAGGTATTTCTTGCTTCGACATGGTTCCAACTCTGCTGGTTTGCAGCGGTGCTTGGAACCTATCAATGGCAATGGGTGACGTTATTCCTTACTTTGGCAACCCTACTATATTGTTTGAAAACTGACGCATCTTCGCTCAAAAGTATTGGTGTGATCGTCACGAGCGGGCTCGTGCTTGATACGCTCAATCAACAACTCTCGGTCTTTGTCTTTCCAACCCCATGGCTGCCAGTCTGGTTATTATGCTTGTGGGTTTTGTTTTCTTGGTATGCCTATCAACTTAAGTCAATTTTGTACCGTTTCCCAAAAACCTACGTATCAATAGTAGGCGGACTCGGAGGAACAGTGAGCTACTTTGCTGGCTATAAGCTCCAAGCCGTTGAATTTGGATTTAGCACTGGCGCTACACTGGCAATGTTGTTTGTCGAATGGTGCGTCATGATGCTCTTGATACTCAAGGTGTACGGAAATGAAAAGCTTGAAGAGAGTTTTAACTCAGAGACTGACTAGGTTGCTTGCGTTGGTAATAGTAACTGGTTCTTTTGCTCTGCAAGCTCAACCTGTTGGAAACAGCGAAGCTGCCAGCAACATTGCGAATTGGAAGGGGTGGAAAACTGTTGGAGAAGCCCAACTTACTTGGTTCATCTTCGATATTTATCACTCAAGATTAAAAGCGCCTGATGGAAAGTTCATCGTAAGCGATGACGTATCGCCACATCCCCTTGCGTTGGAAATTAATTACAAGAGAGACATCAGTAAGCAACAGCTGCTTGATGTGACGGATGAGCAGTGGGCGAAATTGGGTTTTACTGACTCATATCGAAAAACTTGGATCAGCGAGCTCGATCGTATGTTTCCTGATATTCAAAAAGGTGACGAGCTTACTTATCTAACAGATGGAAAATCTGGTCAGCTGTTTTATAAGCAGGTTGGGGACGTGCAAGTAAAGAACGTTGGCATCATTGAAGACGAACGAATGAACGATGCATTTTTAGCTATATGGTTATCACCCAACACAGAATTCCCGAAACTCCGAAAACAATTGATAGGGCAGGTTAGATAGTGCTTAAACGAATTTTTAAATCAGCGACTTTAGTGGCAGCTGTTTTTCTTTCGGCATGTTCCGCAGACATTGATAATTACCGCTCTTCTAAACCGACTTTTGACGTATTCGGTTATTTCGAAGGCGACATAAAGGCGTGGGGGATGGTGCAAGATTATACCGAACAGCAAACCCGTCGCTTTGAAGTCGATATAGTGGGTACTGTAGAAGGTGATACGCTGACGCTGGTGGAAGACTTCGTGTTTGATGACGGAGAGGTGGACCAGCGAATTTGGGTTATCACTAGATTAGAAGACGGTAGTTATGAAGGTAAGGCAGACGATATTATAGGTGTAGCAACAGGGGAAGAGCAGGGCAATGCGCTACAGTGGCAATATGACTTTGAGCTACAAATGGAGGATTCATCAGTGACGGTTGCTTTTGATGATTGGCTTTATCGTCAGGATGACAGACACGTTTTCAATCTAACGAAAATAAAAAAGTTTGGTGTGGAAGTAGGAACAATAACCTTGTTCTTCCAAAAGCAGCCATAACAAATGGGGCTGACCTTCATTAATAATCCATGCCATATAACTAAAATTATTTTCTCCCGACCTAACTCTCCTAACTAAAAAAGGTTGACGCTTTCGCGTCAACCTTTTAGGTATCTGGTCGTTACAGGAGGATTACAGCTTATCTGTCAGCTCGATTGCTTGACCGATATAGTTCGCTGGCGTCATCTCTTTCAGACGTGCTTTCTCGTGCTCAGGAAGCTCAAGACCGTCGATGAAGTTACGCATTGCTTCGCCGTCTACACGCTTACCACGAGTTAGCTCTTTCAGCTTCTCGTATGGCTTCTCGATGCCGTAACGACGCATAACTGTTTGTACTGGCTCAGCTAGTACTTCCCAGTTCTTGTCTAGTTCAGCAAGAAGCGCTTCACGGTTTACTTCTAGCTTGCTGATGCCTTTAAGCGTAGAAGTGTAAGCGATGATAGCGTAGCCAACACCAACACCAAGGTTACGTAGAACCGTTGAGTCAGTTAGGTCACGTTGCCAACGAGAGATAGGCAGTTTCTGTGCTAGGTGGCCGAATACAGCGTTCGCAAGACCTAGGTTACCTTCTGAGTTTTCAAAGTCGATTGGGTTAACTTTGTGAGGCATTGTTGAAGAACCGATCTCACCTGCAATAGTTTTTTGCTTGAAGTGGCCTAGTGCAATGTAACCCCAAACGTCACGGTCGAAGTCAATCAGGATAGTGTTGAAACGAGCGATAGCGTCGAACAGCTCAGCGATGTAATCGTGCGGTTCGATTTGAGTTGTGTAAGGGTTCCAAGTTACGCCTAGAGACTCTGTGATGAACTCTTCAGAGAACTTGTGCCAATCTAGCTCTGGGTAAGCAGAAAGGTGTGCATTGTAGTTACCTACTGCACCGTTGATTTTCGCTAGGATCTCAACGTTTTCGATTTGCTTGAATTGACGCTCCATACGGTACGCCACGTTTGCCATTTCTTTACCCATAGTAGATGGAGAAGCAGGCTGACCGTGTGTACGAGATAGAAGAGGAATGTCGCGGTATTCCACTGCTAGTGCTTTGATAGCGTCGATTAGGTTACGGATTTCTGGAAGAATCACGTTCTCACGCGCTTCTTTAAGCATTAGAGCGTGTGATGTGTTGTTGATGTCTTCAGAAGTACATGCGAAGTGGAAGAACTCGTTTACTGCGTGCAGTTCAGGAACGTCTGCTACTTTCTCTTTTAGGAAGTACTCAACCGCTTTTACGTCGTGGTTAGTTGTACGCTCGATCTCTTTGATACGGCGTGCATCTTCTTCAGAGAAGTTTGCAGCAAGGTCGTCTAGGAATTGGTTTGCTTCTGCGCTAAACGCTGGCACTTCTGAAATTTCAGCAGTAGCAGCAAGCTTTTGTAGCCAGCGGATTTCAACGATAGTACGGTACTTTAGTAGACCGTATTCACTGAAAATTTCGCGTAACGCAATTGTCTTGCTTCCGTAACGGCCGTCTACTGGTGAAACAGCAGTCAATGCTGACAGTTCCATGATGTTCTCCTGAATTGGGTTTCTAAATTTCGTGAGCTTTATACCAATAACTGTGGCAATTGTCACGAATATTGCGCAAACGTTTGCGCGAGATTTGTTTTAGTCGAAAAAAATGAGCTCGCGATAAACGCGAGCTGCTTATTTGATATTTTACTACAGACGAGCAAGAAGGATTTGTGCTTGCTCTACCATCTTCTTGCGCCCGAAGATTAGGTGGCGACGCTTACCACCAACTTGACGCCAAAGAACTGCACTACGAATGCCAGATAACAACAGCGCACGAACTTTGTGTTGGCTTGCTGTCTGCTGCAGTACAGATGGCGTGCCCGTTACTTGAATGCGAGGGCCAATAGGGCTAACGACATCCAGATAGATGCTCGCTAAATTGCTGATCATTTGATCGTCTAGTAGCTCAAAGTGCTCTGACTGACGCTTGGCCATTTGAATACGATCACCAAGCTGAGACATAGCATCGTTACGAGAGCTTAACTTACGCTCTAACGCCATTAAACTAATAATGTAACGAGTAATTTCACTGCCTGATGGTGTGCTATCAATCCCTTTAACCAAGCATTCTAGGCCGAGCTTTAGATCGGCTTCGCGACCGAATACGCCAACTGTGTTAGCAGGGTTCGTGCTCAAAATAGCGTTGATTGATGTTTCAAAAGCATCTTGATCACAATGTCCGTTTCTCGCTACCTGTTGAACTAAAGCAACAGCTTGGCAAATCCCAGCGAAAGCGATAGTACGGTCATAAAGTGTATTCGCCACGTAACGACTCCTAAGCTTGAGAATATTTAATGCGTTGCTCGATGATGCCGCCACCTAGGCACACGTCACCTTTGTAGAACACTGCTGATTGACCTGGAGTTACAGCAATTTGTGGCTCGTCAAAGATAACTTTAATGTTTTCATCATCGATAGGGATGATTGTACAAGGAATATCTTCCTGACGGTAACGAGTTTTCACTGTGCACTTCATAACATCGCGAATTGGCTCACGATCTACCCAGTGAAGTTGTGATGCAAGTAGACCTTCTGATTTCAACATTGGATGGTCTTTACCTTGAACGGCAATCAAAACGTTACGTTCTAGATCTTTCTCACCAACGAACCATGGGTCCTCGTTACCACCGCCGCCTTTACGGCCACCAATGTGTAGGCCTTTACGCTGACCAAGTGTGTGGTACATCAGGCCTTGGTGTTGACCAATCACTTCGCCTTCTGGAGTCTCGATATTACCAGGCTGAGCTGGAAGGTAGCGACCCAGGAATTCCGTAAACTTACGTTCACCGATGAAACAAATACCCGTAGAGTCTTTCTTCTTCGCCGTGATTAGATCTTGCTCTTCCGCAATGCGTCGTACTTCTGGCTTCTCTAGGTCACCAACAGGGAATAGGCTACGTGCGATTTGCTCGTTGCTTAATGTGTACAGGAAGTAGCTTTGATCTTTGTTGCCATCTAGACCACGTAGCATCTGTGGTTTTTCACCGTTTTCTGGGAAAGAGCGACGCACATAGTGGCCCATTGCAATGTAATCAGCATCAAGTACTTCATCAGCGAATTCTAGGAATGCTTTGAACTTGATTTCTTTGTTACAAAGAATGTCAGGGTTCGGAGTACGGCCAGCTTTGTATTCAGCAAGGAAGTACTCAAATACGTTATCCCAGTATTCGGCAGCAAAGTTGATAGTGTGTAGGTGGATGCCTAGCTTGTCACATACTGCCTGAGCGTCAGCAAGATCTTCTGCCGCTGTACAATATTCTTCGTTGTCATCTTCTTCCCAGTTCTTCATGAAAAGGCCTTCTACTTGGTAGCCTTGCTGCTTTAGAAGATACGCGGAAACAGATGAATCAACGCCGCCGGACATACCGACGATGACTTTCTTTTGGCTGTTATCAGACATTACTAAACACCACTTAAATAAACGGGATGCAGATTCTATCAGAATCCACAGACCGGTGACAGATCCGAGATCGAAATCACAATTCGTTTCGCTGGATTTTTCTTCAACAAAGATTCGAACGAGTAATTTCGCAAGTATAGAAGAGGTATATATGGCATAGTTGGCCAAAATCCAAGAGGAAACACCAAATGACAGAAGAAAACCAATTTATGCAAGAAAGTGAGTTGATTGAAATTGTTGAAAATCAGCTCGAAGATGGCAACCCGCTTAAAGTAAAAGAAACCCTTATGCGTTTAATGATGACTGGCACACCACGTGAAGATGCGGTTGCGATGATGGCATGTGCGATGTCAATTGAGATTTTTGATGTGATGAAGAATGAAGGTGAGTTCAACCTAAAGCGTTATAGCGAGCACCTTGAGCAACTACCAGATCTCAGCTTTATGGAAGGTGAATAAGCCACCTAAAAGAAAAAAGTAGTCAGCAAACGTTTGCTATAATCGCTTTTATTGCTGCTTTATTATTAGCGGTATAGAATCCGCTCTCCTTTTCATCCCCTTACTCAGACTGACAATATGAAATTTCCTGGACAACGCAAATCGAAGCACTATTTTCCTGTTCATGCTCGTGACCCGCTGGTGAGCCAAGCACAAGAAAGCAAGAAGATGACGCGCACTCACATCATTGGTATTGACCAAACCTTGGTTGATATTGAAGCAAAAGTTACAACGGATGTGATTGAAAAGTACGGTCTGAGTAAAGGTCACTCTCTGGTTATCGATGACGAAAGAGCAGAAGAGTTATACCAGCAACTGAAAGAAGAGAACTTGATTACCAATGAGTATGCGGGCGGTACAATTGGTAACACGCTACATAACTACTCCGTGCTAGCGGATGACCGCTCCACACTACTTGGAGTGATGAGCCAGGATATTAAGATTGGCAGCTACGGTTACCGTTATCTTTGTAATACATCAAGCCGCATGGACTTGAACTACCTACAAGGTGTAGATGGTGCAATTGGCCGTTGTTTTGCTCTTATCACAGAAGACGGTGAACGTACTTTTGCTATCAGCGAAGGGCAAATGAACCAACTCCATCCTGATAGCATTCCAGAGAAAATCTTTAAAAATGCATCAGCACTTGTACTGACGTCATATCTAGTACGTTGCAAAGACGGCGACCCAATGCCGGAAGCAACAATGAAAGCGATTGAGTACGCGAAAAAGAATGATGTGCCTGTTGTTCTGACTTTAGGCACAAAGTTTGTTATTCAAGATGACCCTAAATATTGGCAAGAATTCATTAGAGATAACGTTTCAGTCGTTGCGATGAATGAAGATGAAGCAGAAGCTCTGACGGGGGAATCTGATCCACTTGCTGCGTCTGATAAAACATTGGAGTGGGCTGATCTAGTATTGTGCACGGCGGGTCCTGTAGGTCTATTTATGGCTGGGTATACGGAGGATAGCGCGAAGCGCGAAACTTCTTTGCCATTACTTCCAGGGTCAATTGCTGAATTTAATCGTTATGAATTCAGTCGTCCGGCGAAAAAAGACTCATGCGAGACGCCAATAAAAGTGTACTCGCATATCTCGCCATATATGGGTGGCCCAGAAAAAATTAAGAATACAAATGGCGCAGGTGATGCTGCGTTATCTGCTGTTCTTCATGATATGGCAGCAAATAAATACCATAAAGAAAATGTGCCTAATTCAAGCAAGCACAGTAACGAGTATTTAACTTACTCTTCTTTTTCTCAAGTCTGCAAATACGCAAACCGTGCTAGCTACGAAGTTCTCGTGCAACATTCACCACGATTGTCGCGCGGACTTCCTGAGCGAGAAGATAGCCTAGAAGAAGCATACTGGGAACGTTAATACGAAGCGATTTAATTAACTATTCTGTAACTAAAGTAAAAGGCACATTAAGAAACGTGCCTTTTTTATTTGTAATGGTTTAAATAAAAAAGGCTCCCTATGGGAGCCTTTTAAAAATAGCACGGATCTAGATTAGGAACTCATCCAGAGATTTACCTGCATCAAGTTGCTCTTGAATCGCCGAAGGTGTACGACCTTGGCCAGTCCAAGTTTTCTCATTACCGTTTGAATCTGTGTATTTGTATTTAGCAGGGCGAGGTGCGCGCTTCGCTTTGCCTTTCGTCTTAGTTTCGCCAGATAGCGCAGTAATAAGTGCTTCTACGTCAATACCGTCTTGAGCGATTTTCTCAGCAATCTCTGCAAGCTTAGCTTCTTGCTCTGCTTGTGCTGCGCGTTCTGCTTCTTCTGCTTCACGACGCTCATCTACGACAGTAGTGAGTTTATCTAGAGCTTCTTCCAATTGTTCTAGAGTCAGCTCACGAGAAAATGCACGAAGGCTACGGATATTTAGAAGGGTTTTAGTCAGCTCTGACATAACGATTCCTATTAAAAGGTTAATGTGTTGGGCACTTTTTATCGTTACGATTAAATAATGCCAATCTATAAATAAACAAAGAGTCCTTATATTTAACTTTATCTTTTCCTTATGTGCAAATGCTAAATCAAGATTTTGTTTAAATTTGACTATTTTTTAAAGCAATTAATATTATTACACTCGAAATAAATCATTATTAGATGAGAACTAAAATCAACAATCATTATTGTATAGAGAGAGTGACAGCTTGGTTTTTTATAAAAAAATTTGAGTTATTACTTAAAAATATGAAGCATCCATCTTTAATGGTGTGTCATATATCCTTAATTTATTGATATAAGATAAACCATGATATTTCTAAGGTAGTAATAATGTTTCATAAATAACATGATTGATGTGATTTCAGTTGCACAAAACTTATGGAAGTAGGCAAGGTTTATAAATTATCTCAGTCATTATTTATTTGTTTAATTTAGTTTGATGTGTTGCATTGACTCTCATCATAAGTACAATGGCTGCCACCTGATGCAATATTGCAGACAATTTGTTGTTAATTTGTACAGTTAGTGGTTAATTGTTTGTTGTTGCCGTAGAGGCGCGGTCTCGAAGAGTAGCTATTATTGGGGTGATGCCAATGAATAATAGTGGAAGGCGAAGATTGCCGAAGTAAGTAACTCATCAAAGTTACTTGCTGGGGTTGTATCTGAAAGGAACAACACTGCCATAGTATATATTCACATTAAACTATGGAGCGCTACTGTAGGGTTGGGTGGAGTGTTCGCTTCCCTGTCGCTAAGTTCAACATGAGCACGTATCGTATGCTACGTGACTTGTCTGCAGTAGATCTCTAGCCAAACTTTGGTTTTTGAAGATCATGAATTTAATAGATTTTTCTAGTTCTCCTGTTTCATTATTGCCACCTATTGTCGCTTTGACTTTGGCGATTTTGACTCGACGTGTATTAGTTTCCTTGGGTGTAGGTATCGTGCTAGGTGCGGTGCTACTTAATAGCTGGTCTATCAGCGATACCGCAGGTTACGTCAGTTCTCAAGTTTCTTCTGTCTTTATTGAAGATGGCGGAATTAACACTTGGAACATGAGCATTGTTGGTTTCCTAATCTTATTAGGTATGACAACAGCTTTATTAACGCTATCTGGCGGTACTCGTGCTTTTGCTGAATGGGCACAATCTCGAGTGAAGAGTAAACGCGGCTCCAAACTTCTTGCCGCCTTTTTAGGCGTATTCATTTTTGTCGATGATTACTTTAATAGCCTTGCTGTTGGTGCGATCTCTCGCCCAGTAACCGATCGCTTTTATGTGTCTCGCGCTAAGCTTGCGTACATTCTAGACTCAACCGCTGCTCCAATGTGTGTAATTATGCCTGCTTCTAGCTGGGGTGCTTACATTATTACTATTATTGGCGGGATCTTAGTCTCACATGGGATCACAGAGTATTCGGCTCTTGGCGCATATGTTCGTCTTATTCCAATGAACTTCTACGCCGTTTTTGCGCTGCTAATGGTGTTCGCTGTTGCGTGGTTTGGTCTTGATATTGGTAAAATGCGTGAGCATGAGATCTCTGCATCGCAAGGTCGTGGCTTTGATAAAGACAAAGAAAATGACTCGCAAGAAGCGCATGACCTAAACGAAGAGCTAGATATCCGTGAAAGTGAAAAGGGTAAAGTGTCAGATTTGATACTTCCTATCGTGACGCTGATTATCGCGACTATCGCTTCAATGCTTTACACGGGTGGCCAAGCATTGGCTGCTGATGGTAAGGAATTTGCGCTTCTTGGTGCTTTTGAAAATACAGATGTAGGTACATCACTAATCTACGGTAGCTTGCTTGGCTTAGCAGTTGCACTGTTTACTGTTGTGAAGCAAGGTCTACCAATGGCTGAGATCGCACGTACACTTTGGATTGGTGCTAAGTCTATGTTTGGTGCGATTCTAATCTTAGTATTTGCCTGGACCATTGGTTCTGTTATCGGTGATATGAAGACTGGTACTTACCTTTCGACAATGGCGCAGGGCAACATTAACCCACACTGGCTACCAGTTATCCTATTCTTGTTGTCTGGCCTAATGGCGTTCTCAACAGGTACTTCATGGGGTACGTTCGGCATTATGCTACCAATCGCGGGTGACATGGCTGGCGCAACAGACGTAGCGCTAATGCTACCGATGCTGAGTGCGGTTTTAGCTGGTGCGGTATTCGGTGACCATTGTTCACCAATCTCAGATACGACTATCTTGTCATCGACGGGTGCACGTTGTAACCACATTGATCACGTATCAACACAGCTACCTTATGCATTATCAGTCGCGCTTGTTTCATGCGTCGGCTTTATTGCCCTTGGTATGACTGCTTCAATAGCGTTCTCGTTCATTGCAGCGTCGATAACATTCGTTATCGTTTGCGCTATTTTGTCATGGCTTTCAAAGTCTAAAATAGCGTCTTGCCAGAGTGCGTAATTCACTGATTTAAAAAGTGAAATTGTAGGAGGCTTCGGCCTCCTTTTTTATTTGTATTATACAATTCGAATTTTTTTAAAATTAAGGGTTGAAAAAAGTAATCAGCTTGGTTAGTGTGGTTGGTAACAAAGCAAATGAGAAGAGCCTTGAAATAAGTATGCGTAATTTTGTAATTAACATTCATCACCATCATCACCCAATCTAGTCTTTCGGGCGATGTACGCATACCCGGGAGGCAGGAAACTCCCGGAGGTAAAATCAAAGTAAAAGCAGATTTTAAACCCTCGGGAGACTTCAATCTCCCGAGGGTTTTTTAGTTTTATTAGTTTGAAAAATACTTAGATATCAAAATCTTGCATAGGGACAAAGCAATGCAAACACAACGTTTAAGAATCGCAATTCAGAAAAAAGGTCGTCTTAGCAAAGAGAGTCAAGCTCTACTAAAACAGTGCGGCGTAAAGTTCAACGTAATGGGCGAGCGTTTAGTTGTCCATTCTGAAAATATGCCAATTGATTTACTCTTGGTTCGTGACGACGACATCCCAGGTTTAATTATGGATGGCGTGGTTGACCTTGGCTTTATTGGCGAAAATGAGCTAGAAGAAGTTCGCCTTGACCGCAAAGCATTAGGTGAACCCTGCGAGTTTGTTCAGCTTCGTCGACTTGATTTTGGTGGCTGTCGTTTATCTATCGCAATCGACAAGGACGAAGAGTACAACGGTCCACAAGACTTAGCTGGCAAGCGTATTGCTACAACGTATCCTCAACTTCTAAAAGCGTACATGGATGAAGCCGGCGTTCCATTCTCTACATGTATGCTGACAGGCTCTGTAGAAGTTGCGCCTCGCGCGGGTCTCGCTGATGCTATCGCTGATTTGGTTTCTACAGGTGCAACACTGGAAGCGAACGGCCTTAAAGAAGCTGAAATTATCTTCAAATCAAAAGCGACATTGATTCAACGCACAGGTGAGTTCGACGCAGACAAAGTGGCGCTAATCGAAAAGCTGTTAACTCGCATGCAAGGTGTGCAGCAAGCGAAAGAATCTAAGTACATTATGCTTCACGCCCCAGCAGAGAAGTTAGATCAAATTAAAGCACTACTGCCAGGTGCTGAAGACCCAACTGTTCTTCCTCTTTCTGCAGATAAGCAGAAAATGGCTGTTCACTTAGTGAGTTCTGAAAACCTGTTCTGGGAAACAATGGAACAGCTGAAAGAGTTGGGCGCAAGTTCAATTCTCGTTCTACCAATTGAAAAAATGATGGAGTAAGCATCATGAGAACAGTCGTTTGGCAATCATTAAGTGAGAATCAGCAAGACTCTATTTTGGAGCGCCCTGCTATTGCAGAAGGTGCCAATATCACCACTGCTGTGGCCGAAGTTATTGCTAAAGTTCGAGAAGAAGGTGACTCTGCTCTTATTGAGCTGACCGAAAAGTTTGACCGTGTTAAGCCTGAATCCATTCGTGTTTCTTCTCAGGAAATTAAGGCAGCGTCAGAGCGTTTGTCAGAGTCAATGAAGAGCGCATTAGAGCAAGCTTACGCCAATATTTCTAAGTTCCACAAAGCGCAAAAGCCGCAACCGATCAAGGTGGAAACCCAGCCAGGTGTCCTTTGTGAACAAGTAACACGCCCAATTCAAAAAGTGGGTTTGTACATTCCGGGTGGCAGTGCGCCTTTGCCATCGACTGTTTTGATGCTCGGCGTTCCTGCAAAAATTGCAGGTTGTCGTAAAGTCGTTCTTTGTTCTCCACCGCCAATCGCTGATGAGATCCTTTATGTCGCGAAACTGTGTGGCATTGATGAAGTGTACAACGTCGGCGGTGGCCAAGCGGTTGCTGCAATGGCTTACGGCACAGAGACTGTATCTAAAGTTGATAAGATCTTTGGTCCAGGTAACGCTTATGTGACAGAAGCAAAACGTCAGGTAAGTAATGATTTCCGCGGTGCTGCGATTGATATGCCTGCAGGGCCGTCTGAAGTGCTTGTGATTGCCGATGAAACCGCAGATGCAGACTTTATCGCTGCGGATCTTTTGAGCCAAGCAGAGCACGGTCCTGATTCTCAAGTGGTACTTGTGACTCCTTCTCCTGTGATTGCTGATCAAGTGACGGATGCGGTTCAACGTCAGCTTAAGGAGCTATCTCGTGCAGACATCGCAGAAAAGGCTCTGGCATCAAGCTTGATCATTATTTCCGAGTCGATGACGCAGTCAGTTTCTATTTCCAATTACTACGGTCCTGAGCACTTGATTGTTCAGACTAAGAACCCTCGTGAGCTTCTACCTCTACTTGATAATGCAGGCTCTATCTTCCTTGGAGATTGGTCGCCTGAATCTGCGGGAGATTACGCATCGGGGACTAACCACGTCCTTCCTACTTACGGTTACACACGTACTTATTCAAGCTTAGGTTTGGCGGATTTCTCTAAACGAATGACGGTTCAGGAGCTTTCTGCTGATGGTTTAAAGAACCTTGCACCAACGGTAGTCACGATGGCTGAAGCGGAAGGTCTGGACGCTCACAAACGTGCTGTTACTATCCGCGTAGAAAAATTAGCAAGTAAGTAAGAATAAGAGAGTAATGAGATGGAAAAGCTAGCGCGTAAACAAGTCCAACAGCTTACCCCTTATATGTCGGCTCGCCGAATCGGTGGTACGGGTGACGTATGGATAAATGCCAATGAATCACCATTTAACAATGAATACAAAACAGACTTTGCTCGTCTTAATCGTTACAGCGAATGCCAACCGAAAGAACTGATTTCCGCTTACGCAGCGTATGCGGGTGTTAAACCAGAACAAACACTGACTTCTCGTGGCGCAGACGAAGGTATTGAGTTGTTAATTCGTGCATTCTGTGATCCGGGTGAAGATGCGATTCTTTACTGCCCACCGACTTACGGTATGTACGCCATCAGCGCTGAAACCATTGGTGTTGAGCGCAAAACCGTGCCGCTAACCTCAGATTGGCAACTCGATCTTGCAGGCATCGAAGCTAATCTGGATAACGTGAAGCTGGTTTTTGTATGTTCGCCAAACAACCCAACGGGTAACTTGGTTAAGCGTGAAGACATTGTGTCTCTGCTTGAGATGACAAAAGACCGTGCAATTGTGGTGATGGATGAAGCGTACATCGATTTTTGTCCAGAAGCGTCAACGGTGGACCTACTGGCGCAATACTCGAATCTTGCGATTCTGCGTACTCTGTCGAAAGCTTTTGCGCTTGCAGGTCTGCGTTGTGGATTTACGCTTGCGAACGAAGAGCTTATTAATGTACTTCTTAAAGTTATCGCACCTTACCCAGTCCCAGTTCCAGTGGCAGAAATTGCGACTCAGGCGCTTTCGGAAGCTGGTTTAGCACGAGCGAAGTTTCAAGTTCTCGATTTGAATGCAAACCGTGCTTACTTGCAAGTTGGCCTTTCAATGATTCCGGGTTTGGAAGTGTTTGAAGGGTGGGGGAACTACCTATTGGTGAAATTCCCAGATGGCGATGACCTTTTCAAAGCGGCTTGGGATACGGGCATTATTTTGCGTAACTCGCCAATTGAAAACTGTGTGCGTATCAGTGTGGGTAACCGTGACGAGTGCGAAAAAACGCTTGGATTTATCAGAAACTACTACGCATAGATAGAGACAGAATTTATCGCTCTCGCTCAATAGCGGGAGCGCCAAAAGAATAGCAATAAGGAAGTTCGAGTGAGCAAACAACAAAAAATCCTTTTTATCGACCGTGATGGCACCTTAATTGTTGAGCCGCCGATTGATTTTCAAGTAGACCGTTTAGATAAGCTAAAACTAGAACCATTTGTTATCCCAAGCCTGCTGTCGTTGCAGGATGCAGGATATCGTCTAGTGATGGTCACGAACCAAGATGGTTTGGGTACAGACAGCTACCCACAAGCTGATTTTGATGCACCGCACAACATGATGATGGAGATCTTTGAGTCTCAAGGTGTGAAGTTCGATGACGTACTGATTTGTCCTCACTTTGATGAAGATAACTGCTCTTGCCGTAAGCCTAAACTAGGCTTGGTAAAAGAGTATCTTCAAGGTGGCAAAGTAGATTTCCAAAACTCTGTTGTGATTGGCGATCGTCAAACCGATCTTCAACTTGCAGAAAACATGGCAATTCGTGGTATTCAATACAACCCAGAAACCATGGGCTGGAAACAGATCCTAAAAGATCTCACAGTGAAGGCGCGCGTGGCTGAAGTGGTCCGCACCACAAAAGAAACAGACATCAAAGTATTCGTTAATCTTGACGAGCAAGGCGGTAATGACATTTCTACAGGTCTTGGCTTTTTTGACCACATGCTGGATCAAATCGCGACGCACGGTGGATTCCAAATGGTGTGCAAAGTGGAAGGTGACCTGCACATTGATGATCACCACACAGTGGAAGATACCGCTCTTGCGTTAGGTCAAGCGTTGAAGGAAGCACTGAGTGACAAGCGTGGTATTGGTCGCTTTGGCTTTAGCTTGCCAATGGATGAGTGTTTGGCGCAATGCGCACTAGACCTATCAGGTCGTCCTTACCTTAAGTTCGACGCGCAGTTTAGTCGTGAGCAAGTGGGTGATCTTTCAACAGAGATGGTGGTTCACTTCTTCCGCTCTCTGACTGACACATTAGCGTGTACGTTGCACCTTTCTTCTGCGGGCAACAATGATCACCACATCATTGAAAGTCTATTTAAAGCGTTTGGTCGTACGTTACGCCAAGCAATCAAAGTAGAAGGCACAGAGCTACCAAGTAGTAAAGGCGTGCTTTAAGGCTAACGTTAGCAAGGAGAAAAACAGTGACAGAACAGAAAGTTGTCATTATCGATACTGGCTGTGCCAACGTTTCTTCGGTGAAGTTTGCCATTGAACGCCTAGGCTATGACGTAACGATTTCAAAAGATCCGCAAGTCGTATTATCCGCAGATAAGCTATTCCTACCGGGTGTGGGAACCGCCAGCGAAGCGATGAAGAACCTAGAAGAGCGCGATCTGATCAGCTTGGTAAAACAGGTAGAAAAGCCATTACTAGGTATCTGTTTAGGCATGCAACTGTTGGGCAAAGTGTCTCAAGAGAAAGGGCAGAAAGCCGACGAGTTAGTTGAGTGTCTTGGACTTTGTGATGGCGAAGTGAAGCTACTACAAACTGGCGATTTGCCGTTGCCGCATATGGGGTGGAACACGGTCTCTGCAAAAGCAGGTAATCCACTTTTCAAAGATATTGAAGAAGGAGAGTATTTCTACTTCGTGCACAGCTTTGCGATGCCTGTTGGGGATTACACGATTGCGGAATGTGAATACGGCAACCCGTTCACAGCAGCAGTACAAAGCGGTAACTATTACGGCGTGCAATTCCACCCTGAGCGTTCTTCAAAAGCGGGCGCGAAGCTTATTCAAAACTTCTTAGAATTATAAAAGGGATTTAGTGTGATTATTCCAGCTCTTGATTTAATTGAAGGACAGGTGGTTCGCCTTTATCAAGGTGATTACGGCCAAGTAACTGAGTACAAAGTCGACCCAGCAGAGCAGTTCAACTTGTACCACCAAGCTGGTGCTAACTGGCTGCACTTGGTGGATTTAACTGGCGCGAAAGACACGACAGCACGTCAACTTGATTTAATTGCAAAGCTACTAGCAAGCACGCCAGCGAACATCCAAATCGGTGGCGGAGTGCGCACAGAGCAAGACGTGATTGATCTGCTAGAAGCGGGGGCTCAGCGTGTTGTCGTTGGCTCAACAGCAGTAAAACAGCCAGAGCTTGTGAAAGGTTGGATGGAAAAATACGGTGCAGAGAAAATCGTTCTCGCGCTAGACATCAACATCGATCAAGACGGCACACGTAAAGTAGCGATTTCTGGTTGGCAAGAAGATTCAGGCGTGACTATCGAAGCTCTGATCAACGATTACCTGACGGTAGGTTTGCAGCACGTGCTTTGTACGGACATTTCTCGTGACGGTACGCTAGAAGGCTCAAACGTAGAGCTTTATGTCGACCTATGTAAACAGTACCCACAAGTGCAGTTTCAATCTTCAGGTGGCATTGGCTCATTAGCAGATATCGAAGCGCTAAAAGGCAGCGGTGTGGCTGGTGTGATTGTTGGTCGTGCGCTGTTAGATGGTAAATTCACAGCAGAGGAGGCATTTGCATGCTGGCAAAGCGAATAATTCCATGTCTTGATGTTCGTGATGGACAAGTGGTGAAGGGCGTCCAGTTCCGCAACCACGAAATCATTGGCGACATCGTTCCTCTGGCGCAGCGTTATGCGGAAGAAGGCGCTGACGAGCTTGTGTTCTACGATATTACCGCTTCAAGTGATGGGCGTGTCGTTGACAAAAGTTGGGTCGCTCGCGTTGCTGAAGTGATTGATATTCCCTTCTGTGTCGCTGGTGGTATTAAATCAGCGGAAGATGCAGCGCGCATTCTTGAGTTTGGTGCAGACAAAGTGTCTATTAACTCACCTGCATTGGCTAACCCGCAACTGATTACTGACCTTGCTGATAAGTTTGGTGTGCAATGTATCGTCGTTGGTATCGATTCATACTACGACAAAGAGACAGGCAAGTATCAGGTTTACCAGTTTACTGGTGATGAAGAACGCACCAAAGCAACTCAATGGGAAACACGTGATTGGGTGCAAGAAGTACAAAAGCGTGGCGCTGGTGAAATCGTACTGAACATGATGAACCAAGACGGCGTACGTAACGGTTACGATATTGAACAACTTAACATGGTGCGTGAAGTGTGTAACGTGCCATTGATTGCATCGGGTGGGGCAGGTGCTATGGAGCACTTTGCGGAAGCATACCAAAAAGCAAATGTGGATGGCGCGCTTGCCGCATCGGTATTCCACAAACAAGTCATCAATATTGGTGAACTAAAGCAGTATTTGAAACAACAAGGCATTGAGGTACGACTATGAGTGTAAAAGCCGCCGAAGTAAGTTCGCTAGTTGAGCGAATCAACTGGGAAAAGGTGGATGGTCTGGTACCTGCTATCGTACAAGATTTCCAATCAAGCCAAGTGCTGATGATGGGTTATATGAACCAAGATGCGTTGGCAAAAACGGGCGAAACAGGTCAAGTGACGTTTTTCTCTCGTACCAAGCAGCGTCTTTGGACGAAAGGTGAGACCTCCGGCAACGTATTGCAACTAGTGAACATGCAGCTCGATTGCGACAACGATACGCTACTGGTGAAAGTGAATCCCATTGGTCCTACGTGTCACTTGGGTAACACAACTTGCTGGGATGTGGACCCTCAAGAGGAGTCACAAATGGTGTGGCTTCATCAACTTGAGCAGCTATTGGCTGCCCGCAAGAGTGCCGACCCAGATTCCTCTTATACTGCCAGTCTTTATGCCCGTGGCACCAAGCGTATTTCGCAAAAAGTGGGCGAAGAAGGCGTTGAAGTCGCGCTTGCGGCGACGTCGGGCGATAAGGCGGAGTTAGTGTGTGAATCTGCAGATTTGATTTATCACTTAATGGTATTGCTTCAAGACCAAGGCTTATCGATGAATGACGTAGTGAATAAACTGAAAGAGCGTCATAAGTAAGCTTGCGATAAGTGAAAGCCCCTATGCTCTCGAGCCTAGGGGCTTTTTACTTTAGTGTTCTTGATTCGGGGCAAAAACCGGCAACAGTGCTGGTGGCGATTAGATTCTGAATCACGCTCGTCCCTAGCTGTTCAGAATGACGGTATATTTTCTAATGGTACTTGCAGTAGAGTTATTTACTTCAAATAGGTACATATATTCACGTCACTCCAACGAACCTAGGCGAAGTCAAGAATCCAATTAAATCGAGCTCAATAAGCTAGGAGTGGATGATCTTACCCACAACACTTCTTAAATTTCTTACCGCTTCCACAGATACACGGGTCGTTACGACCTACTTTTAGGCTACTCACTGGTTGGTTTAGGCGAGGATCTTGTTCTGGTTCTTCTTCTAGCTCTTCTTCTGGAAACGTGCCGTCAATGTAGTACCAAAGCCCATTTTCTTTTACAAAGCGAGAACGCTCTGTCATGCAGTAGCGTTTGCCGTCTTCGTCAAAGTAAGCGTTGAATTCAACAAAACCTTCATTCTCGTTACAACCCGCTTCAGCTTTCACTACCTCAAGCTTGCACCAATCGCTGTCGATAGATTGGGCAATGCCTTCACGTTGCTCTTCTGCATTACAGCTTGGGTGGTATGTGTTCACCACGTAATCCACTAGACCTAACACATGCGCGCTGTAACGAGAGCGCATTAGCTGCTCCGGAGTGGTGACGTCAGCGTGGTTATTGTGGGCAATTTCACAACACTGTTGGTAGGTGCGGTTAGAGCCGCAAGGACAAGAAGAAGCCATAAAATGAAATCTCGATTAATTAAGCGGTAAAAACAAACAACCCCACATAAGTGAGGTCGCAGGTATTCTTTGGGGCATTATAGCCGTTTAGGGCGTTTGAGACAGCAGTTCTTGAGCCCATTCCGTCGATTGATTAAAAGCGTCTGCTAATTGAGGTTCGGTTAATTTAAGAACGGTGCAATATCGCTCGGCTAACTCCCAGTCCGCTTGTTCGTAGGCGATCGTCATCGAAAGTAAGTGACCAAGTACGCCTTTTCGACTGGTTAATGCGAGTTTTATATCTTCGTCAACGGGGATATCTTCAATGACATCCGAGAGCGGTTGATCGAGCAAAGATCCGAGCAAAGAAAACATGCCTGTCAAAAAAGCCTGCCCAGGGTCATACCTAGTGTTCATTTGACTAAGTAGCAGTTCACACATTCGTGCACGCTGAATCGCTAAAGAGTAAAGAGAGTCAGGTTTATCTTCTTGAACGGAGGCAATTGCAACTAAGGAAATAAAGCGTCGTAGTCGCTCTTCACCCAGATAAATAAGCGCCTGTCTGAACGATTTGATCTTAGTCGTTAATGTATAGCCTGAATTTACGTAAGTAAGCAGCTTGTATGACAGCGTCACATCAATCGAAAACAGACGTTCAACCTCATTGAAGTCGATGGGCTTATCTGCAATCTCTTTACAAAGTTGGATGACGGTAAGAAACGCGGGGTTCAACCGTTTTTTCTGGATCATCTCAGGTTTGCTAAAAAAATACCCTTGAAAATAGTTAAAACCGGCTTCTAGAGCTTGCTCAAACTCTTCATAGGTCTCTACCTTTTCCGCAAGAAAGTCGATTTTAAATGGGCTCAACGCCTGAATAAAAATGGCAGCTTTCTTGATCGGCACAAGTCTAATATCAAACTTGATCATGGAAACGTATGGAAGAAAACGCTTCCAAGCTTTCGTCGGAACAAAATCATCCAGAGCAATTTTGTACCCGCACTCATGAAGGTGCTTGATGGCTTCTAACAGTTCTTCTGTCGGTTCGCAGTCTTCAAGGACTTCAATGACGAGAGATTCTTTAGGAAACAAAGTTGGGACCAAGTTCACCAAGCTTTGATGCGGAAAGTTAACAAAGCCAAGTTTGTTTCCTAATGTGTTGTAATGCGTCGACAAAAAATGATCGGATAGCAGTCGACTAGTAGCCAGCTCTGGTTCTACTTCAGGGAAGGTATTTTTAGGGCCGTCTCGAAAGAGGAGTTCGTAACCTATGGTTCGTTTTTCTCTATCCAGAATCGGTTGGCGAGCTACGTAAGAATACTTCAATTAGGTACTTCGTTCTGTTTAACTTAGTATTATGATAATAGCGATTTTTTACAAAATATCTACGACTTGAGCGTGAATCTTCTACACGCTCTACATGCTTAACGCAAATTCTGTATGAACGGTCTCGTTTGCAGGTCAAAACTATCAGAATTTACTTTTAAAACTGAGCCTTGCGTATACCAATCCCCTAAAACAATTCGGGTCTTTTTAATGCCATCGACGTCAAAAAAATGTGTGTTCGGGCGATGTGTGTGACCATGAATCATTATGTTGACGCAGTTCTGAGACATCACTTTCTCGACCTCATTTTGGTTAACGTCCATGATATCTAATGACTTGCTCATTTTATCATCACGAATATCGGATTGAACTTTTGAGACAATTTTCTTCTTAATGAACCAAGGAATACGGTTAAACAACCATTGTAGCCATGGCTTGTGAACGGTTTTTCTAAACTCTTGGTATTTCACATCGTCAATGCAGAGCGTATCGCCATGTAGGATTACGGCTTTTTGACCATAAAGATCAATCGTGCAGACATCGTCGAGTAATGTCATACCGGTTTCTTTGCAAAAGCGTTTGCCGAGTAAAAAATCTCGATTGCCTTGGATGAAAAAAGTTGGCACACCCGCATCCGTCAGTGCTTTAAATTCTGCACGGATTTGGTCTGCAAAAGGGGTGTTGTCATCGTCACCAATCCAGAACTCAAACAGATCGCCGAGTACATAAAGTGCATCAGCTTTTGTTGCTTCTGTTCGCATGAACGTCACAAAACATTCCGTGATATCAGGACGTGATGGGGTAAGGTGAAGATCGGAAATAAATAATGTCGTCATAGAAATAAGGGGAAGCTATGCCTCCCCATTAACTTATCTTTTAAAAATAATTCCTAAGAATTACTCTTCAATTGTTGTACCAGTGATTACTACGTCTTCTAGAGGTACGTCTTGGTGCATGCCGTAAGAACCAGTGCTAACGCCTTTGATCTTATTTACGATGTCCATGCCTTCGATTACTTCACCGAACACACAGTAACCCCAACCGTCTAGGCTTTCGCTACGGAAGTCTAGGAATGTGTTGTTGTTTACGTTGATGAAGAACTGAGAGCTTGCTGAATGCGGCTCCATAGTACGTGCCATAGCAAGTGTACCCACTTTGTTGCTTAGGCCGTTGTTTGCTTCGTTCTTGATAGGTGCACGAGTCGCTTTTTCACGTAGACCAGACTCCATACCACCACCTTGGATCATGAAGCCGTCAATAACACGGTGGAAAAGCGTGTTGTCGTAGAAACCGTCGCGGCAGTACTGAAGGAAGTTTGCGCTTGTCTCTGGCGCTTTCTCTTCGTTTAGTTGAATCTTGATGTCACCAAAATTAGTGTGAAGGGTGATCATGCTACTTTCCTTTACTGTGTTGTGTTGAGCCCGAGATTCTAGCCTAAGTTCTAGTGCTTTAAAAACTCAGGAAGAGGAAATTCTTCGTTTTGTGCTTGAAGTTTAGCCGATTATCGTTTTATCGGTTAATTGCTATTACCTAACTAGGTTGGAGTTGATATACTCATCTTCTTTTATTCATTCACAATCATAGATAGAGATCATGTTAAAGATATATAACACACTCACAAGACAGAAAGAGGAATTCAAACCAATTACAGCTGGCAAAGTCGGTATGTATGTCTGTGGAGTTACCATCTACGATCTCTGTCACATTGGTCACGGTCGTACTTTCGTCTCTTTTGACGTTGTATCACGTTACCTTCGCTACTTGGGCTATGATCTGACGTTTGTACGTAACATCACAGATATCGACGATAAGATCATCAAACGTGCCGCAGAAAATGGTGAGTCTTGCGATTCATTGACTGAGCGTTTGATTGGTGAAATGCACGCTGATTTTGATGCTCTGAACATGAAACGTCCGGACGTTGAACCTCGTGCGACACAGTTTATTGCTGAAATCATCGAATTGGTTGAGAAGCTAATCGAGCGCGGTTTTGCATACGTTGCAGATAACGGTGACGTAATGTTTGAAGTGGGTAAGTTCAACGAATACGGCAAGCTTTCTAAGCAAGACCTTGATCAGCTTCAAGCTGGCGCGCGCGTTGATATCGAAACAGCAAAACGCAGCCCTCTAGACTTTGTACTTTGGAAGATGTCTAAGCCGGGTGAACCAACGTGGGAGTCACCATGGGGTCCTGGTCGTCCAGGTTGGCACATTGAGTGTTCAGCAATGAACTCTTCAATCCTAGGTAACCACTTCGACATTCACGGCGGCGGTTCTGACCTTCAGTTCCCACACCATGAAAATGAAATCGCGCAATCATGCTGTGCACACGATACACAATACGTGAACACATGGATGCACAGTGGCATGGTAATGGTAGACCGTGAGAAGATGTCTAAATCTCTAGGTAACTTCTTTACTATCCGTGACGTTCTTGGTCACTACGATGCTGAAACAGTGCGTTACTTCCTAATGTCTGGTCACTACCGTAGCCAGTTAAACTACAGCGAAGATAACCTAAACCAAGCACGTGCTTCGCTTGAGCGCCTGTACACATCTCTACGTGGTTTAGACCTAAACGCGGCGCCTGCTGGTGGTGAAGAATACGTATCTCGCTTCACTGCAGCGATGAACGATGACTTCAACACACCAGAAGCGTACTCAGTTCTGTTCGACATGGCGCGCGAAGTTAACCGCCTGAAGACAGAAAACCTAGAGAAAGCGAGCGAACTCGGTGCGCTAATGCGTGAACTAGCTGACGTGATCGGTATTCTTCACCAAGATCCTGAAGCCTTCCTAAAAGGTGATGCGGGTAACGATGATGAAGTGGCTGAAATCGAAGCTCTGATCAAGCTGCGTAATGATTCTCGCGCTGCGAAAGATTGGGCGAATGCAGATATGGCTCGTGACAAGCTGACCGAAATGGGCATTGTTCTGGAAGATGGTCCAGAAGGCACAACGTGGCGTCGTAAGTAATTGAATTTTCATTTTTAAAGGGCTGATAATTCAGCCCTTTTATTTTCCATTTCCATAAATTAAAACTTTAACTTTAGGTAATGCTCTGTGGCTCAGATGTATTTCTATTACTCAGCAATGAATGCGGGTAAATCAACAACGCTTCTTCAATCCTCTTTCAACTATCAAGAACGCGGCATGACGCCAGTTATTTTTACGGCTGCGCTAGATGATCGTTTTGGTGTCGGTAAAGTGAGCTCTCGTATTGGTCTTCAATCTGACGCACATTTATTTCGTCAGGATACCAATTTGTATCAGGAGATCGCAGCTCTGAATGAGGTTGAAAAACGTCACTGTATTCTTGTTGATGAGTGTCAGTTCTTGTCGAAAGAACAAGTTTATCAACTTACTGAAGTCGTTGATAAGTTGCATATTCCAGTATTGTGTTACGGCCTTCGCACCGATTTTCTAGGCGAACTTTTTGAAGGCAGTAAGTATCTATTATCTTGGGCAGACAAGCTGGTTGAGCTCAAAACAATCTGCCATTGCGGCCGCAAAGCGAATATGGTTATTCGTACCGATGAACACGGCGTGGCAATTAAAGAAGGCGATCAAGTTGCGATCGGCGGTAACGATAAGTATGTCTCCGTATGCCGCCAACATTACAAAGAAGCGCTCGGTAAATAAGCCGTATTGATACAGAAAAGCCACCGAACTTGGTGGCTTTTTGTTGTCGGTTAGAAAAAGTTAGACTAAGTCAAAACCAAACCGCTCGAGTAAAACCTGGTAAGAAGATTCGACTTGCTGAGGGATGTTCTGCTCGGTTTGAAATCCTTTCTCTGGATAGCTTTTTACGCGAGAGAAATCTTCCATTAGTGCTTCTAGCACCATCATTAATGGCATGTCTTCATTAATGTATTCAAAAAATGGAAGAGCCGCAGAGCTTACTTGGAGCTGAGTGTAGGGTGACTGCCACTGTTTTTCAAATGTCGCGATTGCTCTACGCTCCATAAACGGTTTTTGTACCAGAATAAACGAGGAACACTGTTTTCCTTCCTCTTTTAATCGTTGCTCAGTAAAGCGAACATTTTCTCCACTGTTTGTGGATTCAGTTTCGAGCAAAATTGCTTCACTTGGAACGCCCGACATCTTTGCAATCTCGGCAAAGGTTTCTGCTTCGCTTTTTTCAAACAGTCCATCTGTGAAGCGACCTTCACCCCCTGAAAATACAATCAAAGGTGCCAACTTTTGGTGGTAGAGCTTGGCAGCGTGCTCCGCTACACGCACATCATTACTGCACATCACAAACAAACAGTCCGCAGGTTTCAGTTCATGTTTGAGTTGCATGTAATCCCAAAGCGTTTCTATATGTCTATAGAGTCTCATAGCGCATCCAAAGTTGAATTGAAGTGAAATCGATAACCAAGTGAGAGTAGTTTGTCAGCAAGAATACGCTTGTCAGCTTGCTCTGTGACGGGTGGAAGAGGTATCTCACTTCCGATTTTGTTTATGGCAGCTTGGTAGAACTCAGCCTTGCTGACAGTATGAGGTGTAGTAACGTTAATGACTTGGTTGCTTAAATTGCCTAAGGCAAATTTCGCAGCCGAGACAGCATCATCTTGATGAAGCATATTAGCTGGTGCTTTACGACTAACTTGTTGAAGCCTTGCTGCAAAGCGAGATGGGTGTCTATCTGGCCCGATTAATCCGCTACAACGTAGAATAACAAAGTTAATATTCGAGTCGATAACATGCTGCTCTGCTTGAAGCATAATACGTGCATTGTCAGAGAAATAAGGGCTTTCGGCTGCTAAAGAGAGTGACGCGTCAGCTTCTTCCATATCGGAAGCAAGGTTAGGGTAAACCGTGGTAGAGCTGATCATGAGAAGTTTTTCAACGTTGTTTTGCTTAGCTGCGTTGGCAAGTATTTGCCATTGCTGTGCATATTCTTGACCGCGTCCTTTACGAAATCCTGGAGGAAAAGCACCGATAACGTGCGTAATTTGATGCTGTTTGAGCAGTTCATCTAGCCGTGCTGTGGCGTTCAATTGATTGAAATCGAACAATACGGAGTGAGTTAATGAGGTGGGTAACTCTTTTAATCGAGTTTGGCTACGACGAGTGACGACAACATAGTGTCCATCTTTCATCAATGTTTCTGCTAGCGGAGTTCCGAGCCAGCCTGCACCTACGATCAATGTATTTGCCATTTGGGTCTTCCTACTTACTTATGTCTGCCCGAATAGGTTGAGCAGTTCTGCTTTGGCTTGTTGATGGAGGGGATCTGAATGCCATTTCTGGTGCTGAATAAGGTCAACATTGACTTGCCAAGCCAGTTTTGTGAAATCATCCCCAACTTTTTTTAATGTATTAGGTGAATACGCGACTAAATGCTGTGGTAGAAAGCACCAACCAAACCCTTTATTCGCCAATTCCAACAAAATATAGTAGTTATCAGCGTACCAGATATCTGGGCTAAATGCTTGATTGAGACCACATGGCTCTGCACTTTTGGATCGTATGACCAATTGACGATGTTGTTTTAGTTGATCAATGTGAGTGATTTGCTGCTTTGCTAAAGGATGTGTTGAAGAGACATAGACATCAAATGCAATATTGCCAAGATTGGTGAAATCGATGTGCCTTGGCATTTGTAAATCACTCAAAATAATCCCAGTCGTGGCGCGTTCCGACTTAACCAATTCAATGATATCAGGGCTTGATGCCGTTAAGCATTCAACTTGTAAGTGTGGAAAGCGTTGCTCTAACTTCTTTAGCACATCCGGCAAGCGAGTCAGAGGAATCCCTTCATCAATAGCTAAGACTAATTTGTTCGTTGGCGTGGAAAAGAGCTGCGATGCCCTATTGTTTAGGCGGTCGAGTTGGCTGATTGTTGCTTGCGCATAGGGTACGAGAGCGAGGCCATTCTCAGTTAATTTAGGGTACCTGCCTGATCGATCGAAAAGCTCAACGCCACAGTCGATCTCCATATTCATGATGTGCTGGCTCACTACAGATTGAGCTCGCCCCAGTTTTCTAGCTGCTCCTGAAAATGATCCTGCTTCTGATGTAGCAATGAAAGCTTGCAGTTGTTCGATGGTAAACATATCGCTTAAACCGATGGTATCTAACTTTTGATTATCTAAATAATAGATAAAATTCTAAGCATTGAGTAGAACTATTTGGATAGAGAAATATGACTCGTAACGAACGAATTTTTCATGCAGTACTTTTTGAGTTAATCGCACTCGCGATTATTGTACCAGCGGCTTCATTGATCACTGGAAAGGGCTCTAGTGATCTCGCGTTAGTTGGGGTCGGGTTGAGTATGTATACCGTGATATGGAACTACATCTACAACTTGTACTTTGATAAGTGGTTTGGTGGCAATCGAGCTGAGCGAAGTTTAGCGATGCGGCTTGGACACACTGTTGGTTTCGAGGGAGGATTGATCTTTATCTCTCTACCTGTGATTGCCTGGTTCTTAGAAATTACGCTTCTTCAAGCTCTGATGCTGGAAGCCGGCTTCCTCGTTTTCTTCCTATTTTATGCTACTGGTTTTAACTGGTTGTATGACAAGGTTCAACCATTTAGCAAAATGAAAAAGCGATTATTGCCGCAGGCATCGACAGGAAAAATATAGGACTAAAAAACGCCACCGAGTTCGGTGGCGTTTTTTGTTCAAATTACACAGACAAAACTCTTAAAATCTTATCTGCATGTTCTGCAACTTCAATGCCTTCGTCTGTTAGATAACCACCGTCAGGCTGTGTACAAAGTTGCTTCTCATATAGACGAGCAACGGCTGCCTGCATTTCTTCTGACGCGTCTGTATGAACTTTAATACCAGTTGCAGCACTACTTAGGTCGAACTGAAGAAGTAGATTCAATTCGGCGATATGTTCAGCTGAATATTTCATAAATGATTCCTTTGCGCTTTTTTTACCAAGCTAGTCTGAAAAGTAGCGTTGGGCAACATTCAACGACAAGAAGTGTTAAGTATGGCGCTATCAGGCTGATATAACGCAGGATCTTTGTTCGAAAGGCCGAATACTTGTTAAGTATCAATGATACTTACGGTAGCGAATGATAGGCGCTATTTATTGCTTGATCTCCCAATAACAACGATTTTAGTAAACACGCCAAATAGCACTTGAAAAAATAGGGAAATAGAGCGATTATCCGCGCCTCTTTAAATGTTTCTAAATGTTACACCAGAATGAACTTTAATCAGTTTGACTCACTATTACCGCCACAAGCTGCGGAACGCGCAGCTGAAGTGGGGGTAGGCAAAGCAACGAAAGCCCCAATCAAATCTTTTCTGCTCGCCATTTCTGCGGGGCTTCATATTGGTATTGCTTTCATCTTCTATACCACAGTAACGACAGGCGCAGGCGAGCTGCCTTGGGGCATTACACGACTCATTGGTGGTCTGGCATTTAGCCTTGGTTTGATTTTGGTGGTGGTTACTGGCGGCGAGCTTTTCACTAGCTCTGTACTGACACTAGTTGCGCGTGCGAGTGGAAAAATCTCTTGGCAAGCACTTATCAAAAACTGGTTGGTGGTTTACTTTGGCAATATGGTTGGGGCCATTTTGCTCGTGGCCTGTATGCTAGTTACCAAGCAATATATGTTTGATCATGGCCAAGTTGGTCTTAACGCGATGGCGATCTCCCAACACAAATTACATCATGGTTTCTTTGCTGCTGTTGCGCTTGGCATCATGTGTAACGTATTAGTTTGTATTGCAGTTTGGATGACGTTTAGTGGGCGAACATTGACAGATAAAATAGCGGTCATGATTTTGCCTGTGGCTATGTTCGTGTCGGCAGGTTTTGAGCACTGTATTGCGAACATGTTCCAAGTACCTATGGCGATTGGTATTAAGTACTTTGCGCCAGAAGCGTTTTGGCAAATGACAGGGGCAGATATTGCAAACTACGCGGACTTAAACATGATGGGGTTCATCGTAAACAACCTAATTCCTGTTACGATAGGAAACATTATTGGTGGTGGCGTATTTGTTGGCATGTGGTATTGGATGATTTATCTACGCGATGAAGATAACCATTTGCGATAAGTTTAGAAGATCACAAGAAAGGCGAACCAGATGGTTCGCCTTTCTTTTTATTTGTCTCTGCAAATGTCAAATAAGTCGAGTCATGCTAAATCAACTCTTCGTTGATGCCAAAATCGGTTGGGAGCCAATGAGAAGTTACTTCCTTTGGTTCTTGAACGAGCCAATCCAGAGGTGCATCGGACAGGAGTTCATCGTAATTTTCTTTGATCATTAAGACATCCATGTACGTCTCTCCAAGTTTGTGGTCACTGCCTTTACTTTAAAATTAGAACATGTCAGTCACGTGATCAATGCATGACGATTCGATTGATCACTTATGTTGCTATGTTTCTGGTTGCGTATGGGTTTTGGGGGCTTATCCACATTTTCTGTGGATAACCTGTATCAAAGGTCGTGCGTATCTAAACTTGCAAAGAAAATTTCATAAAATTAGAGGCTTATATCAAAAAGAATTCTGCCTGACTTTTCATCTGAAAGCGTCTTGATGAGTGCTCGAAGAATAGTTGAGTTATTCAGTTATAAGTACGTTCGACTTGGCAACATAAGTTGTTTAACGGGCTTTACCCACAAGCGCCAACTAACCGTGAGTTTTGGTCGATTCGGGTTGCTCGATTTTTATCTTGATTCGGCCTTCTTTGGTTTGTACCCAGCGCAATGTCATTTCTAACGTTATGGTTACGGAGGCACTCAACATAACGAAAATAGCCAGCATAATTACTAACTGGTATTTAATCGCAACCATCGGGCTCGCGCCACCTAGAATTTGACCGGTCATCATACCCGGTAAGGTAACCAGCCCTGTAGTGGCCATAGAAGCTAAAGTCGGGGCAAGGGACTTTCTAAGAGCCTCCTGAATGAAGGGGAAGGATGCGTAGCGAGGAGAGGCTCCAAGTGAGATTGCAGCCTCATATTCTGCTTGTCTCTGCTCAAAAGCCGTAAACAAATTCTGAAGAGCGATGATATTACTACTCAAGCTGTTACCCAATAACATACCAGCAAGTGGGATCATGTACTGCGCATTGTAAATAGGGGATGGTTGCACTAGGCCTGCTGTAATTGCAATCAGAAGTGGTATTAGACCACAGGTAAGGCCCGTTAGTAGCGGAAGCATAAGTGGCTTTTTAGGTAACTGAGCTTTTCCCGCAATTGAGCTGGCACCAATCAGTAGCATGATGGCAAGCCAAAGTATATTGACAAGTAAACTGTTTAATTGAAAAAGATATTCTAAATACACGCCAATCAATATGAGCTGAAATGTCATTCGGATAACACTGATTATCGTGTCTTTTGCTATCCCTAATTTGTAGCGGGCATTGATAAAGAAGGGGACCAATAAAATCAAACCAAACAGTGCCAGTTTGACCCAGCTTATATCCACCACGTTATCCATAATCGCTCCTTGAAAATACGCGAATAATTGTATCTAAGCCTCCCCTTTATATGAACCACTATGTGCACTTTTTGCTGTTCTTAAAGTAAACCTTGAGTGCTATTTTAGACATTAATACGCAGCATTCTGTTTACAAGTGGTTATCTTTTTCGGAGTTTTTAAGTCGATTTATGGCATGGTAATTACGATTTAAATGTGATCGATGTTTCTTAAATGTTGTTTATTTAACAACTCCTTAAAAGACTTATTTTGTCACATCTGTTCATGTTTTTTAATAAATAACATCAATCCATCATATCTCTGGATGAGCTCAAAAAAGTGTTGAATTACAAGGTCTGAGGTCGCTTATTTGATTGAACCCTACTATTAGTATGGTCTAACATTTTCCATTAGAGATTGTAAAAAACTTAAGCTTGGTTACGCGGGCTTTTCAATAACACTAGATACAAAATAGGCAAATGTATGAGTGATGTTAATAAAATTGAGAGTGGTGAAAAACGCTCCCTGGAGTGGAAGTCGTTCCTCTTCATTGCAGTTGTTCTCTTCCCAATTCTGAGTGTGGCCTTTGTTGGCGGCTACGGGTTCATCGTTTGGATGTTGCAAGTCTTCTTCTTTGGACCTCCAGGCGCGCACGGCATGTAAGCCAGTGAGCTCATAACCACACTTTTGAAAAGATTTTAAGAGAGCAAATAATGAAATCATTAATCATTAAACTGTGGCGTACTATGACGCGCCCAGCTGTACATATCAGCCTAGGTGTGCTGACTATGGGCGGCTTTATTGCTGGTGTTATCTTTTGGGGTGGCTTTAACACCGCTCTAGAAGCAACCAACACAGAAGAATTCTGTATTAGTTGTCACACAATGCGTGACAACGTGTACGTTGAGCTACAAGAAACGGTGCACTGGAAAAACCACTCTGGTGTTCGTGCTACCTGCCCTGATTGTCACGTTCCACATAACTGGACAGATAAGATCGCTCGTAAGATGCAAGCTTCTAAAGAAGTATTTGCACAAGTATTTGGCAACTACGACGAACCGGGTGTGTTCGAAGAGCGTCGTATCGAACTTGCTAAACACGAATGGGATCGTTTCTCGGCAAACAAATCTCTGGAGTGTAAAAACTGTCACAACTACGAATCGATGGATTTCGAGCAAATGTCTCCTACGGCTCGTATCCAAATGAAGCAAGCCGCTGAGAAAGATCAAAGCTGTGTTGACTGTCACAAGGGTATTGCGCACAACCTACCAGCAGGCATGGACAGCATTGGCGGTATCGTGGGTGATCTAGAGGGTATGACTTCTAACACGGATTACGGCGTTGGTCAGCAACTCGTGAGCGTTCGTCACCTACCAATTTACTTTGATGCGCAAGGCAGTAAAGAAGCTGGTCTTCTTAATCCTGCATCGACCGTTAAAGTTCTTGAAGACAAAGGCGAGTTTGTTGAGATCGAAATTGACGGTTGGCGCAAAGCAAAAGGTTTTGGTCGTGTAATTCAAGAAGACTTCGGTAAGAACATTGCGACTGCGTCTCTGATGAAAGAAGCAGCAACAGACAGCAACATTGTGACGACTGGTGAGAAAAAAGTGGATGAGTTAACAGGCCTTCCTTGGGAAAAAGTAGCGGCGAAAGTATGGATTAAGAAAGAGTCTATGCTGAACGACATCAATCCTGTTTGGGAAAAATCTCGTGAAGCCTACAAGACCAATTGTTCTGTATGTCACACTCAACCTGCGGAAGCGCACTTCGACGCGAACACCTGGCCAGGTATGTTCGACGGTATGTTGGCGTTCGTTAACCTAGATACAGACAGTGAAGCACTGATCTTGAAGTATCTACAGAAACACTCTTCAGATTATGCTGAAGGTCACCACTAATAAGCGTCGGATTGGAGTAATTTTAAATGGCTATTACACGAAGAAGTTTTCTTAAAGGTGTAGCAACCACAAGTGCAGCGTCAGTAATTGGCCCTAGCTTATTGGCGTCCGCCTCTGCAAATGCCGTTGAGACGACAGGTACTTGGAAAGTAACCGGTTCTCACTGGGGCGCGTTCCGCGCCCACATCTACGCGGGTAAAGTTCAAGAGATCAAGCCGCTAGAGCTAGACAAAAACCCAACAGAAATGTTGAACGGCATTAAGGGTATTATCTACAGCCCTTCACGTGTTCGTTACCCAATGGTTCGTCTAGATTGGTTGAAGAAACATAAATACAGCGCAGATACTCGCGGTAACAACCGTTTCATCCGAGTAACTTGGGATGAAGCGCTAGACTTGTTCTACCGTGAGCTAGAACGTATTCAAAAAGACTACGGCCCATGGGCGCTGCATGCAGGTCAAACAGGTTGGAACCAAACGGGTTCATTTAACAACTGTACAGCGCACATGCAACGTGCAGTAGGTATGCACGGCAACTTCATCACTAAAGTAGGTGACTACTCGACGGGTGCAGGCCAAACCATTATGCCGTACGTGCTAGGTTCAACCGAAGTTTACGCACAAGGTACGTCTTGGTCTGAGATCCTAGAAAACTCTGACAACATCGTTCTTTGGGCTAACGACCCAGTGAAAAACCTTCAAGTAGGTTGGAACTGTGAAACGCATGAGTCGTTTAAGTACCTTGCACAACTAAAAGAAAAAGTGGCGAAAGGTGAGATCAACGTTCTATCTGTAGACCCAGTGAAGAACAAAACTCAGCGCTACTTAGAGAACGATCACTTGTACATCAACCCGCTGACAGACGTAGCGTTCATGCTCGCTGTGGCGCACGTGTTGTACAACGAAAACCTGTACGATAAGAAATTCATTGATACTTACTGTCTCGGCTTTGAAGAGTTCATTCAATACGTTCAAGGTAAGACAAAAGACAAAGTAGAGAAGACGCCTGAATGGGCAGCAGCGATTTGTGGTGTGAAAGCGGACAAGATCCGTGAATTCGCACGCATGCTAGTCAGCGGTCGTACACAGATCCTGATGGGTTGGTGTATCCAGCGTCAAGAGCACGGTGAGCAGCCATACTGGGCAGCGGCTGTGGTTGCTGCAATGGTTGGTCAAATCGGTCTACCTGGCGGTGGTATCTCTTACGGTCACCACTACTCAAGTATCGGTGTGCCTTCTACTGGTTTCGCGGGCCCTGGTGGTTTCCCTCGTAACCTTGACCAAGGTATGAAACCGAAGTGGGACAACAACGACTTTAACGGCTACAGTCGTACTATCCCAGTTGCACGTTGGATCGACTGTCTGCTAGAACCTGGCAAAGAGATCAACTACAACGGCGGTAAAGTGAAACTGCCAGACTTCAAGATGATGGTTATCTCGGGTTGTAACCCATGGCACCACCATCAAGATCGTAACCGCATGAAGAAAGCGTTCCGCAAACTTCAAACGGTTGTAACGATCGAGTTTGCTTGGACTGCGACATGTCGTTTCTCAGATATCGTTCTACCGGCGTGTACGCAATGGGAACGTAACGACATCGACGTATACGGTTCATACTCGAACAAAGGTCTGATTGCGATGCATCGCCTCGTTGATCCATTGTTCCAATCTAAGCCTGACTTCCAAATCATGAGTGAACTAACTCAGCGTTTTGGTCGCCGCGAAGAATACACTCGTGGTATGAGCGAGATGGAATGGATCGAAAGCCTTTACAACGATTGTAAAAAAGCGAACGAAGGTAAGTTTGAAATGCCAGAATTCAACGAGTTCTGGGAGAAGAGCGTACTAGACTTCGGTGAAGGTAAACCTTGGGTTCGTCATGCGGACTTCCGTAAAGACCCTGAGCTTAACCCACTAGGTACACCGTCTGGCTTCATCGAGATTACATCACGCAAGATCGGCCGTTACGGTTATGAACACTGTCAAGAGCACCCAATGTGGTTCGAAAAATCAGAGCGTTCACACGGTGGTCCTGGTTCAGATAAATACCCATTCTGGTTGCAGTCTTGCCACCCTGATAAGCGTCTTCACTCTCAAATGTGTGAGTCTGAAGAGTTCCGCGCGACTTACGCGGTACAAGGTCGTGAGCCGGTTTACATCAACCCAGCGGATGCCAAAGCAAAAGGCATCAAAGATGGTGATTTGGTACGAGTATTCAACGGTCGTGGTCAGCTGTTAGCTGGTGCTGTTTTGACTGACAGCTACCCACGTGGCGTTATTCGTATCGAAGAAGGTGCATGGTACGGTCCTCTAAACGAGAAAGAAGGCGCAATCTGTACCTACGGTGATCCTAACACGCTAACGCAAGACATCGGTTCTTCTGAGCTTGCACAGGCGACTTCTGCGAACACATGTATCGTAGACTTCGAGAAGTTCACAGGTAAAGTGCCGCCAGTCACTTCATTTGGTGGTCCGATCGAAGTTGCTTAATTAGTGCAGTTTGCATAAATCGAAATACCAGCCTCAGGGCTGGTATTTTTTTATCAAAATTTCAGTGAGCGTTGTCTCAATAGTAACTTCATAACGTTAAACGAGACTGGTATTCGTGATGATGGTAACGAATTGGGTGAGACAAGCAGGAGATAATGCGCCAAGCTAAACAATAATAATTAAGTGAGTAGACCCATTATGGCTCAGAGCATTCAATTAGCAAATCACACTGAGATCACTGTGAATAACAATGACTTCCAAGTTGAAGTCGAGGGTAATCAATTACATTTTTCTTTTGCTGGTCTTCACAATAAAACCTTTACCGACCGTGAAGTGTTGCTCGAAATGCCGTTTTTGTACGAGCACGAGGCCAACGTAATTGGGGATGGTTTTCAAATGTTGGCGCAAACGGCGGGAACGATCAATCACCCCGTTGATATTGGTCGCTGCCCAGACAATAATCCTTCTTATCGAATCTACCCTAAAGATGCCCCTAAGCGTTATTACAACTATTTAGTGGTGGAAGGCTCGGCTGGCTACACATTGTATGGCTTCACATCATGTCATCGCTTTGCTGGCTATTTTGATGTTGTACTGCGTGATGGGCATTGGGTTTTATCAGCCGCAATTGATGGTGAGTTGACTCAAGTGGCGGATTGGGAAAGTAATCAACTTGAATCCGTGGCGGTACTCTGTGGTCAATCGCTGTCCGAGCTTTATCAAACCTATGGCGAGATGATTGCAGAGCATCATCCTGTTCGCCAAGGTGTGACACAAGATGCGCCTGTTGGTTGGTGTTCGTGGTATGCGTACTACGCAGACGTGACAGAGCAAAACATCATGCAGAACGTTGATTGCATGCAAGATAAGCTCGAAGACCTAGAGTGGGTACTTCTGGATGATGGCTATCAAGCCTTTATGGGCGATTGGTTAATCCCATCGGATAAGTTTTCTGGTGGTGTGAAAGAGCTCATTCATAGTATCCGTGCAAAAGGCAAAAAGCCGGCGATTTGGATGGCGCCTTTCATTGCACAGCCTGAGTCGGAGATCTTCAAACAGCATCCAGATTGGTTTGTTCGCCACAAGGATGGTGGCTTACTTAAAGCAGAAGATGTCACATACGGTGGTTGGCGATGCACGCCTTGGTACATTCTCGATACTTCAAACCCTGAAGTGCAAGATCACCTAACTCATGTGGTCTCTGTTATGCGTCAAGAGTGGGGCGTTGAGCTATTCAAATTAGACGCAAACTACTGGGGCACGTTAAAAGGTAAACGAAGCCAATCGGGTGTCACCGGTGTAGAAGCCTACCGCATGGGTATGGAAGCGATCGCTAAAGGGGCAGGGGATGCATGGCTGTTAGGCTGTAACGCGCCAATGTGGCCATCTCTGGGACTTGTGGATGCAATGCGTGTTTCTGACGATGTAGAGCGTCATAGTCGTCGATTCGAGCAGATAGCCAAAGAAACCTTTTACCGTAGTTGGCAGCATCGAAAATTGTGGCAAATTGACCCGGATTGCGCCACGTTCACTTCATTAGCTAATCAATCTGCATCCAGAGAAGAGTATAAATTTCATCGCACGGTGTTATTAGCGAGTGGTGGTTTGCTGCTGTCTGGTGACCCGCTCCCTGAGATTACGCCGTTTGCTAAGAAGACACTGTCTAAGCTCATGTTACGTCAACAACGTAACCAACAATCTGCAAAGTTTACCGCTTTGAGTTTAAATCACGCGTTTTTAAAACTAACGACGAAGAATGACCTCCATTGTTTGTTTAATTATGCGAGTTACGGAGCGATGGAATTTACGCTGACGTCTGATCAACCGGTGGACTGGTATGATTACTGGACAGGGGAAAAGCTAAACCAAGAACCTTGCCAGTTGTTAATGGTGAGCGTGGATAAAGGGCTCAATGCGAAAGCGATCGTTACAGCATAACGTGAAGTAAATCGCCCAATACCAAGATCAAGAAAGGAGCCTATTGCGGCTCCTTTCTCGTTTTGATGCTCTGGGCGTTAGAACTCGAATAAAAAGTAATACCCGTATCCAACAATAAACGCAGGAATGGACGAGTAAATAGTCGCGACCAAAGCAGCTTTCGGTGCCATTGCAATGGCGGGGAATAGGGCGTCACCATCGTTAGAAATCGCATTGGCCAGTTGCGCAGAAAGTGGCGCTGCACCAGAGATGTACAGGCTAGTGACTAAAATTTGCGGACCACAACCAGGTAGCATACCAATGGCTAAGCCAGCTAATGGCATCCATATCCCCCAATGAGAAAAGGTTTCTACAAGGTCGAGTCCAGAAAAATAGGTCGTCAGTTCAAACGCCAGAAACGCCACGATCACCCAAGCACTGACGAAGTTTGTGTCTTGAGCCGCTTTTTGAATTGGGTGCGAGTCCACAATTTTTTCATCTTCAGAGACTGTTGACTGATAATCGCCGAGCTCTTTTGTCATCGCCCACAACGACATTGTGATCACTGCAAAGATAGCGCCCAGCCATTCAATGGTGTTGGCTTTCAAAGATAGCAACTGATTAATATCGATTTGGAAAGACATTAACACAGCAACGACACTAGCAGGCACAATAAGCCATTTCCAAAATGCGCCTTGTAGATTGATTGCACGTTGTTCAAGGGGTGTATGTCGGTCTGTCTGGTGTTGGCAACAAGCATGTGTCTGAGGTGCTTCTTTTGGTTCTGGTCGCAGAAAGTTATCAGCATGAAAAGCATTAACGACTAACCCTGAAAGAGTACCCACGATAATGCCTAATCCAACCACGCCTAATCCAACACTTGGTTTGGCGGCCAGAAGTAAAAAGGCAGCGTCACCCATTGTTGAAGTAAGTACCGCGACAATCGCACCAAATCCTACTCGGCCACTAATAAATTGCGTTGTCACAACAATAGCGCCACCACAGCCAGGCAAAGCACCCAACAAAGAAGCAAAGAAAACCTGATGATTACGCGAGCGATGATATAGCTCGGTAATTCGATTGGTTTTCGACATAAAGTTTGAAAGATAATGATAAATAGCCAATGTGGCAGCAACATAGCATGACACCGCCCAGAATGAGTCGGATAGCGTCTGTACGGCTACGTCACGTGTATTTTCATTGCCTAGCAAAATGAGCATGACGATAGGGATCAGCAATCGCTTATAAGCTAAACGAAACTGAGTAGGCTGAAACAACTGTTGTGCAGAGTGTAATAATTGGGTCGCGTTCATCGTTTACTCAAATGCAAATAGGAATAATTATCATTATATGTAAATGAGATTTATTCGCAATAGCATTGTGAACTTTTCTTCGTGTCAAACTCTCTGAAATCAGGTAAAGTATCGGCCTTTGTGAGCAAACACGCCCTAATTAACTGTATTAGGCGGCGTATAAAATTGACTTGAATAGGAAGAAACATGATTCTAGTTGTAGGTCATAAGAACCCAGACAGTGACAGTATTTGTAGTGCACTCGTTGCAACTGAACTTCTAAAAGCGCGTGGCGTTGAAGCTATGCCAATTCGCCAAGGCGAAATCAACCGTGAAACTCAGCACATCCTAGAAGTTGCTGGCGCTGAAGTTCCTGAGCTTCGCACATCAGTTGCGGGTGAGACCGTTTGGCTAGTAGATTACTCAGATCTAGCACAAGCACCAGACGATATCGCAGAAGCTGAAATTGCGGGTATTGTTGACCACCACCGCCTAGGTGACGTGATGACAGTAAACCCAATGGAAGCATGGATCTGGCCTGTTGGTTGTACCAACACTGTTCTATTCAACATGTTCAAGATTGAAGGTCACGCGATTACTCCAAAAATCGCTAAGCTAATGATGTCAGCAATTCTATCTGACACAGTAGGCTTCGCTTCTCCAACTTGTACACAAAAAGACAAAGATGCCGTTGCTGAGCTAGCGGTAATCGCAGACGTACAAGATGTTGACGCATTCACTAAAGATCTTCTAATTGCTAAGACAAACATCGAAGGTCTATCAGCGGCTGAGCTTGTTGAGAAAGACCTTAAAGGTTACCCATTCAACGGTCGTGACGTAGTGGTTGGTCAGGTTGAACTTGCAACTCTTGAGCAAGTTGACGGTATGATCGAAGCACTAGAAGCAGACCTAGAATCTCGTTGTGAGAAAGATAACCTAGCGTTCGCTGCTGTAATGCTAACAGACATCACGACTGCTCAAACTCGTCTTCTATACAAAGGTGAGTGGGCTGAGAAGCTTGTTAAGCACGAAAAAGACGGCATGCTAATGATGGAAAACACGCTAAGCCGTAAGAAGCAAGGTTGGCCTTGGCTTCAAACTGAGCTAGCTTAATTTTCTAGCATATACTTTAAATGCCCGCCTAGCTGCGGGCATTTTTCTATGGGAAATAGGAGACGAATATGTCTGAGCAACTGACCCAAGAGCAGATGGATACCATTAATCGCTACAATGAAGAGCAACGTTTAAAGTACTGCGTAAAAGAGATTGTGGCGAATCGTAAGGTTTGGATTCTAAAAGACGAACATGGCTGTGTCATGTTAAATACAGAAGATGATGATTGTGTACCAGTATGGCCAAACGAAGAGTTTGCTTTGCAATGGGCGAATGGTGATTGGGAAGATTGCGAGCCTGAGGCGATCTCTTTAAACAAGTGGCACAGCCGTTGGACCTCTGGTCTAGAGGATGACGAGCTATCGATTGTTGTATTCCCAAATCAAAATGAAGAAGGGGTCGTATTGTTTCCTGACGAGTTTGATTTTGAACTGCGCAAACAAGCGAGCCGCCGTTAGTTCTTTGATTAGTACCCATGCAATAAAGAAGCCTGCGTTAAAGCAGGCTTCTTTACATTTGCACGATTACATCTTTGATAAGCTATTTTGTTTGATGGCTTGGCGCTTTATAAAAGTGGCTTTCGACTAGTCGTTGAGTAATAGGATGCTCGGGATGAGTCAGTACTTGGTTGGTCTCGCCAAACTCGACCACTTCACCTTCATGCATCACCATCACTTTATCAGTAATATGCTTAACAATGCCAATATGCTGAGACACGTACACAAATGACAATCCCATCTCTTCTTGCAACTCGAGGAATAAGTTAATGATCTGCGAGCGCATTGCCATATCCAAACCGTTTAACGCCTCATCAGCGACAATGATGGAAGGTTGAAGAATAAGTGCACGAGCCAAACACACGCGCTGTTTTTGACCTGCCGCTAGCATTTGTGGATAAAAATAGGCGTGCTCAGGCAGCAATCCTACGCGGAGTAGGGTGTTCTTTACACGCTGCATGCGCGCATCTGGCGGCATGTTGGTATTTCGCTTTAGCGGACCTTCTAAAATACGACCAATCTGGATTCGTGGGTTTAACGATGTGTTTGGATCTTGGAAAATCATGCGGATGAGCTTGCAGCGTGTCGCGTAATCTTTGTGCTCCAATCGTTCGCCATTCACACGCATCTCTCCGGAGCTTGGTTCAACAACGCCAGCAAGCATACGAGCTAGTGTGGATTTTCCTGACCCGTTTTGACCAATAAAACCAATAGTTTGTCCTGGCTCTAAAGTAAAGCTTACCGGTTTAACTGCCTCATTAACCTGACGTTTGAACAGACGGGAGCGCGTAACAAATTGCTTCGATAAATTATCGACTTCAAGTAACGCACTCATGACTTTTTCTCCGTGTTCAATGGAAAGTGGCAGTTAAATTTATGATTCTTAATTCGTCTGGTGTGTGGAATTTCTACACATTGTTTCTGCGCATATGGGCAACGTGGTCCGAGGCGACAACCGATAGGCAGATGCTGCAATGGCGGAATCGAGCCCGGTAGGGATTGGAGTTTTTGCTTGTGTGGTACCCAATCATTAAAGTCAGGCATCGCTTTAAGCAAGGCATCGGTGTACGGGTGCTTGGGTGCCGCAATGATTTTACTGGTATCGGCAGACTCCACCGACTGACCACAATACATTACCGTAATACGTCCTGCCCACTGTGTTATGGTCGCTAAGTCGTGGCCGATAAGCAAAATGGTTGTGTTATTAAGTTGGTTCATGCGGCTCAACAGACGCAAAATTTGCGATTGGGTAATCGGGTCTAAGTCGTTGGTTGGTTCATCTGCGATCAGCAATTTAGGTTTGGTCGCTATCGCCATGGCAATCATGACCTTTTGACACTCACCATCAGTCAGTTCATAAGGGTAGCTACCCATTAAACGCTTGTGATCTTTAATACCCACTTTATGCAAAAGCGCGATGGCCTGTTTTTTACGCCATTTAAATCGCTCCCACCATTTCCCTTCAAATGCGCGAGATGGAATGGATTCAATCAATTGACGCCCGACTTCCTCTGAAGGGTCAAGACAAGTTGAAGGCTCTTGGAAAATCATCGCAATATCACGAGCAATGACGCGCCGACGCTCTTTTGGCGTAAGCTGAAGCAAGTCAATATTGCCAAGGCGCATACGGTCAGCGGTGATGCGCCAGTTATCTTTACTCACACCGACAATCGCTTTTGCAACTAAGCTTTTTCCAGAGCCAGACTCACCTACAAGACCACGAATTTCGCCTTCGTTCAAAGTTAGGCTCATTCGGTCAACGGCTTTGACCAACCCTTGAGGTGTTTCGATCTCAATGGTCAAATGTCGAATATCTAACAACGGCATTATTCGATCCCCGCATTAAGCGCTTGACGTACACCTTCACCTACTAAGTTTAGGGTAATAACAGTAAACATGATGGTCAGGCCGGGTAGGGTTACTGTCCAAGGTGCAATATAAATAAGCTCGACAGAGTCACCTAATATTGCTCCCCACTCGGTGCTTGGGGCCTGTGCACCTAGGCCAAGAAAACCCAGTGCCGTAATATCTAAAATCGCAGCAGACAGCGCGAGTGTTATTTCAGCGGCAATGACCGTCAGAATGTTAGGAAGAATTGAACTCCACAGTAAGTAGAAATCATTAGCGCCATCAAGGCGTGCCGCCATTATGTAGTCTTTTTCAACTTCGGTGTGGACTGCGATATAAACAGAGCGAATAAAACGCGGAATCAATGCCAAGCAGATTGCGAGTAAAATATTGAACCCACCAAAGCCGAGAAATGCTACAAAAATGATTGCTAATAAGAGCGACGGGATAGACATGACGGTATCGAGCAAGTGGTTGAGAGTACTCGACAGTAAGCCTTTCGTCATACCTGCCAATACGCCAATTAAACAGCCTACAACGGCAGCAATTGCGGTGATGGCGACAGCAGCGCCAAATGTTAGCTGAGAGCCCATAATCAGGCGCGAAAGAATATCTCTACCTAAGTCATCGGTCCCCAAAAAGTAATCAACCGTTCCTGCAGGGGCCCATGATGGCGGCACAAGCAACTCACCTGACTGTGCTTGGGCGTCAAATGGTGCAAGTAGGGGCGCAAAAATGGTAATAAGGACGATAAACACCAAGCACCACAAGCCAAACATGGCTAGTCCGTTGGCGCGGTAGCTTCGCCAAAAACGCTCAAACTGTGTTGGAATGCGCTCTTCCTGATAAACGTTATTTGTTAGCATACCATTCCTTTCGAACTAAAGGGTTAATCATCGCGCCAATCAAATCCGAGAGTATGTTAGCGGTAAGAACCAAAGTCGCAAGTACCATCACGCCAGCTTGGATAGATGCATAGTCTTGGCTTGCTAGCGCATCTAAAAGCCAACGACCAATACCTGGCCAGTTAAAAATAGACTCCGTGATGATAGCTAAGGTAATCATACTCGAAAGTTGAACACCAACTTTGGGAATGATAGGCGGTATCGCATTCCGCAATACATGTTGAGTTACGATTTCGCGGTTCGAAAGACCTTTGATTCTCGCTGCACGGATGTAGTTTTGGCTCATCACTTCCGCTACCGAGGAGCGCATTAGTCCGACAACCTGGGTGGTTGGAGCCAAAGCGAGCACCAAACATGGCAGTACCATATGCTCAATAACGCTTTGCAGTGCGTGAGCGCGGTATTCGCCTTTCGCCATGAATGCGTCGATAATGGCAAACCCGGTTACATGATCAATTTCGTAAAGTAAATCATACCGTCCCGCAACGGGAAAGAGTTGGTATTCCAATGAAAAGACCATGATAAGTAACAGAGCAACCCAAAAGATTGGGGCGGAATAACCAGACATTGACATGAATGAAATGCTGGTATCGAGCCATTTACCTTGCTTCATCCCAGCCACGGTTCCAAGTGGAATGCCGATCAAAAGGGACACCAAAAAGGCAAAGAAACACAATTCCAAAGTGGCTGGGAATACAACGGCGAGCTCGTCGTAAATCGCATTGCCGTTTTTACTTATGCCAAAATCGAGTTGAGAAAGGTTGATCAAGTAAGTTTGCCAGCCAGACCAAAAATCAACGTTTGCCCAGTGCGAGAGAGGGTCAAGGCGCAGCAGAGAAAAACCCACTAATGTAAGGATCATCAAAGTGATGATAAATAGGTTAAAGCGTCGAACGGTATACCAAAACATCAGTGAATTCTCTCAACTCTATCAAACGGTTGGGCATTGAAAGGGCTTGATTTGAAGCCTGTCAGCGATTTGTCGTGCACACGGAACTGCACGCCATGCGCCAGAGGAATAACCGGGAACTCTTGATTCAAAATGTTCTGTGCTTGGCGATATAGGTTCAAACGGTAACGCGGTTCTTGAGTTTCTAAAGCCAAATCGAGCAAGAAATCGAAGTCATCGTTACACCACATGGACACGTTAAGGCCAACGCGGTCAGACTCGCAAGATAATAAAGGGCGGAAAAAGTTGTCAGGATCCCCGGTATCACCAATCCAACCAGTTAAAAGTAAATCGATATCGTTGATGTTCTCCAAATCCACACGTTCAAACCTATCATCGGTAAGTAGCGTTAATTTAACCCCAATATCGGCAAAATTCGCTTGGATTAGCTCTGCGGTCTTGCGAGGGCTTGGGTTAAAAGCACGTGGTTCAAGTGGTACCCACATGGTCAATTCTAGGCCGTCTTCGTAGCCTGCATCTCGAAGTAGTGCCAATGCATAATTCCGGTCATAACGAATTTTTACGCTGTCTTTTTGATAAGCCCATGAATTAGGTGGTAGCAAGGTATAAGCTTGGGAGCCAGTTCCGTAGTAAACCGAATCTAAAATATTTTGACGGTTGATCGCTAAGTTAAGAGCTTGGCGAACTCGAGCATCACTCAGCGCGGTGGTTTCTGTGTTTATCGCAATAAAGGAAACGTTGTTAGCTGGTGTAGCCGTCAGCTCAAGGTTGTCATTTTCTTGAATGACAGGTATTTGGCTCGAAATAGGTGAAGAGAGTACGTCACACTCGTTTCTTAAAAGTTTAGCTAATGTACCCGTCCCTCTGTGAGAGATATCGAACACCACTTGTTCCATTTTTGCTGGTGACTTCCAGTAATTTGAATGACGCTCTAATCGAATCAAGTCGTTCACTTGGTACTCTTTTAATTGATAAGGGCCGGTACCGATAGGAAGTTGGTCGATTTCTTCTTTATGATCTTTTGCTGCCAATTGCTGTCCATACTCCGCAGACAAGATAACCGCATGGCTGGTGGCAATATTGGCCAAGAAAGAAAAGTTTGGCTGAGATAACGTAAACCTTACCGTATACTCATCTATTGCAACCACGTCTTGGAGTAGGTTTTGAAAATCTAACCCTGCAAACCATGGATAAAAACCACCACCTACTTGGTGAAAAGGATGGTCTACATCGATGATTCGCTTGAAGCTAAATACCACATCTTTTGCATTCAATGGGCGAGTGGGTGCGAACCAAGGCGTGGTTTGGAATTGAACACCACGTTTAAGCTTAAACGTGTATTCCGTCCCTGATTCATTTACTGACCAACTCTCGGCGATGCTTGCCACGGGCTGATGTGATTTAGGATCGAGCGTGAGCAGCGTATCGTACAGCTGCGGGCTCAGAGCCTCTGCGGTAATACCGCTATCAATAAGCTGAGGGTTAAACGTGGTCGGCTTACCTTGTCCGCAAAACACAAAGCCAGCTTTGCGAATATCATTGTGGTCAATTTCATCGCCACAAGCGGTCAGTAGGCTAATCCCAATAAGGCTCAGCGATAATCTTATAAAAGCATTCATAATATGAAATGTTCATTGGATCTTGCTCGTTTCGTTTGATCTTACTCTTTCAAAGCTAACAAGCGAAAATGATCTCGCTAATTTATCACCTTTGTGAACTCGCTCCAAACATAAAATCCATACACTGTAAGGTGTTATGCCATAAATGCATGCGAATTAGAGCGCAGTCACGAGCTCGTGTATTGATTGAGTACTCTCGGTCAAGTTAGCTTTGTCCGACCAAACCATATTTTCTAACCATCCCTCGTAATTGGTGATAGCTCAAGCCAAGTAGCTCGGCTGCTTGTCGTTGATTAAACTTGGCTTCTTCCAATGCACGATTGAGTAAATGGATATCTTGTTCCTCTTGCCATTGTTTATAGTCTAGAGGGAATTGGATGGTGTTGCTTGATGCTTCCTCTTCTTGTTGTTCTGCTTGTTTTGCACTATGGCCAAGCGCGCTGTGCCAAACCGTTTCAAAAGGATTGAAAACCAGTTCATCAATTGGGTGAGCATTCAGACCATGTTGGTAAATCGCACGTTCAATCACGTTTTTTAGTTCGCGGACGTTACCGGGCCATTCATATTCAATAAGCGACTGCTGCGCTTTTGGGGTAAAACCGACAAAGTATTCCAGTTGCAGTTCACGACACATTTTCATCGCGTAGTGCTCTGCTAAAGAGAGAATGTCTTCTTTGCGCTCGCGAAGAGGCGGTAACATAATGACATCGAAGGCTAGCCTGTCGAGCAGATCTGCACGAAAATCACCTTGCTCTGCCAATTTTGGTAGGTCGGCATTGGTTGCACAAACAAGTCGAACATCCGCATTGAGAGCGGTATGACCGCCAACTCGCTCATATTCACCATATTCAATGACACGTAATAGCTTTTCTTGAACTAAAAGTGGTGCGGTTGCCAGTTCGTCAAGGAACAAAGTACCGCCCTCGGCACGCTCGAAACGCCCTTTATGCTTACCTTTAGAGCCCGTGAAGGAGCCGGATTCATGTCCAAACAATTCGGAATCTATTAGCCCTTCGCTTAATGTCGCACAGTTGAGTGATAGTAGTGGTTTATCCCAACGTCTTGATAAATAATGCAAACGCTGAGCGATGAGTTCTTTACCCGTACCTCGTTCACCAATGATGAGGACAGGGCGCTCAATGGGTGCAAGTTGTGATACTTTATCTAGTACAGCGAGAAAAGCAGGTGATTCACCAATCAGGTTTTGCTTCATAAAGTCCTTCTTATTTAACAGCCGAGCCATGATTTAGGGATAGAGTTGGTAAATTTCACCAACAGTTGGTGAAAAACATCATAGCACAATAGTGTATAACGACAACAAAATGCATAACACTCTGATTTTAAAGAAAATTATAAGTTGGCACGTTACTTGTTATATATTCAGGGAAACACAAGGTTAATCACCACCTTGTCGAGTTTTAATAGGAAAAAAGAGGAGTTCCGTTATGGGTATTTTTTCTCGATTTGCAGATATCGTTAACTCAAACATCAGTGCATTACTGGACAAGGCGGAAGATCCTGAAAAAATGATCCGTCTTATCATTCAAGAAATGGAAGACACACTTGTTGAAGTGCGTACTAACTCGGCTAAAGCGATTGCAGACAAGAAAGAGTTGGCTCGTAAGGTTGAAACGTTAGAAGAGCAAATTGGCGAATGGGGCCAAAAAGCGAGCTTAGCATTAGTTAAAGAGCGTGAAGATCTAGCTCGTGCAGCGTTAATTGAAAAGCAAAAGCTAGAGCAAGTGATTAAAGGCCTCCACACTGAGCAAACCTTAGTGGAAGAAACGATCGATAAGCTTACTGGCGAGATTGGTAAGTTGGAAAGCAAAATTGCCGAAACGCGCGCAAAACAGCAAGCACTAGCAATTCGTAACCAAACTGCATCTAACCGTCGTGATGTGCAAAAACACCTGCACACTAGCCGCACTAATGAAGCGATGGCGAAATTTGAGCAGTACTCACGTAAAGTGGATGAAATGGAAGCGGAAGCAGACCTGTATGCTCAAACTGGTAATGCTAAATCGCTAGAACAAGAGTTTGCAGAGTTGCAGGCACAAGACGAAATTGAAAAAGAGTTGGCAAAACTGAAAGAACAGATGTCATCGAAAGATAAATAAGAAAGGAGCCATTTATGTCGGCATTTTTTATAGCAGGACCAGTGATTGTCTTTTTAATCTTTGTCGCTCCACTATGGCTCTTCTTACACTATCGCAGCAAACGCAAAACAGATAGTGCACTGTCGAGCCAGGACTTAGAGCGCCTTCAGGTACTATCTGAAAAAGCAGAAGCGATGCAGTCCCGAGTTGATACATTGGAGCGCATCTTGGATGCTGAGTCACCAACATGGAGACGAAAGTATGAATAATCGAGAACTGTATCGTGATCCAGTAAATGGCAAAATCTCCGGTGTTTGCGCCGGAATTGCCAACTACTTTGGTGCAGAAGTTTGGTTGATTCGTATTGTAGTGATTTCTGCAGCGCTGTTAGGTGGTACGTTTTTGGTATTGTTAGCGTACATCGCGATGGCGTTTATGTTAGAAAAGCAACCAGTAACGTATTCTGAAAATATCAGAGCGCAGCAAGAGCATACGCTCAAAAGTAAGCCTTGGCAGAAAGGGCAAAGCCCTGATCAACTGCTCAGTGTGTTGGAAAGGGATTTTGACCGTCTTGATGGCAAAATTCGTAACATGGAAGCTTATGTTACGTCTGATACATATAGGGTGAACAGAGAATTCAGTAAGCTCTAGGCATTTTGTATCCAAAGAAGATTTAACTGAAGCAGGCATAAAGCCTGCTTTTTTATCACAAATTACTAATTTTAAAGCAATATTAATCTTTTCTGCTCTGGAAGTTCGTTCAAAATTCATCTACTTTAAAAATAATCCCCCAATTTTTATGGATGAATGTAATGAGAAAATTGCTCATTCCTATTGCCATCTCGGCTGTCTTGTCGGGGTGCGGTAAAGAACTTCCTCCTGTTCCTGAACCTGAATCGCGCCCTGCGAAGCTATTTACAGTATCTGTTGGCAATGCCCAGTTTGAGCGACATTTTCCTGCCACGACGGAAGCTGGCGATAGAGCAGTACTGACATTTCGAGTTCCTGGGCTTCTTCAAACGATAGAAGTGAATGAAGGTCAAGTCGTCAGTAAAGGTGATGTTTTGGCGTCATTAAACCCTGATGAATATTCTCTGCTCGAACAGCAAGCTCGGGCAAATTTTTTGCTCGCAGATGTGCAATACAAGCGATACCAAAAGCTACGTAAAGACCAAGTAGTATCTGAGCAAGATTTTGATGAGGCAAAAGCGAATCACAACTCGGCAAAAGCTCAGTGGAATCAAGCAAAGGCAAACTTAAGGTATACCAAACTTGTCGCGCCATATGATGGAACCATTTCGTACATTCCAGCAGAAAACCATGAATATGTTGCCGCGAAAGAAGGGGTGATGAATATTCAGTCCAACCAACTCCTCAAAGTGATATTCCAAATCCCAGACTATCTTCTAAATCGTTACACGCAGGGGAGCGATGTCTCTGCCAGAATGATATTTGATGCGTTCCCCGAGCGAGCCTTTGACTTAACCTTTCAGGAAATCGATACAGAAGCCGACCCTAAAACGGGCAGTTACAAAGTCACGATGGTCATGGAGCGGCCAGCAGAAATAGGCCTTTTGCCGGGAATGTCTGGCAATGCTTACCTCCTGTCCAAAAGTGCAGGAGCGACAAAGATTCCTAACTCCGCGTTGCTAGAAGAGAACGGCAAAACATACGTTTGGCGTGTCGATGAGCAAGGCATTGTGTCCAAAGCCGCAATTGAGATGAATGACAAAAATCAAGTGTTAGCTGGGCTTAACGATGGCGACCAAATCATTATCTCGGGTGTCAGTGTAATTGAACCCGGAATTAAGGTAAGAGCGTGGATTAAGGAAAGAGGGTTGTAATATGAAAGGAATCATCTCTCTAGCGACTTTACTTTCAACGCTTTTTCTCGTCGGCTGTGGGGATAAGGCGCCAGAAAAAGAGCTCGAAACGCCACGAGTTAGGGTTACGTCATTAGCGGGAAACAAGGTGGACGACAACTTGTACTTCCCTGCGGTTGCGAATGCAGCGGATCGCTCTCATTTGAGCTTCAGAGTCGCAGGAGAAGTCAGCCGCATCATGGTAAAAGAGGGCGACAAAGTCACGAAGGGTGATGTTATTGCAACGCTAGATCCCACTGACTATGAGTTGGATGTAGATAATGCGAGTGCGCGTTTTTCTGTTGTCGACAGTCAGTATCGCCGCTCACGCCCTTTGGTTGATAAAGGCCTATTAGCTAAGTCTCAGTTTGATGAAATTGCAGCACAACGACAAATCGCCTTAGCTGAGCTTCAGTTAGCCAAACTTCGTCTATCATTTACTGCCTTAAAAGCGCCCGTGGATGGGATTATTTCGCGAGTTAATATCGACCAATTCGAAAATGTTCAAGTCGGACAGCATATCGTTAATATTCACAGCTTGGAGCGAGTCGAAGTGTTGATTCAGCTTCCAGACCGCCTCTATGTGAACCAACCGCCAACGGAAGAAAGGCTCACCGCGATCAAAGCATTGGTGCGCGTGCCCAGTGGTAACGAATATAACGCGACGGTAAAAGAATTTACGACTGAGCCCGATCCAACAACAGGTACGTTTACTGTCACACTGTCGCTTCCTATGCCGGAAGAAGAGTACATCCTAGATGGTATGGCTGTTGAGGTAACTTCTAAAGACGAGAATGTTGGGCTTGATCTCAACCTAGGAATTAATGTCCCTATCGAAGCCATTTTCAATGCGGACGGTGACGAGCTGGGGCGCGAAAACAAATTTGTTTGGGTACTGAATGACGACAATACGGTATCGCGCAAACAGGTGCGAGCAGGTAAGGCATCTAAAACGTCCATTCAAATCCTTGATGGTCTCATGCTCAAAGACAAAGTCGTGATTGCCGGTGTTTCTCGATTAAGGGATGGCATGAAAGTGGAAGTGATACAGGAAATGGCTACGCAGGAGGCCGGTCTATGAGCGATCTTAATAAATCAGTGCCTCAAAGTGATGATGATGTGACCGGTATTGCTGCGTACTTCATCCGAAATCGCGTCATCAGTTGGATGGTCGCACTGATATTTTTGATTGGTGGTATCGCCGCATTCTTTGGTTTAGGGCGTCTTGAGGACCCTGCTTTTACTATTAAAGATGCGATGGTAGTGACCTCTTACCCTGGTGCGACACCGCAACAAGTCGAAGAAGAAGTGACGTACCCAATCGAAAAAGCGATTCAGCAGCTTACTTATGTTGATGAAGTAAATTCGATTTCTAGCCGGGGATTATCTCAAATCACGGTCACGATGAAGAACAATTATGGCCCTGATGATCTACCACAAATTTGGGATGAGTTGCGCCGTAAAGTGAACGACCTTAAAGGGACGTTGCCTCCAGGTGTGAATGAACCTCAAGTGATCGATGATTTTGGTGATGTTTACGGGATTTTGTTAGCGGTGACTGGCGACGGTTATAGCTATAAAGAGCTACTGGATTACGTCGATTACTTACGCCGAGAGCTCGAACTGGTTGATGGCGTGAGTAAAGTTTCGGTATCCGGGCAACAGCAAGAGCAAGTTTTCATCGAAGTATCGATGAAAAAGCTGAGCAGTATAGGTCTTGCTCCGGATACCGTGTTTAATCTTCTTTCGACGCAAAACGTGGTTTCTGACGCAGGGGCGATCAGAATTGGTGACGAGTACATCAGAATTCAGCCGACTGGCGAGTTCCAGAGTGTGGAGGAGCTGGGTGATTTGTTGATTACTGAGTCGGGCGCTCAGGGGCTCATTTTCTTGAAAGATGTGGCGGAAATAAAACGCGGGTATGTAGAAGTACCGAGTAATGTTATTAATTTTAACGGCAGCCTTGCACTGAACGTGGGTGTTTCTTTTGCTGAAGGCGTCAATGTGGTTGAAGTCGGAAAAGCGTTTGATCATCGCCTTGCCGAGCTAAAGTACCAACAACCTGTCGGTATCGAAATCTCGGAAATTTACAGTCAGCCTAAAGAGGTGGATAAATCGGTTAGCGGTTTTGTTGTCAGCTTGGCTCAAGCTGTCGGTATCGTCATTATCGTACTTCTGTTCTTTATGGGGCTACGTTCTGGGCTACTAATCGGTTTAATCTTGCTGCTGACGGTGCTGGGTACGTTCATTTTCATGAAGTATCTCGCGATAGATTTGCAGCGGATTTCATTAGGTGCCTTGGTTATCGCGTTAGGTATGCTGGTGGACAATGCAATCGTCGTGGTTGAGGGGATTTTGATTGGTACGCAAAAAGGGCGAACTCGACTCCAAGCAGCGACCGACATTGTTACCCAAACAAAGTGGCCATTACTTGGGGCAACTGTGATTGCGGTAACTGCATTTGCGCCAATTGGACTGTCTGAAGACTCGACGGGCGAATACTGTGGCACTTTATTTACGGTTCTGCTGATCTCTTTAATGTTGAGCTGGTTTACCGCTATCTCGTTGACACCATTCTTTGCTGACATCTTCTTTAAAGGCCAGAAGATTAAACAAGGTGAAGGGGAAGAAAATGATCCATATAACGGGGTTATTTTCGTTATTTATAAAAAGTTTCTTCAGTTTTGTATGCGTCGTGCTTGGTTTACCGTTGTGGTGCTGATTGCGGGATTAGCGGCAAGTGTTTACGGGTTCACCTTTGTGAAGCAAGCGTTTTTCCCATCTTCGACAACGCCGATTTTTCAGTTAGATGTATGGATGCCAGAAGGAACTGATATTCGAGCAACCAACACAACGCTTAAAGAGTTAGAAAGTTGGTTAGCTAAGCAAGAGCATGTTGACCATATCACGACGACCGCGGGTAAAGGCTTACAGCGCTTCATGTTAACGTACGCGCCAGAGAAAAGTTATGCGGCTTATGGTGAGATAACCACTCGTATGGAAAATTACGAAGCGTTGAAACCATTAATGGCGAAGTTTCGAGAGTATTTAAAAGCCAACTACCCAGAAATCAATTACAAGCTCAAACAGATTGAGTTAGGCCCTGGTGGTGGTGCAAAAATTGAAGCTCGCATTATTGGCTCAGATCCAACCGTCCTTCGTACGATAGCCGCTCAGGTCAAGGACATCATGTACGCCGACCCTCAGGCAACAAATATCAGGCATGATTGGCGTGAACGAACCCAAGTTCTTGAGCCTCAGTTTAACGAGAGTCAGGCACGTCGCTATGGCATTACCAAATCAGATGTCGATGACTTCTTGTCCATGTCATTCTCTGGAATGACGATAGGCCTTTACCGAGACGGCACGACGCTCATGCCTATCGTGGCTCGTTTACCTGAAGATGAACGTATTGATATTCGTAACATTGAAGGCATGAAAATATGGAGTCCAGCACAGAGTGAGTTTATCCCACTTCAACAAGTCACAATGGGTTACGACATGCGTTGGGAGGATCCTATCATCGTACGTAAGAACCGTAAGCGTATGCTCACTGTGATGGCAGACCCTGATATTCTAGGTGAAGAAACCGCATCGACATTGCAAAAACGCTTACAGCCCCAAATCGAAGCGATTCAATTACCACCAGGTTATTCCTTAGAGTGGGGTGGTGAATACGAATCTTCAGGTGATGCTCAAGAGTCACTGTTTACTACTATGCCAATGGGGTACTTGTTCATGTTCTTGATCACTGTATTCCTATTTAACTCTATCAAAGAGCCACTCATTGTTTGGCTTACCGTACCGCTGGCGTTAATTGGCGTCACCACTGGTTTGTTGGCACTCAACACGCCGTTTGGTTTTATGGCATTGCTCGGCTTCTTAAGCTTATCGGGAATGGTGCTCAAAAATGGCATCGTATTACTGGACCAAATTGAAATTGAAATGAAGTCCGGTAAAGAGGCTTATGACGCGGTCGTTGATGCTGCGGTAAGTCGCGTCCGTCCCGTTTGTATGGCTGCTATCACGACGATCCTTGGTATGATCCCACTGTTGCCAGATATTTTCTTCAAACCAATGGCGGTTACGATTATGTTTGGTTTGGGTTTTGCGACAGTCCTGACACTGATTGTCGTGCCAGTGTTGTATCGTTTGTTCCATAAAGTGGCAGTACCGAAACAGGCTTAGTGCTACTGATATAACGATGAAAAATATCGCGCCTCTAGCTCATCAGTTAGAGGCGCTTTTTAAGGAAGAATAATGACAGAACAAAAAACGTGTGCGTGGGCGATGAATCACCCATTAGAGCGCGAATATCATGATTCCGAATGGGGCGTGCCAGTATATGACGACCAAGTCCTGTTTGAATTTATTACTTTGGAAGGTGCGCAAGCTGGTCTTAGTTGGATCACCATCCTTAAAAAGCGCGAAGGTTACAGAGAAGCGTTCGAGAATTACGATCTAGATGCGTTGGAACAAAGAAATGAAGAACGCGCTGAATACATCGTGGAAAACTTCGATGTTGTAAGGCATCGCGGAAAGATTAACTCGGTTTTCAGTAATGCCAAAGCGGCCAAAGCGTTAATTGCTGAATACGGAAGTTTATCAGACGCGTTGTGGCAGTTCGTGGACGGCGAACCAATCATTAATCAATGGCAACATATGAGTGACGTGCCAGTTTCGACAGAGCAATCCAAAGCCATGAGTAAATTCCTAAAAAAGAAAGGCTTCAAGTTTGTCGGTGAAACCATCTGTTATGCTTTCATGCAAGCCGTCGGCATGGTGGATGACCATATCGTTGGATGTCCTAAAAAGCAGAATAAGTAACGTTTGGCTATTAAGCTAATGTTGTTAGTTCTGGCTATCATGAATACGTTCCAAAGCTTCGATTCGACGCCATTGAGTGGCATCGAAGCTTTGTTTTCTTAAAGCAATGATTTCTGCCTGTTTTTCGTCTTGCCCTAGAAAATCTCTATTCAGAATATTTTGACGCTGCTTTAAGTAAGTGGCGAGTTGAGTCTCAAATGATTCTCTTTGCTCATCAAGTTTTTGCAGCCTCTGCGCTCCGGCATCTCCTACCAGAGCAACACGGGCGATGTACTTGTCTTGTGAATCAAGCTGAGAAGCTTGCTCGAGCTGCTTTGCTAATGCGTTATTGCGTTCACTTTCTCGTATGTAATCCGGTTGTTCTGATAACGCTTGATTGAGAAGGTGTTCTTGACTCTCGATATCCGATGCCTGTGTTTTAATCGTCAGCTTTTCTAAAGCAAGTTGGCGAAGTCGGTTTTCTTCGTCAAACAATTGGGTTATCTGCGCCTCGCTAAAGTATTGAAGCTGTAAGTTCAGTATTGCTTCATTCAGCATGGTTAACTGTTCAAGCGTTAGGTGATTGTGCTCAAAAGGCTCTAATGCAGAGAGTGCTTGCTTGTAGGAAAGGTAGGTTTGAAAAAGTTTGGCATCAATATTCAGAGTTTGCTTTGCTAAAGTGTCATCATTGACTTCCGCTTTGATCGTATCGAGATCTTCTTCGCCCAGCCGGCTAAGAGAATATTCGAAGAAATCTTTTGGGGAAGAGACATCGGCGGCTATATCTTGCTGAGATGGCGAATGGTTAGAGGTTATCTCTTGTTGTTTGTCGCTTTGCAACAGAGAAAGCGCTCCCACGCCAAATATCGAGAGCAGGATAAAAGTGGTGAGAGCGACTTTCTTCATTGTGATGACCTCTTATAAACCTTGAAGTTTGAGACGATTTGCATGTTGGCGATAAAGCGTGACTGGATCGGTTTCAAAAAGATGATGAATACCGAGTAGACCGTTAATTTCATCCAAATGGTTCATTTGATAATCATCACGTATGACTTTGCCTAAATGTGTGCTGCACGCACCAACTAAGCCATCATTCGGCCCATCAAAGGCTAAGCCAAGTACCATCATGGCAGCGTCAGTCGGATCGAAAACGTTTGTAAAAGTGGATGATCCGGTCCATGAGTAGTAATAAACGCCATTTGAAGCTAGCAAGTCGCCATTACCACATTCACTGGTAGGGACTCCCTCTGGGTAGTGCTGGTTAAACGCCAATGATCCTTCCGTGGTCAAGGCTGCTAATGAGGCTAAAGGGTCTTGGTCGAGATCAGAACCACCTGATAGAAGATTAATAAGAGTGGTTAAACCTTGCGCCAGTTTTACCGCGAGCTGCTCACTCCCCGAACCCTCAGATACGGTGCCACGAACTAAATCGGCTACTTTAGACCCTTTATTAACGCCTCCTATACTCGTAACTGATGCGACTAGGTCAGGACGGACAGAGGCAACATAGCGCGTTGTTGGACCACCATGACTGTGACCAATGAGATTGACTTTCTCTGCGCCTGTAGCTGCAAGTAAGGTTTCTACTTGAGCAAGCAGTTGCTCCCCTCGAACTTCGCTGCTATTGGTCGCGGATACCTGTGCAACATAAACTTTAGCACCATCTTTTGTTAAGGAATGTGGTATTCCGAAAAAGTAATCAACGCCTGCCAGGGTATCAAAACCAAACAAACCGTGAACCAAGACAATCGGATACTTGGTTTGGGTATAACCTGTCGCAGCGTATACGGAGGTTATTGGGACGGTAACTAAGGTAAAAAGCATTAGCGCTATAAATTTGAGTTTCAAAACTATCTCCTTGTGGTATGACCTCTTATGAATGATAAAAAGTAGGAGAGAAACTCTAAATTTGAAAAGCCTATTTATGGCACATTATTTCATTCTGTGACTGCTCAATTGAAAAACAACACAAATGATTAACATTAATTAATGGTTCGGGCGAATGTTAGTTAATTCTAATTAAGTCAGAGGGTTATAAAAACGCCCCGCAATGCAGGGCGATTCAATCATTGTTATAGGGAGGCTTCTTTTTCAAGCATTAAGGCATTATAACGCGCAAAACCAGCCTCTAAATCAGCGATCAAGTCATTTACGTCTTCTAAGCCAATATGAATACGAACCAAAGTACCTTCAAAGTGTGGGTGAGCTACGGTTCTCAGGCTGTTAAAGCTCTTAGGTTCGTTAGCTAGAATGAGGCTTTCATAACCGCCCCAAGAGTAACCCATACTGAAGTGTTTCATACCATCAAGCAGAGCCGTCGTCGCTTTTGGATAAGACGTTTTGAGAACAAATGAAAACAAGCCGTTTCCACCTGTGAAGTCTCGTTTGAAAAACTCATGGCCAGGGCTTGTTTCTAAAGCTGGATGGCGGACATGATCAACTTCTGGGCGAGAAGCGAGCCACTGAGCGACTTTTAAACTGCTTTCTGCGTGCTGTCTTAGGCGAACATCCAACGTGCGAATACCTCGAAGACCTAGGTATGCGTCGTCAGGAGAAACGCACTGACCCATCAGGTAGCTTTGTTCACGAAGCTGATCCCAATACTTTTCAGAAGCCACAGCAGTACCTAGCATGACATCTGAATGTCCAACAATATACTTAGTTGCCGCTTGAATGGAAATGTCTACGCCATGCTCGAAAGGAGAGAAGTTCACGCCTGCTCCCCATGTGTTGTCAAGCATCACGATGATATCTTGCTCGTGGGCAATGCGCGCTAATGTAGGTACATCTTGGACTTCCATGGTTATTGAACCAGGAGACTCCAAGAAAAGGACTTTGGTATTCGGCTGAATCAAGTCTCGGATACCTTCACCGATCATTGGGTCATAATAGGTGGTTTCGATGCCCATTTTCTTCATTATGGTGTTACAAAAGTCACGAGTTGGTTCGTAACAAGTGTCCACCATTAGAATGTGATCGCCAGTTTCAACGAAAGAGAGGATGGCGTTTGAAATTGCTGCCGTTCCACAAGGGTAAAGCGCGCAACCAGCTCCACCTTCAATCTCAACCATTGCGTCTTGGAAAGCAAAGTGCGTGTTGGTGCCTCGGCGACCATAAAACAACGTTTTGTTTGCACGATTAATGGTGGCTTGGTTCTTTTCTGCAACGGTATTGAATACCACAGTTGAAGCGCGTTGAACGGGTGGGTTTACAACACCATTTGTCCACTTTTTATCGCGGCCAGCGGTAATGAGTTTGGTTTTTTTTCCCTCTGACATAAAAGTTCCCTGTCTTAAATATTGCGGTTTTGAATATTTAAAACATGGACGACGTAGGTTATGCAAGGGAAAAGTCGACTATCAGCCAATAACAGCCAAGATGAACAGGTAATGATGTCGAGAGGTATCGTGTAGATAGGGAGCTAAAAGAACAAACCTCCAGCAGGATGCATGTAGCGCTGGAGGTTTTTTAGTCGGTGTATTTGAGGTATTAGAGGAGTGGGTTGAAGAGATAGAACACTCGCTCTAAGAACCGAGAAAATAGGCTCCTTTTCTCCCACTCTTCCAATACAACAGTGTGAGATTGCTTAATATAGCTATCTTGTAACCAAGACATTTGCTTGGTGAACTCTTCGTCATCAACGGCGAGGGTCACTTCGAAGTTCAGCCACAAGCTGCGCATATCCATGTTTACGGTGCCAACTAAACAGAATTGGTCGTCAATTACGACAGATTTTGTATGCAGCAAACCACCATAAAACTCATAAATCTTGACCCCTGCACTCAAGAGCTCACTATAAAAAGCGCGTGACGCCCATTGCACCATCATAGAGTCATTTTTATGGGGAATAATGAGTTCAACGTCAATGCCTCGTTGTGCTGTCATCTTTAACGTTTCGAGTAAATCAGCATTGGGCACGAAATATGGTGTTGTGATTCGTACCGAGCGATTGGCTTGGTTTATTGCCAATGTTAATACTTGATAGATCAGATATTCCGGCATACCTGGGCCAGAAGGCACAACCTGAATAGGGTGTTGGAATTCACTCTCATCGATTTTACATTCAGGTAGTCTCGGTAAATGGCGTTCGCCAGTTTCGACTTCCCAATCCCAACAGTGGATGGCACTCAATACGTTTACCGTTGGTCCCGTAATGCGAACCATGATGTCCACCCAATGCCCAACGCCACTATTTTGCTTGAAGTAAGCCGGGTCAACCAAGTTCATTGAACCGGTATAAGCAATTTCATCATCAATTACGATGATCTTGCGATGCTGGCGAAGATCAAGACGACGTAAGAAAATACGCCACATCTTCACTTCTAACGCTTGAATAACTTCAATTCCAGCATCCTGCATCATTCGATACCAAGGACTTCTGAAAAAACGCGGGCTACCTGCTGAATCGAGCAATAGCTTGACATCTACGCCGCGTTTAGCCGCTCGGATAAGTGCAGAAGCGACAGAGTCAGCCAAACCACCTGGATGCCAAATGTAGAATACCATTCGAATACTGCTCTGCGCGTTTTCGATGTCTTCAATAATGGAATGCAAAATCTCATTAGGTGACTGTTGCAGCGACAATGTATTACCGCTCAATGCGGGAAGACCAAGGCGGTTGTTACATAGTTCATCAATTCGGTAGATGTGCCTTCCCATCGTTTCTGGGTTGTGCGCGTTACAGTCGTTAAGCTGACTGAACCACTTCTCAAATGGTGTAAACATCTCTTTTGCGCGTTCGGCCCGTTTTCTGCCTAAGTTCAGTTCACCGAAGAGGAAATAACACGCGACACCCAGAACGGGAAGGATATAAATGATCATTAGCCAAGCTAAAGACACGCTCACTGCACGGCGCTTTAAAACGACACGAATGGTCACACCTGCGACCAATAACCAATATAGCCCGATGCCAGCTAAAGTAAGAAAGTGATAAAACTTGTCCATATACGCTCAGAGTAATATGCCCTTCTAGGATATTAAGCATAAAAGTGGGTTGGGGGAATAGATTTCCCATTTAGACATGGGATTGACCTTATATGAGGAACGAATTTCATAACAGCTGATTCTGTTATTTTAATGTGAAAAATAAGGTCATTCTTTAACTTTTGAACAAAAAAGCAGCATTTAACCTGCGTAACTCGACACTTGTGCGATAAATGTACTTTTTTGGGGTTCCAATTTTAAAGGGGAGCTGCTTTACTTTCTAGACATAGTGCGTCGAACGCTTATTTTATAAGTGTACAATAATTTTTACATAAACTTTTTAGACGCCTATCTCTATGCATACACAACAAACTAATTTTGGAGAAAAAGCGTGGCTACAACTAATACAGCAGCACCACGTGATACGTGGGGGTCTAAACTAGGCTTCGTAATGGCAGCAGCGGGTTCCGCTGTCGGTTTAGGCAATATATGGAAATTCCCTTACACAGCAGGTGAGAGTGGCGGCGGTGCATTCGTTGCTATCTATCTTATCTTTGTAATTTTTATCGGCTTTAGCGTGATGCTGACAGAGTTCGCTATTGGTCGTAAGACAGGTCTTTCTGCCGTAGGTGCATTCAAAACAACTGACCGACGCTGGACGTTCACTGGCGTTATGGGAGTCTTCAGTGGTCTTTTGATCATGGGCTTCTACCCTGTGGTTGGTGGTTGGGCATTGGCCTACATCTTTAAAGTGGGTGGTGGTCTACTCAGCGCGCCAGAAGCAATTGGCGACAGCTTTGGCGGTTTCATCTCAGATCCGATTCAACCTTTAATGTGGATGGGTGTTTACCTGTTCCTTAACGTCATGATTGTGATGAAAGGGATCTCGGGTGGTATTGAGAAAGCCGGTAAGGTTCTGATGCCGCTTTTGTTCTTAATCCTAATCGTTGTTTCTGTTAAAGGCTTGATGCTGCCAGGTGCAATGGCTGGCCTTGAGTTCTTGTTCATGCCGGACTTTTCTAAAGTCGACAGCAATGTGGTTCTTGCTGCACTAGGGCAGGCGTTCTTCTCACTTAGCTTAGGTATGGGTTGTATGATGACGTACGGTTCTTACCTGAAGAAGAAAGAGAACCTAGTTCAAACAACCGGTATGGTTACTGCGATGGATACAGGTGTAGCGATTCTTGCTGGTGTTGCTATGTTCCCAGCTATGTTTGCCTTTGGCATGGAGCCTGCGGCAGGCCCTGGTCTTGTATTCGTTGTCGTTCCTCAACTATTTGCTGAAATGGGCGGTGTGATTGGGTTGCTATTCGCGTTGCTATTTTTCATCGGCTTGACGGTGGCGGCATTAACTTCTTCAGTATCACTATTGGAAGTTGTCGTGTCTTACCTAATCGATGAGAAAGGCATGAAGCGCTCTAACGCGGTTCTGTCTGCAAGTGCAGTTATGGCGGCATTATGTATTTTTGCGTCACTATCGTTAGGTGGAATGGGGCCAACGCTGTTTGGTACAGGTGCCTTTGATATCTTCGACTTGCTAACGGACAAAATCTTCCTAGCGGTTGGTGGTATGTTGGTTTGTATCTTTGCTGGATGGCGCCTAAGCCGTGCTGAGCTAGAAAAAGAGATCACTAATGACGGCGAAGTATCCTTCCCGTTATTTGGATTGTGGTACAACCTAGTTAAATACCTGATTCCTGTTGCGATTGCTATTGTTGCCTTCATGGGGATTAAGTCTGGCTTTGATAGTGGCAAAGGTGAAATCATGCTGCTGGGTATCGCAATCATTGGTCTTGCTGGCATTTTCTCGAAGAAGCTTTAGCAAAGACCTTGGGGGCAAGCCTCGATAGCTTTGTCCGGTAACTTATGTATACTGCTGGCTCCAAACGTGGAGCCAGTTTTTTATGTTCGATATTCTACATACCCATCCCGATTTTCTGATCATCAATAAGCATCCCAACGTCTCTGTTCATAAAGACGATGGCGACACAATGCTGCTGCAAGAAGTGGCTAAGCAGAGTGGTGATCAGCAGCTCTATCTTATCCATCGCTTGGATAAAATGACATCGGGTATTCTGCTCCTCGGACGCAACGCCAAAGCGGCCAGTGCATTATCGCAAGCTTTTGCTGACCGCCAAGTGGAAAAGTTCTATCTGGCGATTGGCTCTAAAAAGCCGAAAAAGAAACAAGGTTTGGTCGTTGGTGATATGGAGCGTTCGCGCCGTTCATCATGGAAGCTGGTCAACAGCAAAAATAACCCAGCCGTCACCCAGTTTTTCTCTCTTGCGGCAGAGTCCGGAGAGCGCCTATTTTTATGTAAGCCACACACTGGTAAAACGCATCAAATCCGCGTGGCATTAAAATCGGTTGGCTCAGGTATTGTTGGCGACCCGATTTACAATGCAGGCAATGAGGCTGATCGCGGTTACCTGCATGCATTTTCACTTTGCTTCCAATACCGAGATGAGCAATATCGCTTTGTTTGCGATCCACGAGAATACCAAGTGCTGGGTAACAAATGGCACAGTGAAATCGTCTCTCAGGGTTTGGATACTTGGCTTTCCCCTTGGGAACTGAACTGGCCTACGATCAAATAACCGTCACAAAGAAAACTAATAAGAGAACTCGATGCAAGCATCACAACTTCCGCTGTTCTTTCAGCATCTAGAAACCGAGCTCGCGCAAGCTCCTAACGAAATTCGTCGACTGTTTCATGGTCGTGGCCGTCGTTTTGAGGGCCTAGAGCAAATCACCTGTGATTGGTTACAAGGTCAGTTGATCATCAACTTGTTTAAAGAAGTCGACGACGCGTTTCTCGCTGAGCTGAAAAGCAGCCTCAATGCGTTGGCACAATCACCACTGTGGGCAGACAAGCAAGGTCGCACTATGGTTCTTCAGCACCGTTATGCCGATGGTGCGCCTTCAGAAGTGCTTGTCGGTGAATTAGACGCTCGCCCTGTCGTTGAAGAAAGCGGTTTGAAATACCAATTGGATATTGGCCGCAATCAAAACTTCGGTCTGTTTTTGGACATGCGCTACGGTCGTGATTGGGTTCGCGAAAATGCGAAGCAAAAAAACGTGCTCAACTTGTTTGCTTACACGTGTGGCTTTTCTGTCGCTGCCATTGCGGGTGGCGCAGATAAAGTGGTTAACGTCGACATGGCAAAAGCGTCGCTGTCTAAAGGTCGTGAGAACCACAAGCTAAATGGTCATAACATCAACCAGGTAAGCTTTATGGGGCACGATATCTTTAAATCGTGGGGTAAGATTAAAAAATCTGGTCAGTATGACTTGATTATCATCGATCCGCCTTCATTCCAGAAAGGCAGCTTTGCGCTGACGAAAGATTACAAAAAGATTCTACGTCGATTGCCGGATTTGTTGGCAGACGGCGGTCAAGTGATGGCATGTGTGAACTCGCCATCTGTGACAAGCGACTTCTTGATTGAAAGCATGAAAGAAGAAGCGCCAGAGTTGACATTCCGTGAGCGTCTGGATAACCCACCAGAGTTTATGGACGTAGACAGCGAAGCAGCATTGAAAGTGTTGCTGTTTAGCGAGAAGCAATGACGACGAAACGAAAGTTGTACCTATCTATAATACCAGCCGTTTGAGTACGGCTGGCATTTCCACGATACCCCGTTAATCTGAATAGCGAGACGCGAGTGTGATTCAGAGTCTATTATCAGAGTGAGTTATTCCTAACACGCTGATATTAGATTCCTGACCTCGCCTAGGCTCGTCGGAATGACGGGAAACAATAAAAGATCGATACCAACAGCATTAACCGATCTGCACTTCAAGATCCGCTTCGATGATTGATGAGCAGGCGAGCACATAGCCTTGTTCAATTTCTTCTGGCGTCAATGTTTCTAGGCTAGTGGAAGAGACGTTGCCTTTACGAACCTTGCATTTGCACGAGCCACAAATCCCGCTTCGACAAGCGACGATTAATGGTAAACCTGCGCTTTCGAGCACATCGGCCAGTACCTGACCTTTTTGAGCATCGATGCTTTGAGCAAAATCAGGAACAGAAACGTTAACCGTCTCATCGGAGACCGATGATTCTGCGCCAGTCGCTGGCGTAAAACTCTCTTGGTAGAAGTTCGTCATGTCAAAACCAAGGTCATTCAAATAGCCGTGAACATCTTGCATAAACTGGCTTGGACCACACAGGTAAACGGTGCGCTGTTTGAAATCAGGAACAAGCTCTTTAAGCCAGTCGGCATTCAAACGACCTTGTGGATGCGATGTTCCTTCGCGGTTTTTCAGCAACAACTTTAAATTGAAGTTGGGATACACAGCGTCTAACGTTTCTAGCTGATCGTAGTAAATCGTCTCTTCTGGGCTGCGTGCAATATGAAGAAATGCGATGTCCACATCGTTGTCGTTTTCATCTTGATTACTCAGCCAGTGCTTTGCCATCGAAAATACGGGCGTGACGCCGCAACCTGCACTGATAAGCAAGGCTTTTGTTTCGCCATCACGTAACACGGGTGGATGGTCGATGCAGTTAAATTCGCCTGCTGGTGGTAATGCTTGAACAGTATCACCGAGCAGCAGCGAGTCAACGATGTAGTTCGATACTTTACCGCCAGATACTCGTTTGATGGTGAGTTGAAGGTGATCGTCTTCATTGATCGAGCTGATTGAATAGGCACGAAACTCCATTTTTCCATCAATTTCGACGCCCAAGTTAATAAACTGGCCAGGCTTAAACTGAAACAGAAGTGATTCGGTTAGTTCGGCCAATTTTATGCTGACGGTGTCGTGTGTTTCGAAGTATTTGTCGATGCAACGGAGTGTGACGGGTTGGTTACCTTGCCATTCAAAAAACATAACAATCTCTTTGGTTGTGGCTATTTTTGGTTCGAAATAGATAGCGCCTCCGCGTAAGGAGGCGCGTAACAAGCAAGTTTATTAAGCTGCTAGGATGGCTTTTAGATCATCCTGAACATTGCCAATACTGCGCATATCGAACTTCTCTTGGATGATGGCGATTAGGTTTGGCGTTAGGAATGCCGGTGCAGTAGGGCCTGTGTAAATGCCTTTCACGCCCAATGCAAATAGCGTTAGCAAGATAACGATCGCTTTTTGCTCGAACCAAGAAAGCACAAGCGTGAGTGGCAGTTCATTGATGTCACAGTCAAACTCTTTCGCTAGTGCAAGTGCAAGCTGGATTGCAGAGTAAGCATCGTTACATTGGCCCACATCCAATAGGCGAGGAATGCCGTTGATATCGCCAAACGTATTCTTGTTGAAGCGGAACTTACCACACGCCAAGGTCAGGATTAGCGTGTCTTCTGGTGCTTCAGCCGTAAAATCGGTGTAGTAGCTACGTTCCGCTTTATCGCCGTCACAACCGCCGACTAGGAAGAAGTGCTTGATGTTGCCTTGCTTCACTTGGTCGATAACCGCAGGGGCGGCGTTCATCAGTGCATTTCGACCAAAACCAACCGTGATGTGGTGTTCGATTTCATCGTGTTGGAAACCATCTTGCGCTAGAGCACATTCAATCACTTGGCTAAAATCATCGCCTTCGATGTGAGCCACACCAGGCCAGCCAACAATACTACGAGTGAATAAACGGTCTGCGTATTGACCCACATTTGGATTCAACAAGCAGTTTGACGTCATTACGATTGCGCCAGGGAAGTTTGCGAATTCTTTCTGTTGGTTTTGCCATGCGCTGCCGTAGTTGCCGACAAGATGAGGATATTTCTTCAGCTCAGGGTAGCCGTGTGCAGGCAGCATTTCACCGTTGGTATAAACGTTAATGCCTTTGCCTTCAGTCTGTTGCAGGATTTTTTCTAGGTCATGCAAATCATGGCCAGAAACAAGAATACATTTGCCTTTTACTGGCTTGACGTTCACCGTGGTTGGTTCTGGATGGCCGAAGGTAATTGTTTCACCTTGGTCGAGCATTTCCATCACTTTGTAGTTCATCAGGCCGATGCGCATTGAGCAATCAAGTAGTTCGCCGAGATCTTCAGGGTCTGTGCCCAACCACGCCATGATTTCATGGTATTCGGCATAGATATCGTTGTTGGTTTGCTCAAGAACACGTGCGTGCTCCATGTACGCGGCTGCACCCTTAAGGCCGTATAGGCAAAGTAGGCGTAGGCCAATCACATCTTCATGTACTTGGTCCTTACCACGGTTAACCGCGACTTGAGGAGCAAAAGCTAAGATTGCTTCTGCGCTATTTGGTAGCTCAAAGTGAGCAACAACAGGGATGTCAGCAACTTCGGTATCGGCGAGTGTTGCAGCAGACATTACTTGCTCTTTTAGCAATGCTTTGTACGTTGCCGCTTGAGAAGTTAGCTCTAGGACACGTTCAGGGTCAAAGTTTACGTTCGTCAATGTAGAGAAAAATGCCTTTGGTGCCCATTGGTTGATTTCATCGTTAATGATGTTGAATTCAAGTGCTTTTGATGCCCAAAAAGAAACCCCTTGCAGTGTGTAAACCAACACGTCTTGAAGGTCAGATACTTCAGAAGTTTTACCACACATACCTTGTGCAAAAGAACAACCTTTAACAGCAGGGGTTTGAATTGTCTGTTCACATTGAATACAGAACATATTGGGTTCTCCAGTGATTGTTTTAATAGTCGTGATGTTGACCACTAGAGAGCAGAATGCGTGCCAATTATTATCTTGTTGATTTTTAATTATTTTATTTGTTTTTGATAGGACGAGTGATGTAATTAAGACAACGTAAATGATGTCTTAATTACATCGGCTTCTTGTGGTTGGTTATTTATTGATCCCGAGCTTTTTACCCATTCGATATAAGTTCCCGCGATCCATTTGCAAAAACTCCGCTGCTTTTGCCCAAACGCCACCAGTTTGGCTTAAAGCATGTTCAATTAAATCACGTTGATAGCTTTCTATCAGTTCTCGCATTGGTTGGCTTTCTTTGGGTAAATAATGCGATGTGTTTTTTACATCACCGAGAGCCAATGAGGTGTCGAAATGGTTAAGTATGATCGTGCTTGCGCCTTGTTGAATGGCGTGCAAAGCCGCGCGCGTTAAAGTATGTTCGAGCTCGCGCACGTTTCCGTACCAAGGTGAAGATTCCAATTGAGTCAACACTTTAGGATGAACGTGCAGATTGGGTGCATTGAATTGTTGGCGTACTTTTTCCAACAAATATCCTGCTAAAACGGGAATATCCCCGTCACGGGCACGCAGTGGGGGGACTTGGATTGGGAACACGTTCAAACGGTGGAAAAGGTCAGCTCGAAACGTGCCAGATTCGACCTCTTTTTCTAATTGTCGATTGGTCGCGGCGATGATGCGCACATTGACCATCAAATGCTGATCGCTACCTACACGTTGCAGCTCGCCTTGCTGAATTACGCGCAGCAATTTTGCTTGCAAAATCAAAGGCAGTTCGCCCACTTCATCAAGGAAAATTGTTCCACCGTCTGCCAGTTCAAACTTACCGGCACGGTGGCTATTAGCACCTGTAAATGCGCCTTTGACATGGCCAAACAGTTCACTCTCAGCCAGACCTTCTGGTAAAGCCGCACAGTTGACGTAAATCATCGGCTTATCGCTACGATGAGATTGCGCGTGTACCGAGTGCGCGACCAGTTCTTTACCAGTTCCGGTTTCTCCTAAGATAAGTACCGCGTAATCTGATTGAGCAACAGTCGCAATGTTGTTTCGTAACTGGTTGATCTGCGGACTCAAACCCACCATTTCGCCATGTTGAGAACGGGCTTGCTGGATAAGGGTTTGAGTGACGCTTTTTTGCTTCTGGTTTTGCGCTTTGAGTGCTTTTAACTGAGCAATGTTACGCAATGTCGCAGCGGTCAATGCCGCAAAGGTTTCGATAGCGACAGGATCGATGCCATCAAACGCGCCCACCGTTAGTGCATCCATCGTTAGTGCGCCAACAAGTTGGCCTTCGACATACAAGCTAAAGCCCATGCAATCGTGAACATCAATGCATTGGTCTTCAGTTAATAGTGTGCCGTCGAAAGGATCCGGCAGTGAACAATCGGCATCGAAACGCACCGGTTCACCGCTATGAATAATGGCATCTAAGCGAGGGTGCGCCTTGGGGAAATAGCGACGACCTAAGACCGAGCTGGATAAGCCTTTTACCGCGACAGGAGTTAGAAAACCATCCTCATCGAAGATAAACAGGCAGCTCGCATCACATGGGAATACTTGCGCGACCCCATCAATGAGATTTTGATATTGCTGCTCGTGAGAGCGATTTGAGCTGAGGTTTAGCGCGATATTAAGGAGTACGTGGTCAACAGTCGGAGTCATAACAAGCCCAAAGTTATCTGGAATGGGCTCATGCTAGCAACTTGATGTCATTTGAACATCGAAAGGTGTGGGAGATTGATGCTCCATTGACGACGATCAAGTTTGATACGAAAAGAAACGCGCAAGTTAACAAGCCAGTGATGTAAGCTTGCGCGGGTTAGGTGTTTGAATTAAAGCAGGCCAAAGGTTTGGTTCGTCCGAATTAACGAGGAACGACTCTAGCGTCATTACCAGAAACATTGATTTGGACCGCTTGGCCTGGTTGGAAAATCATGTTTGGATTTGCTTCTTGAACAATAGAGATAATCTTTCCGTCCTCTAAACGAATGGTCAGATTCACGCCATTTCTTTTCGCGGTTGCTTCAGCCGCTTTGCTGCCTGCATAGCCACCCAATAGACCACCACCAATGGCAGCGATATCCGAGCCAGAACCGCCCCCAACTTTTGAGCCTAAGATCCCGCCCACGGCAGCACCAGCGATGGTGCCAATGGCATTGGATTGGGTAGAGGCATCAATGGTTACGGGTTCTACTTTTTCTACTGTGCCGTAGTAAACCTGCTGAACTTTGCGAGTGTCGGATGAGCCGTATGCATCTCCGTACGGGTTAGGTGAGCTACAGCCGCCAAGCACGAGCACACAAGTAATGGTGAGCAACATGCCTAAATTGATCTGTTTTTTCATATAGCCTCCGAATGGTTTCTTCATTCAAAGAGTATATACCCCAATTTAACCTGCGTTTTGGTGCTTTATAAAACAGTGGCTTAGCGGCCTGTCCCTTAAGGAAACGCGATTTTCTAAGCAGTATTAATGATCGTTAAGCGTATGAAACCCTGAATAAATACGTGTAAAAGTAGTAAACCAGCATGCCGCGCCAAAGATATACGCGATGACGGCAAAGTGTTGCGGTAGCAAACAAAATAAAACCAAGCAGCCAATGGTTTCTGTACCTTCGGTTAAGCCGCTCATGTAGTAAAGCGATTTGTTTTTATATACCGGATTATCGATGCCTTGTTTTCCTGCCATGATGGCAAAAGCCAAAAAGCTACTACCAGTGCCGATGAAGGAAAAAATCAAAAATGCGCCTGCAACGGCATTGTGTTCTGGGTTGGCAAGCACAAAGCCAAAAGGAATCAACGAATAGAACAAAAAATCTAAGCTGATATCAAGAAAGCCACCCGCATCGGTAATGCCTTGAATCCTTGCCAGTGCACCGTCTAACCCATCACAGATTCTGTTCAGCAAAATAAACAGCAACGCCAACAAGTACTGTTCGGCGATCAAAGCAGGCAGGGCAAAACAGCCAAGCACAAAACCAAATATTGTCGTCTGATTTGCGGTGATGCCACATTTATCGATATATGTCGCACTGAGTGCCAGCGGTTTGCGGATGAGCTTTATACTCAGGCTATCAAGCATGATTTGTCTCCCACGGCCAGTTTAGGCAGCGGCTGCCATCAGGAATATCATCTTCATCGTGCGTTACCATCAAAGTAGGAATGTTCGCTTGCTGCAATTGTTCGACCACCCAATTGCGAAATTGCACGCGCAGGTCTTTATCCAGCTTGCTATAGGGCTCATCAAGTAGCGCAACTTTCGGCTTTGCTAGCAGCATACGAGTCAATGAGATACGGGCACGTTGCCCTCCCGAAATTTGGTCAGGAAAGGACTCTGCTAGTTTGGTCAATGAAATGTTCTTCAGTGCTTGCATAGCGTGAGCTTTACGCTCTTCACCTTTGATTGAGTTTGGTAGCGCGAAGGCAAGGTTCTCCCACACCGTTAAATGAGGGAAGAGCAAATCGTCTTGGAATAGAATACCGACCTGACGCTTATGGGCAGGGAGGGCATCCAACTTTTCGTTATCAAGCGTAATGGATCCAGAGTAGTTGAACTCGGCGGATAGGTGCCCGGCAATGGCATCCAACAAAGTGGATTTACCACAACCGCTAGGCCCCATCAGGGTAACGATTTCACCTTTTTCTACGGTCATATTGAACGCCGAGAAAAGCGCGTCGCCATTGGTTTTACGGATGGCGAGGTTTTCGAGACAAAGACTCATTCAGTAGTAAACCTTTTATAGACAAGCGGCGATACTTTCTGTGCAAGTGGCTAAGCAGTATCGCAAAAGAGAAGAACAAGAATGGCAGCAGAGCTTGCCAAATGGCGTAAATAGCGGTGACACGTCGGTCAAAACCACTGGATAGTGCAACGGCTTCGGTTGTGATGGTGCTAATGCGCCCAGCCCCTAGCACCAATGTCGGTAGGTATTGCGCCAGACTTACGCTAATACCGATAGCCCATGCGAATGCAATCGCAGGCAGGAGGATTGGTAGTTTCACTTTTAACCAAGCTTGCATCGGCGATTTACCCAAGCTGAGTGCGACACGAGTTAACCCATTGTCGAAGCTGCGCCACGGACCGTCTAGCGAGAGGTAAATAAATGGGAACGCAAAGAATACATGCGCCCAGCATACCCAAAAGAAATACGCGTTACTGTTTAAGTACAGTGTTACCACTTGCATACCGAATAGCACCGATAATTGAGGAATCAGCATCGGGATGGCGATGATGTAACCGGGCACCTGCCAGCGATAACGGAGACGATACTCATGTGCTATTAAAGCAAGAACTAGCGCGACAGTCGCGCTGATTAGGGCGATTGACATACTTTGTTCTAGAGTCCCTAGAATACTGTGCCATTCGTATTCCCAAAAACGCAGGCTGTAACGGCTTGGGAGCAAATCTGGAAAGCGCCAACGTTGGGCAAAGCTCCACAGCACCATGAGTGGAATCATTAGAAGTGCAAGTAGAGCAATCAGTGAAAATAGGGTTTTACCGGGTAAACGAAACCCGTTTCGACCAGAGTACTGCCAGCGTTTGAAGCCTTTGGTAATACACCATTCCATTAAGCGTGCAAATCCAATCAAAAGGCTTGCGATCGCAAACAGTATTACTGCGCCAGCGGCCGCTCTTGGTAGGAGCGATAAATCTGGATCGTTAAACCATTGCCATACCAAAACCGCAAACGTCGGCGGGTTGGTGGGGCCAATAATCAGGGCGACATCGACAACGGACAAACTGTAAGCCAATACCGCCAGCATTGGAAAGCGCAGTTTTGCTATCCACTGTGGGAACACGCATTTCCACCACGCTTGCGCCGAACTGTAGCCCATCGAATGACTGACTTTTTCAACCTTATCGACTTTCAATTGCTGAAGAATTGGAATACTCATCAACAATAAAAACGGCACTTCTTTAATCGCAAGCATGATGATCAAACCGAGTGCGTGCGGATCTTTAATCAGCAATGCTAAGTCATTCACCGTTTGTGCATTCGGGTCGTAACCAAACAGTTGGTTGAGAACCCTAACGCCCATACCAGTTGGGGCAAACAAGAACGCAAAGCCAATCGCAAACGCGACGTGCGGCATCGCGAGAAGTGGGGAAAGGCTAACTTCAATTTTTCGCCAAAACTTACTGCCCCAAGAGGCTTGTAGAATTGCAAATGCGATGAAGCAAGCCAAGTAGCTACTGAAAATGGCGGAGTAGAAAGTAAGCCCGATGGATGTCCAAACACCTTCCCAATCAAAGACGGCATTGAAGCCATCAAAAGAAAAGTGGTGTAGACCGATAGGAGGTACATAACCGAGCGCAGAGACCACCACTCCAAGTAGTCCCGGAATGGTAGGCAAAATACAAACTGCGATAATGACTAAATACAGCGCTCTTAACATGGATTCTTACTAATTCCCGTAGCGTTTCAACCATTCTTTTTCTAACGCCGCTTGCCAACTTGGATGTGGCTCAGCGATAGATTTGAATTGTTGAGTGTTTTTGGCCGAACCAGTTAGGTATTGGTTGCTTAGTACCGAAGGGTCGCCCCAGATGTTTAGGTTACCTTTGCGAGACTGTGCTTCAGGGCTCAATAAAAAGTTTATCGCAACTTGTGCACCAGCACTGGCATTTGCGTTCCAAGGAATCGCTAAAAAGTGGATATTTGAGAGTGCTCCTGCGTCCATTGCGTACGCTTTGGTGCTCTCTGCAAGATTACCGCTCGACTGCGCAGAGAAAACCGCGTTCGGGTTAAAGGTAATCGCCAGGTCAGTCTGACCATCATCTAGTAGCTGAAGGGTTTCTGCTGTACCGCCTGGAAACTGCTTACCACCGCGCCAAGCGACTTTATGGAACTCATCTAGATAAGACCACAGCGGTTGAGTGACTTGTTCAAACGTGTCATCGGTAACTGGTTGTTGCAGCTCAGGGGCGTTGTTAGACAGTTCAATGAGTAATGCTTTGATAAAGCTTGTGCCATGAAACTCTGGTGGTCGAGGGTAAGTCAGGCGATTCGGGAACGCTTTTGCATAGCTCAGCATTTCTGAGAATGATTTTGGAGGGTTATGGAGGGTTTGCTCGTCATGGATAAACACTAATTGTCCTACTCCCCAAGGCGCTTCTAGACCTTCTGTTGGCTCGGAGAAGTCCACATCAATTGGTAGAGATTTATCCACATATTGCCAGCTTGGCAAACCTTCGACAAAAGGACCAAATAGCAATTGGTTATCCTTCATTGATTTGAAGTTTTCGCCATTGATCCAAACCATATCAACACTGCCACCGCTGTTTTTGCCTGCCGCTTTTTCTGCGATAAGTCGAGTAGTGGTCTCAGAAATATCAGTTACTTTAACGTGGTTTAGCGTCACGTTATAACGTGATTTTAGCTCTCTACTCGCCCACTGTATGTAGCGATTAATTTCTTGGCTTCCGCCCCAAGCATGAAAGTAGACGGATTGCCCGTCGGCTTGCTGTTCGATTTTTTGCCATTCGCTATTCACTGATGAATCGGCAAAAGAAGGTGTCGCAAAAGTCGTGGCTAAAATGCCAATGCTGCTGAGTAGCTTTTTCATATCTATTCCGTGTTATGTCTTTTGGTGCTTGCTTTCGTTTCTATTGACGTTTTCGCAAGTCGTTCCGCTCTGTTACAAGGATAGTAATTCATCTCTCTCTATTATCAATGCCAATCCCAAACGGAATCACTCATTGATTCAAAGAATTACTCTCAATGTGAAGCAAAACGAAGAAAGGACAAATTTGGTGTCATTTTAGGAGCGGACCGTTTGTTTGAGGATATTCTTTCAAGTAATTGAAAATTATTGTCCCCAGAGATATGAATAGGTTGTTTTACAGAGCAAAATTGATGTTTAAAGCATGGAATTGAGGGCGAAAAGAGAAAGAAAGTTGGCCATTTAAATGACTTTAGCATGCATGACTAACGATTCATCGATATAAAAAAAGCAGCCGTTTGGCTGCTTTAAGATACTATCTGGTTTACTTAGTTGGGATTAGTTTACCCAGTCACGTAGTGTAAACGTCAATTCGTGATCGGCACTTTTCAGAACAAGACCATCTTTAGTTAGCGTGATATCGCTCCAGTTAGATAGTGTTTGTGTCATTGCGTTTTCGATCTTCATTTGATCTTCCATACACATCTTCATGGTCATGCCCATTTTTTCGATGCGTAGTTGGTTGTTTTTCAGCTCGGCTTGACCGAAGAAGTTGTTACAACCTGCGTTGCCGTTTGCGGTTAGATTTTCACCAATTTCTAGGCGAGCCGCTTTTTGGTGTTCGTCTAGAACGATATTTTTGCCATCAACTTGAACAAGTTCCCAGTTGTGGTGCTGCAAATCTTGAGCCGTTATTTCTTTCACATCATCACCGTTGCTAGCACAAGCAGTCATAAGAACAGGGAGAGAGATTGCTGTAACTAACGTTTTTAGGCTAAGCTTCATTTTATAGACTCCGTTTTTATAAACGCGGTAAGTATAAGTAATAAAACACTGTTTTTGTCAGCATAAGGTTATGGTTTCGTATGTTTTTGACATAACGAAGTATATAGCAAGTTTTGTTGCTGACTAATCTTCTCATTATTTAAACTAGGCCAATACGCCCTAATATGGAAAGAGCGGTTTTAGTATGGAGCAACTGGAGTTTTTTACTGTCCCAAGCCCTTGTGTTGGAGTATGTACTTCCGATGAAAAAGGGTATTGCAAGGGGTGTATGAGAAAGAGAGAGGAAAGGTTTAATTGGCTTAACTTAACCCCCGCTCAGCAGTTGCACGTTATTAAGTTGTGTCGTCAAAGGTACAGAAGAAAGATGTTGGCAGGGAAGACGAAGCCAGAACAGCTTCAAGATGAGTCATCGCCTCAACAAGACTTATTCTAGAACTCTTGTTCAGTCTGTGGTGTTACGCCTTCGCTTTCGGTTCTGATTAGGCTTTTACATATTCCCGGTCCGGCAAGGTGTCCTTTAAGAACCGGGAACCTCCTATCCATTTTCCCTATAAAGCGGTAATTGGCGTTATTTCATCGACCAACGGTCGCTAACCCAGCCTCCCGCTTGTTCGTCGAAGTGATTTCCTGAAAATCGATGATTGAATTCAACATCTAATTTACTTGTTGGGCGTTCATCCATCAGTTGATGAATATATCTCGCCATAGGATCCGTACAAGCTTCACGCTCTCTACGGGTAACTACTTCTTTGATCATTTGGAGTCTGTAGCTATTGCTGGCTCGTTTCATTTTTGACCTCCAGAACTCGATGGCAGCAGTTTGAACACATTGACGTCCAGATCGCTGCTCATTAGTGTGCGCGTGGAGGCACATCACCATCGTTTGAAGTCCAAAGACAAATTGTTTGAGAGCAGTGTTTGTAACGCCATTCACATCTTTCTCAGAATCATTGACTGTGCGATTGAAAATGTTTCGCGAAATTTAGCCGATGAACCTGCATATTTAAAAGACCTTATCAAACATAGAAGCCCAACACAGGGGCGTCAATAACACAAATGAACAATTTTTGAACATATTGTGAAGGTGGAGAGTTTTCAGTAATTTATCGAAAATAAAAAACCGAAGCACAAAGCTTCGGTTTTAAGGAAAGCCCTGACGAAATTGCTTGTAAAAGCTCTTAGCGCCAGGGGTAAGGTGTTGAGTATTAGCTACCAGTTGCAGGACAACCTTTTACTGGTTGGCCATTACTGAAGTACTTGATGTTCTCTAAGTTCTTGTTGTAGTTATCCGCAGAGATTTGTGGGTTGTTTACGAAGAACTCGCGCAAAACGTATGCATCGGTTAGCTGTGTAGATTGAACATCGATGATTGGATAGTTATCGCCACCAGCAGCACTGAAGCTGATTACAGAGAATGTGTACGTTGCGTCTAGATCGAAGCCTTTATTGTTAATATCGGTAATGGTTACTGAGCCAGCATCACAATTTACATCTAAAGTGATGTTATCTAGTTGAGCGTAAGCACCAGACCCTGCAGATTTCGTCGCAACCACGTCTAGGTATTCTTTAACTTCTTTACCTGTCATAGTTGCTTTAGTCACGAAGTTACCGAATGGCTGAACCGTTAGTACGTCACGGTAAGTGATATCACCATCTTGGATTGAATCACGCACGCCGCCAGAGTTCATCACACCAAAGTCAGCATTTACCGTTTTGTAAGTACGGTATGCCTCGCCGAGTAGGTGACCTAGGTTAGTTTGTTGAGAGCGAACTACGTTACGATCACCTTCTAACTTACCCGTCGTATTAGAAATCTTCTCATCTAATAACTCTTGACCTTGTTGTTGGTATGGCAGTAGTAACGCTTTTACTGTTGCATCTTGTTGAATTCGTTCACCGATAACTTCATCGTTTTCGTCTAGAAGGTTTACAGGAATCAGTGCGTAGTTCGCTAAGTGAAGCTTGCCGTCGTAGTATTCGAAGTCTGCACGACCCACATATTTACCCCACTCATGCGCTTGCATAATCCAAGTGCCTTTTTGTTGGTCTGGGGCACAATCATCCCCAGGTTTGAAATCAGCATACTCATTGGTACCTGGTTCCATACATACAGGGTTTTGCGAGTGACCACCGATGATAGCGTTTAGCTGTCCTTCTTCAAGAGAGCGAGCGAGTTTAACGTCACCTGGTGCTTCACTACCGTTTTTGCCATCTTCGTAGTGACCCATGTGCGTCGTTGCAAATACTAGGTCTACCTTTTCGTTCTCTTCGATTTCCTTCAGTACCTTTTTGATTTCTACTTGAGGGTCTTCGAAGTGGATGTTTGATACGTTGTCTGGATTGACTAGCTTCGCAGTGTCTTGCGTTGTTAGACCAATAACAGCGATCTTAAGGCCGTTGATAGTAAATACTTTGTAAGGGTCGAAGTAACGCTCGTTTGTATCTTTTTTATAGATATTCGCAGCCAGCATAGGGAAGTCAGCTAGCTCGGCTTGCATATCGAGAATATCTAGTGAGTTATCAAATTCGTGGTTACCGACAGCCATTGCATCGTAACCAAGTAGGTTCATCCCTACGAAGTCTGGAACCGCATCTTGCATGTCTGATTCTGGTACACCGGTATTAATATCACCGCCAGATAGCAGAATGGTTTCACCGCCTTTTGCTTCGACTTCTGCGCGGATAGATTCGATTAAAGTGTGACGCGCAGCCATGCCGTATTCGCCGTCGCTGTTATGCCAAAAGCGACCATGGTTATCGTTAGTGTGGAGAACGGTGAACTTAGTACAAGAATCTGCAGTCTCGCAGGTTACTGGAGAATTGTCGCTGTCTGAGCCGCATCCTGCTAGCGCAGCGCCCACTGCCACTACCAAAAGAGATTTGGAAAACTTCATAAGGGATCCTTTCTTTGTGATTTTGTTATTGTTACGGCGTGAAATATACGGAATTAATGTGAAACTTTAGTGATCTATCTCTTATTTATACTTCTATCGGAGAAATGAATTAATAAGCCTGCAAACTACGTCTATAAATAAACAGAATTGGTATTTAGTATTTATTTTGTATCGCTAGCTCTATTTTTTGTGAGGTAGTTAATTGAATGTGTGTTGTTTGTGTGAATCAATGCGCATTTTTGCGAAGTATTACGCTGATTTTGGTGATTATTTTGCCAAGTTTATGTTTTTCCTAATAGGTATGACACAAATCGTTATAAATTTTCGCTCTAATGATGAGGGGCTCGGTTTGTATGCATAATGAACAGCACAGAGCTTAAACTCATTTGATCATGGCTTTATTCTGCCAAACTCTATCAAAAATTGTATTTATCTCTTTACTATAATTGCGATCGTTTAGAAACCTTATGCTTTAGGCATCGTTTATTTATCCTCATCCGATACCTTATCGTGCTTATTCCGCATTTGACACTCGAGTGTTTAAACAAATAGATTCAACCTAATGAGTCAAAATGAAAAGTAAATAATGGATCGTTCTTCTTCGAATATTATGATGTGAACTATCATTTAATTAATGAAAATGAAATAGATTAATGTAAAGCGTTGCGACTGTAGCCGTTATCTTTGAGCTTTGGTTTAAAGGGTAGGGTTAAAAGAATTTGTAAGTGGTGAACGCTAATAAAGGATGCTTATGAGATACACAGTAAGGGACGCACTCAAAAAGGAAGCAGCCCAAATCGCCAAGATACACGTTGATTCTTGGCTGGTGGCGTATAAAGGATTAATGCCAAAGAGCTACATAGAGCAGTTTACGATTGAGCGTCGAGAAAGGATGTGGGCACGAGTGATGACGGAGCAACTGGCCCAATTGATCGTAGTTGAGAGGCAAGGAGAAATTGTTGGCTTTTTAAGTTACGAGTTACCTAACCACACCAGCGAAGATAAAACGGCATTAGTGACATGTTGCTACGTTACGCCGCTACATTATGGGCAAGGAGCAGGAAGTGCACTGTTAGATGAGTTAGAGACACGTTTGCTCTCTACGTCAGTTATGCAGATCAGTTTGAAAGCACTGGATACTAATCAACAGGGGCTTAACTTTTACAAGAAGTGTGGTTTTGTGCGTACTGGAGAGGAAGAGTCGGAAGTGATTGAGAGTATGACGCTGACCGATCTCACTTTAGTGAAGTATATTGCCCGCTCATAAATCAAATGCTATATGCTAAATATAGTAAAACCCCGGAGGTGGTAAGACTCCGGGGTTTTGAAATTTTTTAGATGTCTCGGTTGGTAAGTCCGATTATCTTTTATGCAAAAGGTTTGGATTTAATCCGATTAATTCCTTGGTAGGGAATTAGATGCGGATGAAGTCCATGTGTTCAACTTTTGGCTTGAACGCGTGACGTTGAACGTCTTGTGGCTTAACTTTAACTTCTTTGCCATCGATAACTAGAACGATGCCTTCGTAGAATTCAGGCTTGTCCATTTGGTTTACGATGTCGTCGTGGTTAAGAACGATAGCTACTGCTGCTTCTTCACCGCCGTATACAACTGCAGGGAATTTGCCAGCGTGACGTAGGCGGCGGCTCGCACCTTTACCTAGTTCAGTACGTACTACTGCTTCGAATTTCATAGTATTTACTCTCAAATTAGTAAAAATCAAATGTTCACAATCAACAATGCGACCTTGTTGTTCGTGGTAAAGCTTGAAACAGGAACTGTTCAAGCGAGCGCGGATACTATCATTCCAATTATAAATGGGCAACCCAAATCGTATCCAAATCAACAAAAAGGTATGATTTAGCGGGGTGGAAGGCTATCCCTTTTAACGCTTTGCTTGGATTTTGTTCACATCGACTTCATTTTCATCGGTTTACTGATCATGGTCCGAAAAACAAAGTTTATGTGTTATATGCTTTATGTTCGGCTGAGATGTAAGACTAAAGATGCTTTTAATCCACCTAAAGCGCTTGTATCCAATGTTAATTGACCTCGGTAACTGTGTGCCATTTCACTGACTATGTTTAGACCAAGACCTGAGCCAGGGGTTGTTTCATCCAATCTAACTCCTCTCTTGATTACTTGACTCAGTTTCTCTTTAGGGATGCCTGGCCCATCATCTTCAATAATGATGTGTATATTTTCCTTATCCTGAGAGGAGTGCACACGAATCATGCTGTTGGCCCACTTATAGCCATTTTCTAGCAAGTTACCTAGCATTTCATCGAGATCGGTCTGCTCTACTGCTACATTCAGCTCTGAATCAAGTTCATTAATTAAGGTAATGCTTCGGCTCGCATACACTTTATCAAACGCCATTGAGATAGCATCCACACGATCTGCTGGGTTCGACTTCACTGATAATATGTTCATCGATCCGGCCATACGGGCACGACCCAAATGGTAATCGATATGGTCTTGTATTTGATTGATTGGAGCTCTGAGACGGGATTGTGCCTCAGGTTCTAACGTCTGAACTTCATTTTTTAGAACAGAAAGTGGCGTTTTAAGTGCATGAGATAGGTTACCTGCATGATTGCGAGCTCTCTCTAGTAATTCTTGGTAATGGAACAGCAGAGCGTTGAGGTCGAAGATTAGAGGAGAAATCTCTTTTGGGTAGGTTTCTTCTAGACTCTTTTTATTACCAGACTTCAGCTCGGCTAATTCTTTTTGTAGCTTTGTAAGCGGACTCAATGACCAAGCAATTTGCAGTAAAATGACGGTAAGTACGCCCGCGAATAATAAACCCAAAATAAGCCAAAGTTGGCCGATTAACGTTTGAAGGGTATTTTTAATGGGCTCTTCGTCAATACCAATAATAATGTGAATAGGACCATCGTAATCAGGAAGGTACAGTGCTTTTTCTAGCGTAATTAGTTTTTCGCCTCTTGCTCCATACGCATCTTTATCCAAACCTTTGTATTCGATTTTTTTGTCCCACAACGAACGAGAACGTTCGAGGCTTGCCTCTGTAGAGGCACTCCAATACAAACCACTGTAAGGTCGGTTAAATCGAGGGTCTGATAGCTGAGCTGCGAGTGAAAGATGCCCGGTGTTATCGACTTCTAACTGTGCTGCGACTTCATCCATAAAAATGCTGAGCTGTGAGCGAGTGTCATCAACCATATAGTTGTAGACCTGCGTCGGTATCGTCACACCAGCGGCGAGGATCATTGCCGTTAACCAAACGATCGCCGCTAAAACGAGGCGACTTTTGATACTCAGTCGTTTTATTGCGTTCAACGGTAGCCTGTTTCTATTCGGCATTTAATTGGTATCCCAACCCTCGGACAGTTTTGATGATCTTTGGTGCGATTTTTTTGCGAATTCGGCCGATAAAAACTTCGATTGTGTTGGAGTCACGATCAAAGTCTTGTTTGTAAATGTGCTCGACGAGTTCGGTTCGAGAAATCACTTTTTCCGGGTTATGCATAAAGTAAGCGACCACTTTATACTCTAGCGCCGTCAAGCTTACCGCTTGACCTTGCCACATGACTTTAGAAGTGCGTGTATCCAAGCTCAAGTCGCCAATTTGCATCACAGGAGAGGCATTACCAGAGGCTCTTCGAAGCTGTGCACGAATACGAGCGATAAGCTCAACCATTTCAAATGGTTTAGTTAGGTAATCGTCTGCACCTGCGTTTAAGCCTTCAACTCGCTGCGTTAGGGTGTCGCGAGCGCTTAGAATCACGACAGGAGTATTAATGTTTTCATCTCTGATGCCTTTTAGGACGGTAAGACCATCCAGTTTTGGCAAGCCGAGGTCAAGAACAATGGCGTCCCATTCTTCCGAAGTCGCGCGATACAGAGCGTCTATGCCATCTTGGGACAATTCTGGTACCCAGCCGGTACTTTCTAATGTTTCGATGATTTGCTCGCCTAAACGAGGATCATCTTCAACAACAAGTATTTTCATATTGATGATTCTTATTATGTTTGGATTTTTATCGAAGTAAGCTACGCATCGTGTCTGGATGACGCATTAGACAAGTTTAGTTGTTTTGCGGCTTTAACGCTTTGTTAAAGCTGCGACCTTTGATCTCAAGCATTTCTAGCGTGGCGGCGTCGTACTCAACTTTCAGGACGCTGTTGTTGTACAGAATTTTCAATTCATACACCCAAGCATCATCATCTTCTTCAAGCTCGACCTTGATGATGCGGCCGTATAGGTCGTTTTCTACTGCGGCGTAAAGTTCCGAAAATGGTCGTATATATCCTTGTTGAACCGCGCGATAGACCTCATCTTGATCTTCATCGAATTCGATACGTGTTCCTGGCTTTTCGACATCTTGCACGATGGCGTGGCCATTTTGTGATGTGTACTCGTTGCCATGCTTGGCAAAACTTGGTGCACACATGAATGTCGTGATAAGGCCGAAAAGTAACGCAGAATGTAGAGAAGTCGTTGCTTTATACATAGTCAAACCTTTTCTGGAGCGTTAGCCGCAGTATATCGGAGATAGATGAACAGAGAGTGAATCAGCTAATTAAGTTTTGCCATGTGTTGTCGATGTTATTTCAACTCATCTTCAAAAATTTTATCTCGCAGCTTCCAAAAGCGACCAGATTTTCTAGCAATAACAAACTGAGGCAAACGGAAACGATGTTGATTAGCGACAACGCGTGTCGGTGAAGCCTCTTCAAAAGGGCGATGCTTGTCTGCTAAGTGGGGGCGTACGAACTGATCTTTAAACGTTTGTTTTTGTTTTTTGGTACTCAATGTCCAAAACTCATGAACTAACGCATTGCCTTCGCCTTGGTATGGTTCACCAGAATACGTCACCTTTAGCTGAGATTTACCATCACTGGACTTAAATACAGATAGGTCCATTTCTGTGCATTCAAAGATTAATGCATCTTTGAGATTAAGGGCTTCTTTTAGCTTTTTATCTGGGTCTACGAGCGTCGCATCACACTCATGACAAATTCGTGCAGCGATATCGTTGTCCGCACCACATTCACCGCAGTATTTGGCACGAAAACGGTAGCCACAGTGTTCACGTTCGCCTGTGTCTTCATCTTCAAAGTAACCTTGGCAACGTCTGCCAAAATGTTCAACCAAGAAACCGTTACTATCCAACTTACCCCAGAAGTTGTTATTGAATCCGCAAGCCGGGCAAGGAATCGTGATAATTTCACTGTCAGAGTCTGGTTTGGGATCACCGACTTCAGGTTGGTATAAATCGTAGCTGTTGCCTGCGTAATCAAGCACTAAACATTCTGATTTTCCGTCTGATAAGCGTAATCCTCGTCCTACTATCTGTTGGTACAGATTGACTGACTCTGTTGGTCGCAAAATCGCGATTAAATCGACATGCGGCGCATCAAACCCGGTTGTCAGTACCGAAACATTGACTAAGTATTTTATTTGACGATTCTTGAACGCTTGGATGATCGCATCGCGCTCCGGCGTAGGTGTATCACCAATGACGATTTCAGTTTCGCCTTCTGGCAATAAACTGTGTATCTCCTGTGCGTGTCGAACAGTTGCAGCGAAGATCATGACACCTTGACGCTCTTTCGCATATTGCATGATTTGCTCAACAATTTGTGGAGTCGCACGTTTGGCTTTATCGATCACCATGTCCATTTCTGTTTCTTTGTAGCGTCCGGTGTTAGCGGGCTTCAGCTGAGAGAAGTCGTAAGACAAAACGGGCGCATCCATCATGCGGGCTGGAGTGAGGAAGTTTTCGTCGAGCAAGTAACGGATCGGCAGTTCGAAAATACAATCGCGGAAGAATCGAGGCTCTTCGGTTCGCACTTGACCTCGGGTGTGATACTGATAAATCCAGCCCATTCCTAAACGATAGGGCGTTGCAGTTAGTCCCAGCACCTTAATGCCAGGGTTCAGTTCTCGTAAGTGAGTAATAACTTTTTGGTAGCTGCTGTTTTTGTCATCTGGCACACGATGGCACTCATCAATAACGAGCAGAGAAAACTGGTTTTTGAACGAATCTAAGTTACGTACGACCGATTGAACCGAAGCAAACACGACTTGCTGGTCAGTTTCTTTTCGTCCCAATCCTGCTGAGAAGATAGAACCTTTTAAACCATAACCTTCATACTTCGCGTGGTTTTGCTCGACCAGTTCTTTTACGTGGGCGAGGACTAACACTCGTCCTTTCGCAAGGCGAGCAAGTTCTGCGATCACCAAGCTTTTTCCTGCACCGGTTGGCAGCACGATCACTGCTGGTGTCGAGTGTTTACGAAAGTAATGAATAACGGCTTTAACCGAGTCGGCTTGATAAGGACGAAGTGTGTACATGAAAATATGTGAAATTGCTCAACTATTCGAACGAGGAACGCTATAATACCTGACTTTTATACCCAAGTGACCTTTAAACCAAGATTTAGAGATCACTTGGGTATAATTCAATGAGGTATTCATGCGTTTAGATAAATATTTGTGTGACGCTCTGGGTGCAACACGCAAACAGGCAACAAAGATCATCAAAAGTGGAGACATCACCGTTGACGGTGAGGTTCAAAAAAGTGGTGCATTTAAAGTACCTAAAGGTGCGGAAGTGATGTGGGAAGACCGTGTTATTGGTGCTCCTGGTCCTCGTTACATTATGTTGTATAAGCCTGCTGACTTTGTTTGTTCACATGAAGATGGCTACAACCAAACTGCATTCGCATTGCTTGATGAGCCTAAAATTGAAAACCTTCACTTTGCGGGCCGATTAGATGTCGACACAACTGGTTTAGTATTGATTACGGATGATGGTAAGTGGTCTCATCGTATTACCTCACCTAAGCATAAGTGTGAGAAAACGTACCGTGTTTGGCTCGTCGATGCTATTCAGCCAGATTACGCGGAAAAGCTCGAACAAGGCATCATTTTGCGCAATGAATCAGAAGCAACATTGCCTGCTCGTTTGGAAATCGTGAACGAGGCTGAGAATGAAGTATTGTTAACTATCGTGGAAGGTAAGTATCACCAAGTGAAACGTATGTTCGCGGCGTTAGGAAATAAAGTTGAGTACTTACATCGTGAGCGTATTGGTTCTATCGAACTTGATGAGGCACTAGAACCAGGTGATTATCGCCACCTCACGCAAGAAGAAATTGATTCTATTTGGAATTAATTGTCGGCATGGGAAATTCTTTAGTTCCTAATAGGAACTAGTCTTTTGGTAGGAATTGGCTCAAAATAAATTTTCCTACCAAAATTAGTGCCTAGACAATTCCGGTGTGCTTACTCATCTCAGTGATATGCCTTTGCATTTAGCTGATGCATGCATACTCTTATTGCAAAGCCTTCGGCTACGGTGAATGGAATGATGGTGTCAACGCCATCATTTTTACTGCATTGTGTTTGTTTCCCATAAACACATTTCGCTTTCACATGCTTTTCTATGTCGAGTTCGTCAAGGTCACACCTTGGTACATATTTGCCCTTATGATTCTCGAACGTTGGATAGAACAGGTTTTTGGCTTCTACATTCAGCGATATGAGAACTTCCGTTATTTTCACTTTGTTCTGCAAGTATTGACGGTAGGGCTCCAACAAGAGGTAAAAGAATGACAGAAAAAGCTCAAAGTGCTCCGCAATCCCAAATCAGTTTTCTATTGTTTCTGGTACTAGGAGCGATTGGTGCTTTGACGCCTTTGGCGATCGATATGTATTTGCCTGCGATGCCGACAATAGCGAAAGATTTGGGGGTCGCGCCTGGCGCGGTTCAGATTACGTTGACGGCTTATACCGCGGGTTTTGCGATCGGCCAGTTAATTCACGGGCCGCTTGCCGATAGCTTTGGTCGCAGACCTGTGTTGATTTTAGGCGTACTTTTCTTCGGCTTGGCTGCTGTTGTGAGTGCGACAACAAATGGCATTGATGCGCTGACCTATGTACGTACGGCACAAGGTTTTGCTGGCGCGGCAGCGGCGGTCATTATCCAAGCTGTCGTGCGTGACATGTTTGACCGTGAAGACTTTGCACGCGCAATGTCCTTCGTTACTCTGGTCATTACTATTGCGCCGTTGGTGGCACCGATGATCGGTGGCCATCTCGCGATTTGGTTTGGTTGGCGTTCCATTTTTTGGGTATTAGCTATTTTCGCTGTAGTCGTGATTTTTCTCGTACTTTGGAAAATCCCTGAAACGTTACAGCTTGAAAATCGTCAGCCTCTTCGTTTCCGCACGACGCTGAGAAACTACGCCAGATTATGCTCCAATCCTGAAGCGATCGGTTTGATGCTCTCAGGTGCGTTTTCATTTTCCGGAATGTTTGCATTTTTGACGGCGGGTTCGTTTGTTTATATTGATTTATATGGTGTTCGACCAGACCACTTTGGTTACCTATTTGGTTTGAACATTGTGGCGATGATCATCATGACCAGTATTAATGGTCGCTTGGTGAAGAAAGTTGGTTCCCATGCCATGCTTCGTTTTGGGTTGTTCGTGCAACTTTTGGCGGGGATTGGTTTATTCGTAAGTTGGTTAATGGACTTCGGATTATGGGGCATTGTACCTTTTGTTGTGCTGTTTATCGGTACATTGTCGACGATAGGTAGTAACGCGATGGCGCTGCTTTTAAGTGGTTACCCATCAATGGCGGGTACGGCGTCGTCTCTAGCGGGGACATTAAGATTCGGTATCGGTTCATTGGTTGGTGCGCTGGTGGCATCACTGCCCGGGAATGTTGCTTGGCCGATGATCATCGTGATGTTTGCTTGTTCTGTGCTTTCAGCACTGTTTTATTGGACTTTAGGAAGAAAGGCGTAATGTCGAATTACACCAAAGAAATTCAAAACTTGGTTAACTCAGCACTTGAAGAGTTAGATCAAGAGCATCGCTCAGGTAAGTTAGCCAATGCCCCTGTTGCGAATAACCATTATTTAGTGCGTTGGGTAACAAAGGCGCTAAAATCACAACGTTTCGGACGTACGGTAGGCGATGACTTAACGCGTTGGCAAAAAGCAGGTCGCTCAAAGGGGAACGATGCTGGTTTGTTGTTTATCTTTAAACGTATTTCTGCTTTTTATGCGCAATTCTTCCCTGAAGGTGAAGACTCCAAAGTGTTCAAAGATTCAGATATTGAGTCTTTTCTTGATTTGATGGAGCAAGCAGGCTGGGAAGTCTCGACGTCTGAGCAACTGATTGGGTGCGGCAAAGTACAAATCTTCACTGAAGGTCAAAACTCTTTAGCGTTATGTGCAGACCAATGCGAAAGCTGTTTTGATGGCGAGTTGCTCGTAAAGCCAATGAGTTGGTTTGTGCGTGGCAATCATGCTGAGTTTGTTGAGAAAGCAGCGCAAGCGGGCTTTATGGTTCATAAGGTAACAGACTACAAATCGATGGTGAAATACCATGGCGAGTACCTTATTTTTCCAGCAAACGAAGGCAACCAGTTAGCCGAAATTCCACTCTCGTTCAAAGCTGACTAAAGTGACATTTTGAGTGTTTAGAAGCCCCTGTTATTGGGGCTTTTTGTTTACTAAACGGTTTGCTTCTTTCGCGATGGCTTTGACCATGCCTTTAAATATGAAGAGATGGGCTGGCATCATTGCAAACCAATAAAGCAGCCCAAGAAACCCTTGCGGGTGCCACCAGGCGGTAATATCCAGCTCTCGTTCGTCACCGAGATCTTTGATGGTAATTTCTAAACGCCCAAGGCCTGGGCCTTTCATACCAAAAAACAGTGAAAGAAACTGGTTATTATCGCAGCGAATCACTTTCCAAGAGTCAATAAAATCACCGACTTTAAGCTCTGGTCCAGGAGGAGAAACGCGAATCGGTTTTCCGCCACCAAAAAAGATATCGAGCCATTCACGTGTACGCCACAAGATGTTGGCAAAGTAATAGCCTTTTTCGCGACTCCCGATCTTTTGCGCCACTTTCCATAATGCCGCAGCGGAGGCATGAGTTTTAATGCTCGCTCCAGCTTGTTTTGGGTAATAGCCATATCCTGGTTGCCATCGACGAAGCGCTGCGGGTTCAAACCCCCAGACATTACTGCGTACAAATGTGCCTTCATCTTGAATGGTATCAGTTACCGCTTGCTCGTAGCTGATCAGCGTTTGAGGAAATCGTTCTTCAATCGCTTTGGAGTCTGCAATGTAGTCGTGCTCTAAGCCCGCAAGTAATGCTTTACCGATACTAGTTGGCACTGAGGTAACTAAACCTAGCCAGTACGATGCCATTTTCGGAGTAAGTAGCGGGGTCGACCACAGCCGATACGGCTTGTTCGTGATTCGGCAAATGACTTTGAACTGTTCGCGGTAGCTAAGTGTATCTGGCCCACCAACTTCATAGATGTGACTTTCTTCTGGAGAGGGGGCTTCTGCTAACTTCAATAAATAGTGGTTGAGATTGGGCAAGGCAATAGGGTTCGCTTTTGAGTCGACCCATTTAGGCGCGATCAAAATAGGTAAGTTGTAGACAAAGTCACGCATGATTTCGAAAGCGGCAGAGCCGGGGCCGATGATAACGCCAGCACGCAATTCAGTTACTGGAACACCAGACTGTCGAATTATTTTTCCCGTGGCTTTACGAGCGGCTAAATGGCGAGAGTTTCCGGTTTGAGGTTGAATGGCACTCAAATAGATAACATGCTCGACGGAGCTTTGTTCCAACGCATATTTGAAGTTCAAAGCAAGGTTTAGTTCGTACTCAACAAAGTCATCACCTTGAGCCATCCCGTGCACGAGAAAAAATACTAAATCAAAATCGTTCACTACAGCCTTCGTGGTCTCTGCGTCAGCCAAGTCGAGATACCTTAACGTTAAATTAGGGTGAGGCTGAGTTCTTGACTCTAAATAATCAATATGTCGCGCCGCTGCTGTGACGGCGTAACCTTTATCTAAAAGTAACGGAAGAAGTTGAGAGCCAATGTAACCCGAGGCGCCTAGCACCAACACCTTTTTCATTATCTGTCCTTTTATCGTTGGTGGAATAAACACCACAGAGTATAATCATGAGACACTTTCCCCATTCTATCAATAAGTTGTCGTTGGAGCGCTTGTGACTTTTCTTTCTCAACTCTCAATACACGCAGATAAAGCATTCTTACGTCGTTTATTTGCAATCGCGTTACCAATTACACTGCAAAGCATGATGTTTTCTAGCAGAAGCCTCGTCGATGTTCTTATGCTTGGTCAACTTGGTGAAGCTGAAATTGCCGCTGTTGGAGTTGCTGCGCGCGCGACTTTCGTCACCACCATCATGTTAGTTGGGGTGACAACGGGCGGTGCGTTGTTAACCGCTCAATATTGGGGGGCTGGCGATAAAGTTGGGGTGCGTCGCAGTACCGCTTTAACATGGATGATCGCAATGATGTTTGCTGCGATTGCTGTTGCTTTGTTTGTTGTTTTTCCACAGCCCATCATGAGTTTGACTACCGATTCACAAGAAGTGATTGAGCTAGGGGCCAGCTATCTCATTATTTCGTCGGTTAGCATGTTTGCTGTTGCATGTGTGGCCAGTATGTCGGTGGGCCTAAGGGCGATGCACCAACCAGGCTTAAGCACTTTTTTAGTGGTATAGGCATTTTATCTAATGTTTTTCTTAACTGGGTTTTAATTTTTGGTCAATTAGGCTTTCCTGCTTTGGGTATTACGGGAGCAGCGATCGCAACGGTAATCAGTGGCGCGATCGAAGTAGGTTGCTTGTTTGGTTATCTATGGTTGAAAAAACACATAATCGCATTTGGCTGGGATGATATACGCGCAGGATTGGTCTTAGATAAAATTACGCGTTTCTTGAGCCTCTCTTTGCCAACCACATTTAACTTCTTGGCGTGGGCTGGTGGGTTGTTTGCTTATCACGCCATCATGGGGCAAGCAGGCGTGCAAGGTTTGGCGGCGCTTTCCGTAATGACACCTGTTGAGTCGATCGCATTGGCGATGATGATTGGTTTATCGAATGCGGCCGCAGTTCTAGTAGGGAACCAGCTCGGCGCTCGTAATTTTGAACCCGTTTATTATCAAGCATGGGCTACGGTCATTTTGAATGTGCTTATCGCATTTGTGGTCGCCGTCTTGTTGATAGTATCAAATCAATGGATCCTTAATGCGTTTAGTGCACTGACAACGGACACTCGCGAGCTAGCTGAACAGTTTATGGTGATTCTTGCGTTGGGTGTCGTGCTACGCTCGGTGCCGATGATGGCTATTGTTGGTGTATTACGTGCGGGCGGTGATGTTAAGTTTTGTTTGTATCAAGACATCTTGGCGCAGTGGGTGATCGGGATTCCACTCGCAGCATTTGCAGCGATTTATCTCAATTGGGACCCACAATGGGTTTACTTACTCTTTTTGACGGAAGAAGTTGTGAAGTGGGCGATTTGCTTGCCAAGAATGGTTAGCCGAAAATGGATGAAAAACCTGATTGGCCAGTAAGGAGGAACAGAGTTTATTTTGGCTGCAAAAATCTGCTCAAAACGTCAACAAAATTAGCAACAGAAAGTGAATCGAGTTGCATTTGTACTTCCATAGTGTGATCAAGCATTCAAAATACTTTCTACTAACAGGATTTTAGTGTAGATTCTGATCCCAATTTTTAAACACCATCCGAGCGGCATAATCAATGTTAAAACTGTCAGACCTATGTAAAGGCTATGTAGACGGGGGAGAGTTTCACCCTGTATTACAAGGGGCAGAATTAACATTGCAGCAAGGCGACCAAGTTGCTCTGATGGGAGAAAGTGGTTCGGGTAAAAGTACTCTACTGAATTTAATCGCCGGATTGGATACTGCTGACTCTGGTGAAGTGCAGTTTCCAAATTTTGCTATGCATGAAGCACCGGAGCATTTAAGAACCCTTTATCGCCGCAACAATATTGGGAATATCTTCCAACAATTCAACCTGCTTCCTACACTTAATATTGCCGACAATATTCGTTTTTGTCGTCAGTTAAAAGGTCTGCCGGAAGATAAAGAGTTGTGGCGTCAAATTCTTTCTGCTTTGGACTTAATGCCATTGCTAGGACGTTATCCGGAAGAGGCGTCTGGTGGTCAGCAACAACGTGCGGCGATTGCTCGTGCACTCTATATGGAACCCAAAATCCTGCTTGCTGATGAGCCAACTGGTAGTCTAGATGAGCGAAACGCAGAAGCAGTAATGCGCTTATTAACGAGTCTCGCTCGCCAACTGGAGTGTACTTTGCTGTTAGTGACGCACAGTGAAAAAGTGGCCGCCCATATGGAAGGAAAGATTCGACTTCAAGGAGGGCAGCTACATGTTATGGCCCGTAGTTAAGGCACTACTCGGTCATTACCGTCGTTACCCTCTACAAATTATTCTTGTCTGGCTGGGATTAACTTTAGGCGTGTCCCTCCTTGTTGGTGTTACTTCTATCAACCAGCATGCAAAACAAAGTTATGCTACTGGGGAAAAGCTTTTCTCCAATCCTTTGCCATACCGAATCCGAACGAAGCACTCTGCCAATAAAATTCCTCAAGGTTTCTATATTCAGTTACGTCGAGCTGGGTTCAACCAATGTGCACCGTTTGACGTGCTGCATCTAGATGCCAAGACCGATATGAGCCTGATGTTGGTGGGGATAGATCCTGTCGCGATGATCCCACTACAACAAGGAAAATCGCTAGGTGAGATGCCTGTTTTATCACTAATGAAGCCTCCTTATCCTATTCTCGTTAGTCAAGATTTGGCCGCTTACATGAGTTGGCAGGATGGGGACTTCATTGAGATGAATGACGGAAGCCGTCTTGGGCCTATTCAAGTAGATAAGGACAAGATGCTTTCGGGTACTCGGCTGGTTACTGATATATCGTTGTTGCGTATGCTCAAGCGGAGCTCAGGTTTGTCTGCGATTTCTTGTGGCGAAATGCCAGAGGAAAAGCTGATAGCACTGAAAAACATGTTGCCAAACGGAATGACGCTCGTTAGGAATACGCGTACTGAGCTTGAGTCGCTAACTAACGCATTCCATATGAATCTCACCGCGATGGGAATGCTGTCGTTTTTGGTCGGGTTGTTTATTTTTTATCAAGCGATGTCTCTGTCTTTCATCCAGCGACAACGTTTGGTAGGTATTTTGAGACAGACTGGTGTTAACGGAACACAGTTAGCGCAAGCCTTATTGCTAGAGTTGTCTTTGCTCGTCTTTATTGCGTGGGCGTGTGGTAACTTTTTTGGCTTGATCTTAGCGAATGAACTTATCCCAGCAGTGTCTTCGAGCCTGAGTGATTTTTATGATGCCAACGTAGGTTTAACCATAGGATGGTCATGGCAATCTAGCTTATATAGCCTAATCATGGCAGCGATGGGTGCGTTGATATCGTGTCTGTGGCCATTAATCCGTTTGCTGAAGTCACAACCAATCCGCCTTTCTTCTCGACTGTCGCTAATGCGATTTGCTGGAAGAGAATTCTCTTGGCAGGCGCTTGCGGCATGTGCGTTTTGTGTCGCTGCAATAGCGGTATATCAGGCGCCGAAAACACAAGAAACCGGCTTTGCAATTATTGCGCTGATGTTGGTTAGTGTGGCGTTGTTTATGCCATTTATTATGTGGCATATGTTCCAAAGTTTTTCTTATACCATGCGATGGGTTCGTGTCCGTTGGTTTTTCGCTGATGCAGCAGCCAGCATGAGCTATCGCGGTGTGGCTACGATGGCGTTTATGTTAGCGCTGGCGGCAAACATTGGTGTAGAAACAATGGTCGGAAGCTTTCGAGATACAACCGATAAGTGGCTAAATCAGCGATTAGCCGCTGATGTGTACATCTATCCGACCAACAATTCAGCCGCTAGGATGAGCGCATGGCTCCAGAATCAGCCAGAGGTGAACTCGGTTTGGTGGCGCTGGGAAAAAGATATGCCGACCGAGCACGGTGCTCTACAAGTTGTAAGTACGGGCTCTTCTGAAGGTGAGTTAGACTCACTTACCGTCAAGTTAGGTGTCCCAAATTACTGGTATCAACTGCACGCTACCAAGAGCTTAATGGTCAGTGAGTCGATGGCCTTGAAGCTGGATATCCGCCCTGGCGATTTCATTAACTTGCAAGAACCGCTTGGTGGTGATTGGCAAGTCGTAGGCGTTTACTACGATTATGGAAACCCATATAACCAGGTGATGATGTCGCACCGGAATTGGCTGTATGCATTTGCAGGTACGGGTAATGTTGGTCTTGGCGTAGTATTAAAAGATAACGTCAATGGAGAAGGGCTGAAAAATCGCTTAGAGAATGTATTCCGTCTCCCGCAAGATCGTGTGTTTGATAACGGTAATATTTATAGCCAAGCAATGAGAGTGTTTGATCATACCTTTGCGATAGCAGGAACCTTGGGCAATATCACGCTGATTATTGCCGTGTTTGGTTTATTCTTTGCGACGTTGGCAGGAGAACTTTCACGGCAGCGGCATTTTTCCTTATTAAGGTGCATGGGTGTGTCCGGAAAAGAACTTGTCGTATTAGGTGGTTTGCAGCTATTCGTCTTCGGAGCCATTTCTGCGATTATTGCAGTGCCGCTCGGCTTGGCGCTCGCACATTTGATCGTTGATATTATCATTAAGCAATCATTTGGCTGGTCTCTAGAGCTTCAAACGATTCCATGGGAGTATGCTCAAACCATTGCTTGGGCGATGCTTGCCATCATGGTTGCTGGCGCATTGCCAGTTATTAGAATGATCAAAAGTACACCGATGAAGTCATTAAGGGACGCGTTGTAATGAAAAAAATGGGCTCTAAAAAACGCTTGTTGGTTTCAACGCTCATTGTTGTTACGTTCGCTTTTCTGACTGGGGCTGCTTTTTACTCAACTTTTTGGTTAGAGGCGACAACAACACGAGAAAGCGAACTTGATTCTATCTTAACGCGTGAAAATCAAACGATTTTCGAGCCTGTACTACCTAATGAGCATGTCTCTTTACCCTCAGACTTTCGCTTTCATCCCGAGTATCAGCATGAATGGTGGCACTACTTTGCGAAACTAAAAGATGAGCAAGGCAAGATCTACAATGTTCAATGGAGCTATTTCAGGGTTGCGACGGACGAGCGAGAAACCAGCGGTTGGCAGAACCCTCAATTGTACATTTCACATGTTGTCGTCAGTCATGGCTCGCATGTATGGAAAGAGCAACGGGTAGCTAGAGGTGGGATAGGCCAAGCTGGTATGATCAATCGTCCTTTCAGGTTATGGATTGATAATTGGACTTGGCGATCACTCGGTGCGACGCCTTTCCCGGGCAACTTGAATGTGAATACTGATACGTTTGGACTTGAGCTCAATACCATGACAAACGGCCCCTTTGTGGTGAATGGAGACAAAGGCTTCCAAGTTAAACATGCGTTGCAATCTGTTGCTTCTTTCAGCTTCAGTGCTCCATTTTTAAAAGTAAAAGGCAGCTTAAGCTTAAATGGTAAGCGATTCTCAGTGACGGGTTCTGCTTGGGCGCAAAAAGAGTGGGGCAGCGGCTTAATTGGTGAGGGGCAACAAGGCTGGGATTGGTTTGTTTTCAATTTAGATGATGGTCGAGCATTAACTGTTAGCCGTTATCGTCACCATGGGCAAACACCGCACGTATTTGGCACGTTGTCGACACGCTCAGGTAAAGTCATCAACCTCTCAGACGATGATATCAGTATTAAACCAATGCAAGTGACCAGTTTATCCAATGGAAGAAGGTTACCTTTGCAGTGGATTATCAATATTCCGAAGCATCAAATTAACTTGACTACCCGCATTATCAAGTCAGATATGTGGCTACCCTTTGTAATACCTTACTGGGAAGGGCCTACTTTAGCTTCCGGCTCCAATGAAGCTTGGGGCTTTATGCAGCTGACAGGCTATTGAGTTGTGAAGAAAACCACCCCCTACGGGTGGTTTTTTAGTGCGCGAAGCTTCCTGGCTTTTTCTCAAAAGTACGGGGTTATCATGATGGTACAAGCCGTGTTATGCTGATTTTCTCATCATCTTGATAAATATTTGGTGCGACAAAAACAAATACGATCTCCGATCAAAATTGAGTGTTATGTTGGAAAATACGATGTATAGTAAACTTAACATCGAAAAAACCGAAGTTTATACTCTGAAGAAGCGATTATTCTAAAGTTTTCGACAGCTATACACTCTTATCACTCTTTGTTAATCGTTTATTAAGATAATAAATATAAGGACGAAACCATGAACGATGTCATTCGTGACTTTTTCAAAATGGAATCAGCAGGTGGTATTCTTCTCGTAATTGCAGCGGCAATTGCGATGACCATTGCTAACTCACCGCTGGGCGAAACTTATCAATCTGTACTGCATACTTATGTATTCGGTATGTCAGTTTCTCACTGGATTAATGACGGCCTAATGGCTGTTTTCTTCTTACTTATTGGCCTTGAAGTGAAGCGAGAGCTACTTGAAGGAGCGCTAAAATCAAAAGAAACCGCAATTTTCCCTGCGATTGCAGCGGTTGGTGGTATGTTAGCGCCTGCTCTTATTTACGTTGCGTTTAATGCTAACGACCCAGAGGCGGTTTCTGGCTGGGCAATTCCAGCTGCGACGGATATTGCATTTGCTCTAGGTATCATGGCGCTACTAGGTAAGCGCGTACCAGTAAGCCTTAAAGTGTTCTTGTTAGCTCTCGCTATTATCGACGATTTAGGCGTGGTTGTTATTATTGCACTGTTTTACACAGGTGATCTTTCTAGCATGGCGCTGCTTGTTGGCTTCATCATGACTGGTGTCCTGTTCATGTTGAATGCGAAGGAAGTAACGAAACTGACACCATACATGATAGTCGGCGCGATCTTATGGTTTGCGGTACTTAAATCTGGTGTTCACGCAACACTTGCAGGCGTAGTGATCGGCTTTGCTATTCCTCTTAAGGGTAAACAGGGCGAACATTCCCCACTTAAGCACATGGAGCACGCACTTCATCCATACGTGGCATTTGGTATATTACCTCTATTCGCATTTGCAAATGCGGGGATTTCGCTAGAAGGCGTATCGATGTCAGGCCTAACTTCAATGCTGCCATTAGGTATTGCTTTGGGACTACTGGTTGGTAAGCCTCTAGGTATCTTCACCTTTAGTTGGGCAGCTGTGAAAATGGGTGTAGCTAAGTTACCGGAAGGCATTAACTTCAAGCATATCTTTGCGGTCTCTGTGTTGTGTGGTATCGGTTTTACAATGTCTATATTCATTTCCTCTTTAGCGTTTGGAAATGTAAGCCCTGAGTTTGATACCTATGCTCGACTAGGTATCTTAATGGGCTCGACGACAGCCGCGTTACTTGGCTACGCGTTACTGCACTTTTCTTTGCCTAAGAAAGCGCAAGCGTAAGATACACACTGTTTAGTAAAGCCTCCCATTCGGGAGGCTTTTTTATGTCTTGCAGATCGGCACATCAACCACTTCAGGGTGGTTACTTTTGTGACCAACTAAGGTCTAGCTGATGGAGTTAGGGCAAATCATCGAAAGAGGCGCTTGGTAAATCTATAGGCGAAAAAAAGCCCAGCCGAAAATTTGACTGGGCGGATACAAACATAGGAGTTAATAAGAAAAAAGCAGCAACGTAACAATTAGATGGAAACAAGTTTGACGGCCAGTGAAACTTCAAATGCCCTAACTGTTACGTATATTCAGACCGAGCCTTTTCCAAACAGTTCCATTTTTTTTCAAAAAATTTCTACTTAATGCTTTCTAGCTTCTTACACATCCGAAAGTAATAGAAAAATCGAGATGGATTACCAACTTGGCGAAGTTACTAACTTCTGTGTTTCTCATTTTATCTCCCCTAGAACCGAAGATGTATTTCATACTCTCGTCGCTCACTCCGAGCCGCCAAGGCTATTGTTAGCGTTTCAATTGCGCTGGACTGAGAAATTTGATCGTTTTCTTCTGACAAGCTTCACTGGAGTATTCGATTGAATTTCAAAAGATTAGATCACACCTTTTACTGTCTGGTCAGACCAATTGGTTAAAGTGTGATGTTAATCATTTGTTAATCTTAAGTTTCGGGAGTATATTTTCAAACAGTTGTTTAATACGAGTGATTAAAATGGCCCCGAGAACATCAACAAAAGAAAAAATACTCGATGTCGCAGAAGGACTCTTTGCTGAACATGGCTTTAATGATACTTCGCTAAGAACGATAACAGGTAAAGCTAACGTTAACTTAGCATCGGTAAACTATCACTTTGGCGATAAAAAAACGCTGGTTAGAGCGGTTTTAGATAGGTATTTAGAAGCACTAATGCCGAGCATTAAGACTTCATTAATTGAGCTAAACACGCGCGATAGCTACAACATGGACGATGTCTTTGAGTCATTGCGATTACCTTTACGTACATTAAATGATGTACGCCCAAATGGTACTGCGCTATTTATGTTGTTAATTGGCCGCGGTTATACAGACGTTCAAGGTCATCTACGCTGGTTCATTACCACCAGATACGAAGAGGTACTAAACCTTTTCACTTTCTCGATAATGAAGGCGAACCCGGAACTATGTGAAGAACAGTTGTTTTGGCGACTGCACTTCACGTTAGGGACCTGTGTATTTACGATGGCTTCAAGCCAAGCTCTTTCGGAGCTGGCAGAAAGTAAGTTTGAAAAGGAAGTCGATGTGAAATCTGTCGTCGATTTACTGATTCCATATTTGTCAGCAGGAATGTCAGCAAAGCAGTTGGCATAAGACAAATAAGAAAGTTAAACCAATAATAAGATTATACCCCGAGCGGTTACGTGAACAAAAGGATCTGAACTATGAGCTCTCTACGAAGAAAATGGATTAGTGACCCGGCTTTTAAAGTGTTCAAAAAAGTATTGCCGCCTCTGTCTAGCACCGAGAAAGAGGCGATGGAAGCGGGTAGTGTATGGTGGGATGCCGAACTATTCTCAGGCAAGCCAAACTTCACAACATTGCATCATTATCCAACGCCTACACTGACGGCAGAAGAGCAGTCATTTATGGATAATGAGCTTGAGACCCTGCTAGAAATGCTTGATGACCAGAAGATTGTCAAAGAAGACAGGGATTTACCGCCTGAAGTATGGGAGTACCTACGTAAAGAGCGATTTTTCTCTTTGATCATCTCGAAAGCATATGGTGGTCGTGAATTTTCCGCTTTGGCGAACTCAACCATTGTTTCTCGTATTGCGACTCGAAGTATCAGTACCGCAGTATCGGTAATGGTACCGAACTCTCTTGGTCCTGGTGAGCTGCTATCGCACTATGGTACGCAAGAGCAAAAAGATTACTGGTTGCCTCGTTTAGCTGATGGTACAGACATCCCTTGTTTCGCCCTAACTGGCCCTGAAGCGGGTTCTGATGCAGGTGGCATACCTGATCAAGGCGTGGTTTGTTACGGCACCCATGAAGGCAAAGAAGTGCTTGGCGTGCGAGTTAGTTGGAATAAACGCTACATCACGCTTGCGCCAGTTGCGACAGTGCTCGGGTTAGCATTTAAACTGCAGGATCCTGAAGGGCTACTTGGAGACAAGAAAGAGGTTGGCATTACATGTGCGTTGATTCCCGCTGACCATGAAGGTGTCGAGATAGGCGAGCGCCATGATCCTCTGGGGTCTGCGTTCATGAATGGCCCAACTCGTGGTGAAGATGTCTTCATCCCTATGGACTGGTTGATCGGTGGCGCTGATTACGCAGGTAAAGGTTGGCGTATGCTGGTTGAGTGTCTTTCTGCTGGTCGTGGTATCTCTCTTCCAGCGCTTGGCACAGCGATTGGTCACCTTACTACACGTACAACAGGTGCTTATGCTTACGTGCGTAAACAGTTTGGAATGTCGATCGGTAAGTTTGAAGGTGTTGCAGAAGCAATGGGGCGCATTGGTGGTCTTACTTACCTACTAGAAGCGACGCGTACGCTAACGACGACTTCTCTCGATATGAAAGAAAAACCTGGGATTGTAACCGCGATTGCCAAGTACCACATGACGGAAATCGCGCGTACCATTCTAAATGATTCGTTTGATATCCATGCGGGTCGTGCGATTCAAGATGGTCCAATGAACTATCTTGCTAAACATTACCTTGGTATCCCGGTTGCTATCACTGTTGAAGGCGCGAATATTCTGACTCGTAACCTGATGATTTTTGGTCAAGGTGCGACTCGATGTCACCCATATGTTCTAAAAGAAATGGAAGCTGCGGCGAATCCAGATTCTGAACAAGGTGCGAAAGAATTTGACAACTTACTCTTTAAACACATCAAGCACGCGCTCGGTAATACATTCGGTGCATTTGGTGCAGCACTAACTGGTTCTCGATTTGTTAACGCGCACATGAGTGGCCCAACCCAGCAATACTACAAAGACATTACTCGTCTCAGTCGTGCACTTGCAGTAAGTGCAGACTTTGCGATGTTAACCTTAGGTGGAGACTTGAAGCGTAAAGAAATGATCTCCGCACGTTTGGGTGATGGATTAAGCTATCTATATATGGCATCTGCTGCCTTGAAAAAGTATGAAGATGAAGGCCGTCAACAAGGCGATCTAGACTTCGTTCATTACGCTGTTCAACACTGTTTGTATAACGCTTCTAAGTCATTAAATGAGGCTTACACCAACTTCCCTGTGAAATACGTTGGCGGTGTGCTTAAGGGGCTATTGTTCCCGCTTGGTAATCATTTCAATAAGCCAAGTGATGAGCTGTGTGTGAATTTGGCTGAAGCGATGATGACGCCAGGTGCGCAACGTGATCGACTTACGCATCTTTGTTACATCGGAAAATCAGAGAATGACAGCGTAGGCTTAATGGAGAATGCATTCCTTGCAATGTACGACATTAAACCTTTGGAGCGTAAACTTATGAAGGCTGCGAAGGATGGTAAAGTGGCTCGTAAAGGTCTGCTGCATGACCGTTTGCAGCAAGCATTTGAAGCAGGCGTGTTAACTGAGCAAGAAATTGATCAAATCATGGCTGCAGATAAATTGCGCTACAAGGCGATTCAAGTTGACCACTTTAGTCATGACTTTTCTGAAGTGCGAACTCATAGCCCAAAAAAGTCGCAGTTGAATCCGGCGGCATAATAGACAACTAATGTTAAGAAAAGCACCTCAATGAGGTGCTTTTTTGTATTCTTGGGGAGTGGATGGTGGGATAGTGCTCCAACCACTTGCCTTTTAAGAGCATTTTTACAGAAATTAGATGCGAAATCCCAACGAAACTTTTATCCTAACAAGGTTTTTTAAAGGAAGTTGAATATGATCATCAAACCTAGAATTCGTGGATTTATCTGTACTACAACGCACCCTGTTGGTTGTGAAGCTAACGTAAAAGAACAAATTGCGTACACCAAAGCGCAAGGTCCAATCAAAAACGCACCTAAGCGTGTTCTTGTTGTTGGTGCATCAAGTGGCTACGGTCTATCTTCTCGTATCGCTGCGGCATTTGGTGGCGGTGCATCAACTATCGGTGTTTTCTTCGAAAAAGAAGGTACTGAGAAGAAACCAGGTACAGCAGGTTTTTACAATGCCGCTGCTTTTGAAAAGCTAGCGCGTGAAGAAGGTCTGTACGCAAAAAGCTTAAACGGCGACGCTTTCTCAAATGAAGCGAAACAGAAAACTATCGAGCTCATCAAAGAAGACTTAGGTCAAATCGATATGGTGGTTTACTCACTGGCATCTCCAGTACGTAAAATGCCAGAAACTGGTGAATTAGTTCGTTCATCTCTTAAACCTATCGGTGAAACTTACACATCAACGGCTGTTGATACCAACAAAGATGTGATCATCGAAGCTAGCGTTGAGCCTGCAACAGAAGAAGAAATCAAAGACACTGTCACTGTAATGGGCGGTGAAGATTGGGAACTTTGGATCAATGCGTTGTCTGATGCTGGTGTTCTTGCTGAAGGTTGTAAGACCGTCGCGTATAGCTACATTGGTACTGAGCTAACTTGGCCAATTTATTGGGATGGTGCACTAGGTAAAGCAAAAATGGACCTAGACCGTGCAGCGAAAGCGCTAAACGACAAGTTAGCAGTAACAGGTGGTAGTGCCAATGTTGCGGTACTTAAATCTGTTGTAACTCAGGCGAGTTCTGCAATTCCTGTTATGCCACTGTACATCGCAATGGTATTCAAGAAAATGCGCGAAGAAGGTGTACACGAAGGTTGTATGGAACAAATCTACCGTATGTTCAGCCAACGTCTATACAAAGAAGACGGTAGCGCGGCAGAAGTTGATGAGATGAACCGCCTACGTCTGGATGACTGGGAACTTCGTGACGACATTCAGCAGCACTGTCGTGAGCTATGGCCTCAAATTACGACTGAGAACCTAAAAGAGCTGACTGACTACGTTGAGTACAAAGAAGAGTTCTTGAAACTATTTGGTTTCGGCGTTGAAGGAGTAGATTACGAAGCGGATGTGAATCCAGCAGTTGAAGCAGACTTCATTCAAATCTAATCTAATCACAGACTAGATAACCAATAAACAAAAGGCGCTCATTGAGCGCCTTTTTGTATATCATAGTCAAAGTGAGTATTAACTTAGTATTATCAGAATCGTACCAGCTAGCGTCATTAAAATATTCGCAATCGCATAGGTACCCGCATAACCAAGGGCTGGGATGGTGGACTTAGCGTAGTCGTTAACGACATCCATAGCCGGAGCGCAAGTACGGGCGCCAATAATGGCACCGAAGAGCAGGGCACGGTTCATCTTGAGTACGTGTGCGCCAACTAAGTAAGCCAGAACTACAGGCACAACACTGACAATAAATGCCAAACCAATGACTTTTGGTCCTACTTGCGTTAGGTGCTCGAACATCTTTCCACCTGCACTTAGACCAATTCCGACCATAAAGAACATTAACCCTAGATCTTTGACCATATTCAGCGCCCCTTGTGGGACATAACCGAAAGTAGGGTGATTTGCTCGTAAGAAACCAAGCGTAATACCGGACAACAGAAGACCCACCGCATTACCCAAACTGAAAGACACCTGACCGAACGTCATTGTGATGAGGCCAAACAGAATACCCAAAATAAAGAAGCTACAAAAAGCGAGCAAATCGGCCATTTGACTGTGGATCGAGATGAAACCGATTTTTTCCGCCAGTCCATGTACTCGGCTTTTCTCGCCGCTCACTTGAAGGACGTCCCCTTTAGCGAGCACAATGTCTAAGTCCATAGGCATTTCAATCTGAGCGCGAACTACGCGGTTTAAGAAACAGCCAAACTCAGACAAATTCAAATCCGATAAACGCTTACCAGCGATTGCGTCACTTTTTACGACGATTTCTTCTTCAACGATGCGTAAATCAAGCAAGTTACGGTCGAATACTTCTTTACCATTACGGAAGCTAGGGTCTAAGCGAGCATGGCTGTCAGGGAAGCCAACCAGTGCAATTTCATCTCCCTCTTGCAAGATAGCATCACCATCTGGGTGGGCGAGAATACCATTTCGGCGGATTCGTTCAATGTAACAGCCAGTTTGACGATAAATACCCAGTTCTCGTAAGTTTTTACCATCAGTCCAGTCAATTAGCTCTGGGCCCACTCGGTAAGCTCGAATAATGGGTAAATACACTTTTCTCTGGCTTGAATTTCCAAGGCCACGCTCTTGTGCGATTTGCTGCGCGGAATCAGAAAGGTTTTGTTTTTGCAGTTTTGGCAACAATTTAGCAAACATGATCATGCTAATTAAGCCGACCAGATAAGCCATCGCGTAGCCTACGGATAGATTTTCTAATACCAGAGAAAATTCCATATTCCGCGGTATAGTCGCAAGGCCAGAGTTAAGAGCATCTTGTGCACCAACCAGTACTGGCGTTGCGGTCAATGCGCCTGCCATCATACCGGCGGATAAGCCAAAATCGAGGCCGAAATAGTGACTCAAGCCATACGTTAAGCTGACCGCAGACACGAGAACAGTCATGCTTAAAATAAAATAATGCTTACCATCTCTGAAGAATATACCAAAAAAGTTTGGTCCAGCTTCAATGCCAACGCAGTAGATAAACAGCATAAAGCCAATGGTTAAAGCTTCTGCATTAAATGAGAAACCAAGGTGGCCCATTACCAAAGAGGTAATAAGAACGCCAATAGAGTTGCCTAATTGTAATTTGCCAAATCGAATTTTTCCGATGGCAAGGCCAATGGCTAATACGACGAAGATTAGAAGGATAGGGTTTTGCTCGAGAAGGTATACGACGTCTATGTTCACTGTGTGGCTCGGTAGAGTGTGTGCCAAAAAAGATTAAGAACTGTGAATTGTAACTAAATATAGCAAAAAGATAAGTGAATTTTTTTAGGTTTTACCATTAGTTGACTTAACGTAATAACCAGCTGAAAAATAATAAAAAAGCCGCATGAAGCGGCTTTTTTGAAAACAGTCTTTATTACTCGTCAAATAGACCTAGGTGCTCTTTCGCGTATGCTTCGAACTCGTCGCAGCCACCGATGTGCTCTTGGTCGATAAAGATCTGAGGAACGGTTTCAACTGGTTTACCAACTGTTTTCTCAAGATCTGCTTTAGAAATACCTTCAGCGTGAATATCAACGTAACGGTAGTTGAAGTCATCACGTTTTGCTTTTAGCGTTTCTGCGTGCTCTTTTGCACGAACACAGAAAGGACATGCAGGGCGACCAAAGATAACAACGAACATAATCTTATTTCTCCTAAATCTATTCTTTTTTGAAAGCGTACAAAACATAGCGGCTGAGTGCGCTTTCTTTTGTTGGAGTAACTATGCCCGATCCAGATACGGAAATAAAGCGGCAATTACCTCTTGGTTCTATAGGTGAAATCTATCGAATAAAAACTAAACGCACGTGCTTATTTTACGACTCTGAAGTATGTGAAGTGACGCATAAAAAACATACATTCTAAAGGGTTAATGATGGCAAGGTGGAATTGGTCAATTTTTTTTGTTTAAAAAAATAGCAATCTATTTTGGCTATACGCAAATAACTTCAACTCTTACATAAGTGTTAAATCAGAGGGCGAGAGGTTATTTGGGTATATTCTTTTGGGAGGGTGTGTATGTTTCAGTTTATGACTGCAACAAGGATTATATTTGGTGAAGGTGCACTTCAATCTTCATTATCCGTTATTAACCAATTTGGCTACAGTGTTTTGCTGGTTACTGGGCAGGATACCCAACGAGCCGCCCCCATTATCCAATATCTTAAAGCTCAAAATATGCGTTACCAGCACGTAGCTATCGTTGGTGAACCATACATCACGATGGTAGAAGAGACCGCAGTGCTCGGTAGAAAATTCCAACCTGATATGGTGGTTGCGATAGGTGGTGGCAGCGTCATCGATATGGGCAAAGCCTTAGCTGCCATTATTCCCAATCAAGGCAATGTTTACGATTACGTAGAAGTGGTAGGAAGAAGCGTCCCTTTAAAAGCAAAGCCTCTTCATTTTATTGCAATTCCTACGACAGCAAGCACCGGTTCAGAAGTGACCAGAAATGCTGTGCTGAAATCTGGACAAGATAAAGTGAAAGTGAGTCTTCGAAGCCCTGATATGCTCGCAGACGTTGCCATTGTAGACCCGACACTTACTTACGGGACCGACCAATACACATCTGGACGTGGCGCAATGGATGCGTTCACTCATTTAATGGAAGCGTATGTGTGTGGTGAGCCAAACCCTCTTACTGATATGGTCTGCGAAGAGGGGCTACGCCGTTTAAGCCGTTCAGTGATTGCCGCTTGTAAGCAAGATAATCATAAGGCGCGCTCTGATTTATCGTTCGCTGCATTGCTTGGTGGTATGGCGATTACTAATGCCAAATTAGGTGCTGCTCATGGGTTAGCATCGGCGTTAGGAGGCAAGTTAGACGCCCCCCATAGCGTTATTACGGCTCGCCTAGCTCCGCACGTGATGCAGGAGAACATTAACGCTGCTAAACTCGCGGGTAGGAATGATGTGATAAGTCGTTATCGTAAGCTGGCCCAATTAGTCACTGAGCGAGTAAATGCTAACGAACACGATGGAATTCTTTGGGTAAATATGGTGCTAGATAAGTTAGCGTTACCGCTACTGGCTCAATTTGGAGTATGCGAAACCTCTTTTGAGCAAGTGGCGAACGATGCGCTTAAGTCAATGGCAATCAGGGGGAATCCTTTACCTCTTAATCAGGAACGTTTGATTTACATATTGCAGCAAGTCTGTGATTGTAGCGGAGAGTGTGTAGCAGAGAGTGCACAACATGTCAGTTCTGTTGAAGTACTGGAATCAAGAGCGGACTTATCGAGTGTCAACGACTTAGGGTGATTGCTCCCTTAGCAGCATTAAAACAAAAGGGGAGCCTTGAGTTCCCCTAGATAAAGTATTGACTAAGCTTTAGTGCTTAGTACTGGCTTAGTTTGTCATAGCGACTGTCTTTCAACGCATCTTTTACGCGTTTTAGGTTCTCACGGAAACCTGTACCACGGCGAAGAGTGAAGCCAGTTGCTAGCACATCAATCACTGTCATTTGTACAACTCGGCTTGCCATTGGCATGTAAACGTCGGTATCTTCTGGAATATCGAGCGTGATGGCCAGCGAGCTTGCCTTTTCTAGAGGAGAATCCTTCGCTGTAATAGCAATAACCGTTGCGCCATTTTCACGAGCAAGGTTCGCTATTTCTACCTGACTCTTTGTTCGACCGGTATGAGAAATAAGAACCACAACATCATTATCACTGCAGTTGATACAACTCATGCGCTGCATAACAATATCTTCAAAACAAGTAATTGGAATATTAAAGCGAATAAACTTGTTTTGTGCATCTCGGGCGACAGAAGATGATGCACCAAGGCCAAAGAATGAAATGCGCTTCGCTTGCGTTAGCAAATCGACCGCACGGTTCACTTGCATTGGATCTAGGCTATTTTTCGCGACATCTAAACACGCCATCGTCGATTCGAAAATCTTATGGGTGTACGCGTCTGGGCCATCGTCTTCTTCCACATTACGGTTAACGTAAGGGGTGCCGTTGGCTAGGCTCTGTGCCAAGTGAAGCTTAAAATCTGGAAAGCCCTTGGTGTCCAGACGACGACAGAAGCGGTTTACAGTGGGCTCACTAACGTCGGCCATTTTAGCCAGCGTTGCAATGCTTGAATGAATTGCAGTTTGTGGAGACGCCATAATTACTTCCGCAACTTTGCGCTCTGACTTACTGAAATTCTCCAGGTTTTTTTGAATTTTTTCTAATGTATTCATAGTGTTCACGAGGGTATAGAGAACAACTCGCTGGCTCTGCTAACGAAAGGAAACACGAAGATTCCGGAGTAGAGTGGGGCGTTAACGAAAACAACCAGCGCCATAGAATCAGTATAAACCTGATCTTCAATCAGTCTAAACCAATAACGGGTACTATTTAGTGAGAATTTGACAGGCCTCAAACAAAATGTTGTAAAAACTACAGAATTGGATGTGTAAACGAAGTTTTGTTGCGCTAGTCGCACGATAATGATGTTTGAGTTACATCAAAACGAAAAAAAATTTCAAATTGATGTAACTCGATCTGGCTGTTAAGACGATTGAATATCAACAACCAGCTGTTGAATCCTTTTCATCAAATTTGGTGCTTGCTTGGCGATTTCGCGTTGTTCATCAAGCACTGAGCTCAAAATTTCTTTTGTGGTCAGTGGATTTGCCAAAACCACTCTAAACACTATCGTATTCATGCGTTGCCATTGGTCTGGGTTCAGTCTTGTACGTGAAACGAACGATTTGCCCGTTTCGCGCTGACGCTTTTGAATAAACTGTGTTAACTCATTGATCAGCTCATTCAGTTGTTCTTTTTGTGAGCCTTCTGCTTGTGCTAATGCTTCACGGATGAATGGCGGCAAATAACGGTATGTGAGCAGACAAAGCTCTGGTTCAGAAACCAATTCGAAATCATCTTGCTGTTTGATTAGATCCGCAAAGTAGCGAGCTTTTTCAATGCTTTGGTCAATAAGAAGCTCATAACCTGGGCGACTTATGATGTGCATTGCGGCGTAGACTAACATCGCCATACCCGAACGTGAACCTTCTAATGTATGGCTGCCTAGGTCTTTTGAACCTTTTCGCAATATATATTGAGCGTGATGCTCTATGGATTTCATTGCGTCAGGGTCTTTGAACAGAACCATACCAGCGCCCATCGGGATGTAGAGCTGCTTGTGCGCATCAATAGTTACTGAGTCTGCCATTTCCACACCTTTAAGAAGGTGACGGTGATGGTTAGACATAAGTGTTGCGCCACCCCATGCGGCATCCACATGGAAGTGACAGCCGTGAGCTTGGCAGACTTCAGCGATTTCAGGCAATGGATCAACATTACCTGTCTCTGTTGTGCCAGCCACACCAATAACAGCAATAGGCTTGATGTTTTGTTTTTCGAGCTCAACAATTTTCGCTTTCAGGTCGTTGACAATAATACGGTTGTTGGCATCGGTTTTAACCGCAACCAAGCCCTCTTGGCCTAGCCCTAATACATCGGCTGCTTTCTTAAGGGAGTAGTGACCACGCTCAGACACTAGCACCGCTAAGCCATCATAGCCATAGTGCTTCATGGCTTTAAAAAGGCCTTCCTTTTCCACGCCTTTAAATGAGCCATTGGCTCTTAACGCTTTGTTACGCGCTACCCAAAGCGCAGTGATATTGGCAATGGTGCCGCCGGAACAAAATGCGCCTAATGAGTGGTTTGCACTGTGCATCCACTGATTGTAAAACGTATCATTCTGACCATATATCAAGCGATGCAGCATACCCAAAACTTGACGCTCAAGTGGTGTAAAGGCTTTGGAAGTCTCTATTTTTACCAGGTTTTGGTTTAAGGCGATCATGATCTTTGACAGTGGCATCAAGAAATAAGGCAGTGCCGATGTCATATGACCAATGAAGCTTGGTGAAGATGTGTGAACTGAGTGCGACACCAAAGTGTCGAGTAAGTGCTCTGTATGATCTGACACGAACTCTGGCTGCTCAGGAATCTGAGCAGAAGAAAAGTCTTTTTCGATTTCGCGTAAAGGCTTTTCTTCTGCCACGATGTGTTCACGAAGAAATTGATTTAGATTTCGCGAGAGGCTCTCGTCAATTTTAGTTAACGTTGAGTCCGGACCTTCTGGGACAGTGAAGATCTTTAGCAAGCTCTCAAAGCTAACATCAGCGGTTTTTTGTTCCTTAACCATAGCAAAGAATCTTTGTAGTTATTTTGGTAATGCGAGCGGCACAATCTAAACTAAAACGGGCGCAAAGTCCCGTTTTAATTGTTGAAACCCAAGTTGTAGAAATGAAAATTTTAGGTGAAGGTTACGATATTCACATTAAAAAATTCTAGATTGAGTACGTTAAAACATTCTAGTGTTTTCGAATGCTAATCAACGACTAATGCGAGCAATCTTAGTCACATTTCTGCTTTTCAATCTTTTCTATTGACTGATTGTACTTATTAAGTGCGGTATCAATTTGTTGGGGATGACTAAGCAGATCAGCGAATGCTGAACGAAGCTCGTAGTTTTTTGGGTGGTTAGTTGATTGACGGTCGCTAAATGTCTGTTTTGCAACTTCACCTAACTTATCGCTTCGGGTCGCTAACTGCTTAACGTCATGTTGCTCTAGTTTTAACCATGCTTCGATTGGCTGTTCCGTCGCAACGCGGCTAGGGTCGTTCTCTAGAAAGTAGTGAACCGCTTCGCGGTTTAATTCAAAGTGATGTTTACGTCCATCCAAGAACCATTGACTAACTTCTTTCAGATCTGGATATTGGGTAACCGTCAAATCAACAAGATCTTGATACCACTGTAGTGAGGCATCGACGTAGCCATCGTATTTGCTAGCAAGACATTGTTGATCTGCGGCAAGCGTAAAAGTTGAGCTTGTAGCGAGGAGCGCTGCAACGACAAAGCGTTTCATTCTTCTTCCTTCTGGTTGTTATCCCTTTATTAACGCAATGCACATCAGTTGATGTTTCTCCCTTCTTTCTATTTGGTCGTGACAAATCGTTGGGCTGAATGACGAAAAGAAAGAGGGGTCTTGCCAAAAAATATTGACCACTTTGACGTTAACTGGGTATTTAAATTTTTGCCGTATTGTAATGGATGTTAAAGCGAAAACCTGAGATCTAGCTAGCAAGTGATACAAAGAAAAGCATCATAACTGGTACCAATAAACTCAAAATAAAGCCGCTAACGATAGCAACAGGAACACAACGCACACCACCGGTAGTTTGAATAACGGGTAGGGTGAAGTCCATTGCTGTTGCACCGGCATAACCAATTGCGGTGCACGGATAGCTACGAATAAAGAGAGGAATGGCAACCAGTGCGACTAACTCTCTCATCAATTCAATCAAGAACGACGCGCCACCAAATACCGGACCAAAAGCGTCACCCATTAAAATACCTGCGAGTGAATACCAGCCAAAACCTGAAGCCATTGCGAGTGCTTGATAAAGAGGAAGATCCAAAAGCACCGCTGCAAGAACGCCACCAAGCATACATGTTGCGATGACAACAGCCGCAATGGCCATTCCTTGTTTATTTAATAGGATTTGACGCAGAGTAAGTCCACTATTGCGCAGCTGAATACCAATAAAAAATAGAAGTAGAAAGAGTATCCATTCGCTTGCTGTATCTACCCAACTCAAATCAATGGGTAACAGCAGGCCAACCACTAACCCTCCGCCAACGACCACAATAAGCTTAACAGACTCTAAAGCCATCGAAGATAACGGTAGCTTCTTTTGATTCTGATTGGTCTGGAGTGGAATAATTTTATCAATAATAGGCAGAGCCAACAGGTTGCAGGCACTTAGACACAAAAAAAACGTACTCGCATAGAGGAGAATACTTTGTAAGTTGCTGCTTAAATTATCGAGCGCCGCCAAACTAAGACCCATCAACGACAAAATGACGTAAATAAGGTAGGACGTTGACTGATTGATCTTCTCCAATAACGAAGATCGAGATATAGGAATTAGATACCCCACCACAAGCGGAGCGAAAATAAATAGCATCCCTGAAAACATAAAGCTCAATGATTCCTTTTTGAGATAACATCAACACGCATAAATCAAATTATCTATCGGTTGAAATTAGAGATATTTCACCACACACAGCTCAGCCTTGAGCGAATCGTTTTATCACGTATAAGGTATTATCAGAAAGCGATAAATTACAAACCGCTAGCATTGAGTACAGCACGGATTTGATCATTGAAGTCAGTATCACTCATGTTACTAAGTTCATACAAGACTTCTGCACCAGTTAAGTTGAATTCAACTTCGTGTTCGTCAATGCGTTCATCGTGATTGCGAAACATCAATAAATGATGCGCAATTCTAGCGATGTCGAGATAACTCACTTCTGGTCGCGTTAATTCGTATTTTTCGTTTGAGGATACTTCTCTGAAGTCGTTGTCAAATCCCCAACGCTCAAGCACTAGTTTACTTGTGGCAGAACAACGTGTTTGGAAGATTTGCAATGCAATATCTGGGTCTAAGTAATTGCCCCTATCTAAGTACAAGTGGTACTCATTAATTAGGCAAAATAACCCAATATCGGCTAATAGACCGACCAATAACGCCTTTTCTTGCTCTAGATGACCATAAGTGCCTGGCTCGTGGCTACGAAACGATTGAACCAACATCACCATGACGGCACCGAGCTCACGCGATATCGCTGCACTCTTCACCAAGATGGCATTGCATTCTTTAGTGAGATTAACTGAGTGTTTAAGTTGCTCGATCGCTTGTGCGGTAACAATATCACGTACACGAAGTATTCCGAGACGAGATACCGCTGTAGTTAAGTCGTTGCAGGTGATATTTCTGCGATTGAAAATCACAGAGTTAGCGACTCGTAAAACGACCGCTGCTAATCCGGGATCTTCCAATAAACAGTTAGCAACATCGGCAATCGTGGTGTGTTCTTCGACACATAACTGCTGAATTTTAAGCACGACATCAGGAATAGGAGGTAACGAAATCTTACCCGTGGCGATGGACTGTTCTACCAGCTGAGCAAACTCGGATTCCAGTGCGTTTATAAGCTTATCTTTATTATTTGGCAGCCAAAAAAATGATAAATGTTCCATTGTGACGCTGTACTTGAGATCTTTCGTACAGTGTACCCTTACAGCGTATTCTTTATCAATTAAATGCGTATTATGTGCCCGTAATTGCCAGCGAGATCATAATGATGGCGTGTTTTAGGCATGCTATGCGTCAAAAAAATATCACCACACAAACAATAAGTGTGAAACTAATCACGTATGCAGAATTTATACTTTTTTATATGTGACCTATGTCCTAACTTATTTTTCAACGTTAAGTATGATTAAGCAAGTTGGTGAGCACAACTCACAAAAATATCGCCAACAAATCGACATTTATAATTCGCTATAAGCTGCTGTTTATCTGGTGACATCGCTAATCGGGGTAATTTATTCAGATTAAAGAGGTCAATGGACATGACAGACCAAGCTTTTTTTAAATATGTACGCACCTTCAGTGAGTACCAAAAACGTTCTATGTTCGGTGGTATTGGTTTATTCACCGATGATGCTATGTTTGCGCTTGTCAGCAATGATTGCTGCTACTTACGTGGTGGTAATGGGCTAGATGAAGTGTTTACTCAACTGAGCTGTGAGAAGTATAAGCACGTCAAAAAACAGACGACGGCAACCGTAAATTATTATGATGTAACCGATTTATTCGAATCCGGATATGTAGGGCTTGATGAACTGGTACAGAAATCAATTGAATACTCAATTAAGGAACGGAAATATCAAAAGTCCTCTGCCAGTAGACGCTTAAGAGACTTACCCAACATGCAACTAACCCTTGAACGTATGGTCAAGAAAGCCGGTGTTGATGACGTAGAAACCTTTTTAGAACTTGGACCTGTAAAAGTCTTCAACAAAGTTAAAACGGCTTACGGTAATGATGTTGATGTAAAGCTACTGTGGAAATTTGCTGGTGCAACTGATGGCGTACATTGGAAACTGATCCAAGAGCCGCGTAAAAAACAGTTATTGGCACTGTGTGACTAAGCGAAGCTGATCGCACAATGATTGACTCGTTTCGATGGAGTTAGCGGGTCGTAAAGGCAAGTGTGAAAAGCGGAAAAAGGACGTTGAAGTTTTTTACCACTTCATTGAGTTAGTCATTAAATTAGACAAAAAAACCGAGGCAGAGACCTCGGTTTTTGTTTTTTTAATTTGCTCTTTTCTTATAGCACAAATCTTAAAACTTAAAACGCGTAGTGAACATTACCTGATCACCGTAAAAATCGTTGATACGTGCTTCAGCACCCAAAGAGAAAAGCTCTGTTGAGTGGAATCGAGCGTAGGCAGAGCCAGTCCAATCGTCATCGTTATCGATAGAAACGTAGCCGACTTTGCCGCCTACTTCTAATTGAGGGCCCAACCATTGGCGAACACCTAAGTTAAGCTCCATACCAACATCTGTGCTGCTCTCATTCGAAGGTTGCACAACGCGCATTAGCATTTCACCAGTAAGATCTGCCCAGTTGTTTAGCGGAGAATGGAAGCCAAAGCCTGCAGCTGAGTCAAAATCACTTTCAAACTCAGAGTCAATACGAGCAATAACATGCGCGTTCGGGTGAATTGATTTGCTGAATCCAGCACCAAATGTCACAGGACTTGCGCCAATACGTGCTTCGAAATAGTCGTAGCTAAAGTTGCTCATAGTTGCTGGCGCATTGCGATCGTTTGCAGCTAGGGCATGGCTTGATGCCACTAGTAAGGCAGCGGCTAATAGTGTTTTACGCATAACTAACGATAAACCTTGTTCATTATTTCCATGGATTCAAGCAACCACTTGAACCGTAATCTGATTTGTCCGACATCATAATAAAAAGGAAGGTCCACGACCAACAAAAATGTGTCGATGTTTTGTCAATTAACTTAATAGTTCCTTGGTTTAAGCAAAAACTACGCCATATACGTAGTGTCCGAGAATTTCACTCGGACAAGTAACGATGTTTTTCTAACCTCATTCGACTATGCGAGGTTAGGTGGTGCAATGAGCATCGTTGAGTTCAAGTTAGAACCAAACACTTTATTACTCGCCAAAGCTTGCTCTTCTTTCTGCCATGGCGTTGAGGATTGCCTCAGAATCAAGGATTTGAGTCCAGGATAGCAGGTTATCATCATTCTCAATCACAAACGCGGTAAGCTGAGACACGATTGCTTTTCTCAATGCTTCACCTTTCCAAGGTTTGGCAATGTAATAATCGAGACTCGCGTTATTTACGGCTTCTACGGTGTCTTCCAAACCAGCTTGTCCTGTGAGTAAAACTTTGCGCGCTGCTTTTGTGTCACCATTTTGACTGAGTTCGATTAAGAAGCTGATCCCAGTTTGTTCCGGCATAATGTGGTCACATAAAATGAGCGCAAGCTGAACTTCTTCTTCCGCCATCTCCTCAATCACTTGCCGAGCTTCAGTCACCGATTCCGCTCCTTCGACGACAAAGTTCTCCTCGAAGGGAGCAAGATCTTGGAGCACGCTATCCAAGACTTCTCGTTCGTCATCGACACATAAAATTAGATACTTGGTCATGTTTCATCTCCTTCTTCGATGACTGGTAACCAGACGGTCATTCGTGTGAACTGGCCGATCTCTGATTCGACGTCAATCCACCCTCTGTGTGCTGTTACGATTTGCTGGCAGATGGACAGCCCGATGCCTAAGCCAAAATTACCTTCTTTTTTTGTGGTGAAGTTCAGCTCGAAAATGGCGTCTCTTTGCGATTCAGGAATGCCACATCCATTATCTTCAAATGAGATAACGGCATAATGTGTGTGCTCTTTTTCTATAAGGCGTGTTTGTATGTTTAACACACCTTTCTCTGGAAATGCGTCAATGGCGTTAGAGACCAAGTTCGTCCACACCTGTTGGAGTGCGATCGGTTGACAAAGGATGGAAGGCAAGTTTGCATAGTCGGTTGAAACTTGGTGCATTTTTAATTTGTTCTCGAAAATCACCAAGGTGTCTTCAATGCCCTCATGAATATCGGCATAGTGCAGGGTCTCATCATCTGACCGAGCATATCCTTTCAGGCTTTTTACCATATCAGCAATTCGTGCTGCACAGACATTAATTGAGCGAAGTGTAGAACCTGCTTTGTGGTATTGCTCTAGTGTATTGAGAGCATGATAAGACGCTTTCTGCTTTCTCGTTAGTTGGGTAAGTAGCTCTTGATCGGACTCTAATCCAAGGCTCACCACTTTTTTTGCCAATGCTCGGTCTGGAAGAGTATGGCTAAGCGCTTTTACGCGTGATCTGAGCTCGGCGGTTGAAGCGGGTTTTGAGATTTGCGCTTTGCTCAGTAATTCAATGCCTTTGCTTTGTATATCGGAACTGGGCGCATCGTTAAGTAATCGTTCTAGTGTATGCGTTAAATTCTCTACGCCCCTTAATATCGCGGCTACTGGATTGTTTAGTTCGTGGGCCACTCCCGCAACCAATTGACCAAGCATCGCCATTTTTTCTCTTTCAATGAGCTGCTGGTGGGCTGATTCTAAAGATTCGAGCGTTTTTTGAAGTTGCAGTTTGGTGTTGATGCTTCTTTGCAATCGGCGGTTGAAGTGGCGTAAGAGCAAGTTTGTAAAAAGAGGCAGTAAGTTTGAGTCGCTTTGCATCACTTTATTGAATACGTTGCGATCGAGTTTGATAACTTCTGTTTTGGTTAGTGTTAGAGCTGTCGAGAAAGAACATTCCCCAGTAACAAACGACATGCCTCCGACAATATTCCCTTTGTTATGGCGTACAACCTCTCGCTGCATGCCTTGCTCATCGCGCTTGTACAGAGCCACTTCACCTTCGGTGATAAACCACAAAAAGCAATTTGGCTCGCCTTCCACGGTTAATAAGTGTTCAGGTGAGTATGTACGGCACGCTCTTGTTTCGTCATTATCTTTGAAAAATTGCTGGAGAGCGGAGATCACTTGCTCGGCTAACTCGGCATCAGACATCGAGTGGTAGTCGTGTAAGAATCCGGCTTGATAATGGCTCATCTGGTTATTGATGTGCGCTCGCAACAAGCTGTGATGATCCAATATCTGACTGTAACTTAGCAGGTCTTCTTTGCCATTTCGCAAGATAAATTGGGTCAGCTCTTTTTGCACTGTGTTAAATAAGACGTGATCTGGCAAAGGTTTAGTGAGGCAGTGGTCGAGCCTGCCCTCATTAACGGCAGTGAGAATTGCCTCTATATCAGACGAGCAGCTAATAAGAATTTTTCTTGCTTGCTCGGTATGTGGCATCCGGTCTAAACCAATAAGAAAATCCACGCCGTTAAAATGAGCGTGATGGCTCGCTATAACTAAAGCAACAGTCTGTTCTCTTTCTTCTAGATACTCTAAAGCGCTTTGAGCCTCTTCTATCGATTCGACAGAAAAAATATCAAACTTACTTGAGAAGGCAGACAGCTCCAATCGAAACTGTTCAGCACTGATTGGGTTGTTGTCGAGACACAACACAGCATAACGATTCACAGATGTTTTAGCTCCGGTTAAAACTTCGCCACGCAAACTTTAACAATAAAAGGACATGATGAGTGGGAGCCAAGTATGATTCCTGATTAATGGACTAGAATAAGCATCAATAGTCTGATTTGTCTCAATGTTTTCTCCGCAGGTGGTTTGGGGTAGACTGACCGAAAATATCTAATAAGTGACGTTATGCAAAATCTTAAAAAAATCGGCGCCATTGGTGGTGCTATCTCATTAGCACTGTGTTGGCCATTGGCTGTCGGACAAATTGGTCAGTCCATCATTGAAGATGGTATTACCAATATGAATGATGAAATGATTAAAGGCGAAGTGGTCGAGTATCAGCGTGGCTATTTGTCTTCAGTCGTGCTGACTCGTTATTCAGTTGTTGATCCTGAGCTTAAAACGCAGTTAGAGCGTGATGGTATGCCAACGACGTTTGACGTAACCAGTGATGTTAGCCACGGTCTAACAAGCCTAACAGCAGATTCAAAATTGGTGGACAATGACTTTTTGCCTCTCACGATGCATAGCCAGACTCAACTAAATGGCAATACAGCATTTATCCTCGACCTAGACAGTTGGCATTATCGTAACGAAGCGCAAGGTGTTTCTGTTTCTACAAGCCCTGCAAAAGTAACAGGTGATGTGACGGTATTGGGTGATCTCAATTACCAAGTTTCTGTTCCTTCTGTTCAAGTGGATTTTGAAAACGGTGAAGAGCTTCATCTGAATGCATTGACAGGGCAAGGTAAAGGAAAGCAAGCAAAAGGCTACTGGTTAGGCGAGCAGTCTTTCTCTCTAGAGAAGCTAGATGTGGTTGATGCGAACTTAACGCCTGTCTTTTTGATTGAAAATGCGAGCTACCGTGGTAACACTACGATGAGTGAGTCTGGTGATAAGCTGAACAGTCAATTAAACCTAGATGCTAAGAAACTACGTTTAACTGATGGGACGGATGTCGATAACTTTAAGTTGGATTTCTCAATTGCAGATGTGGATAGCCAGTCTTTTGATCAAATTATGTCTATCTATCAAAGCTCTCCTATGCTAGATGAACAGGAAATTGCGAATTTATTGCCGCATGTCGATACGCTGTTTAGCAAAGGTTTTGATTTATCCGTGAACGAGCTTTCACTCGCGTTCGGTGACGGCAAGTTCCACAATGAGTGGCAACTATCCATCCCTGAAGGTACTGAGCATATTTCTCAAGATCCAATGAAGTTGGTGACGGCCACTACTGGTGAACTTAGCACTTACTTCTCTGATGAATTAGTAACGCATTACCCATTTATTCAAGAAGGGATTGATGAGCTCCTTATTATGGAGTTGATCGAAAAAGTAGAGGGCGGTTATCAATTAAAAGCAGAAATTGGTGAAGGCAAATTGAAGTTCGAAAATGGGCATGAGTTCCCATTGGTGGCTCTACTTATGCCTGCTTTGATGCAACAACAGTAATTCGTGTTGTTGCGAATTTGTTCCAATTCAACGCTTAGTCTTTAAAAAGAGGTCGTAAGACCTCTTTTCTTGTTTTTATCACTGCGAAAACGTGATATTAATTTCGTAATATTTACATAGCAGGAGCAATGAGCATCATGGAACAAAATACGGACAACGTATTTAACTTCAGTGCAGGGCCAGCAGGTCTGCCTAAAGCAGTTATGCAGCAAGCACAACAGGAACTAATCGATTGGCAAGGCCTTGGTACTTCGGTCATGGAAATCAGCCACCGAAGCAAAGAGTTCATCAAAGTTGCAGAAGAAGCCGAGCAGGATTTACGTGATCTTCTGAATATTCCGGACAACTATAAAGTACTGTTCTGCCAAGGTGGTGCTCGTGCTCAGTTTGCTGCTGTTCCTCTAAACTTACTTGGTGATGCCGATACGGCAACTTACATCGATGGTGGTTATTGGGCTGAAAGCGCGGTAGCTGAAGCGAAAAAATACTGCGAACCAGACGTGTTTGATGCAAAAACAGAAATCAACGGGAAAGTCGCGGTTCTACCTGCAAGTGAATGGAAAATTGCTCCAGAAGCGGCTTACGTTCACTTCTGTCCAAATGAGACCATTGATGGTATTGAGATTAACGATCTTCCTATCACCGACAAACCGATTGTTGCTGACATGTCTTCGACAATTCTTTCTCGTGAAATTGATGTGTCGAAATACGGTGTGATTTACGCGGGCGCTCAGAAAAATATTGGTCCTTCCGGCATTGCTATTGCTATCGTGCGCGATGATTTATTAGGTATGGCGAAGCAGGTACTACCAAGTATTTTGGATTACACTGTTTTGGCAGAAAAAGAATCAATGTTCAACACGCCACCAACCTTTGCATGGTACCTGTCTGGTCTTGTTTTCAAATGGCTGAAGGCACAGGGCGGAGTAAAAGCGATTGAGCAAGTGAACCGCGCTAAAGCCGCGCTACTGTATGATTACATCGATCAGTCTGATTTCTACCGTAATGGCGTGCACTCAGCAAACCGTTCTTTGATGAACGTGCCATTTCAACTTGCTAAGCCTGAACTGGATGCAACCTTCCTTGAGCTAGCAGACTCTAAAGGGCTGAAAGCGCTAAAAGGTCACCGAGCAGTTGGTGGTATGCGAGCATCCATTTATAACGCAATGCCGCTTGAAGGCGTTCAAGCGTTAGTAGACTTCATGCAAGAGTTTGAGAAAAACTACGCGTAAGCTCAAACTGATAACTGATAGTTGTTCTCCAAAGCGTCGCTATTGCGGCGCTTTTGTTTATCTCAACTCACATCATTCCAGGAAGGTAAAATGACCAAGGCAAATATTGAAGCGCTGACTAAGCAGTTCCCACTCTTGGCAGCACTTATTGATCTTGAAGAGGTTTGTTGGTTCAACCCCTATACCACTTCCTTGGAGGAAGGTTTACCTCATGTCGGGTTAGATGAAGAAGATATTCAAGCGGCGAGTGAACGGCTAGCACGATTTGCGCCTTATTTGATGAAGGCGTTTCCCGAAACGGAAACGTCGCGTGGCATTATTGAGTCCCCAGTGGTGGATATTCCCAATATGAAAGTGCGTTTGGAGCAGCAATACGACACACCAATATTGGGCCATTTAATGCTCAAAAAAGACAGTCATTTGCCAATTTCTGGTTCGATCAAAGCGAGAGGTGGTATTTATGAAGTGCTCACTCATGCAGAAAAGTTGGCGTTTGAAGCCGGCTTGCTCTGTGAAAGCGATGATTACAGCAAATTGTTCAGCAATGAGTTTCGGCAGTTTTTTAAGCAGTACAGTATTGCAGTTGGCTCAACCGGCAATCTTGGTATGTCCATCGGTATCATGAGTGCGAAGCTGGGTTTTTCAGTTTCAGTCCACATGTCTGCGGATGCGCGGGAATGGAAGAAAAATAAGCTCCGGTCACATGGTGTTAATGTCGTAGAGCACCAGGAAGATTATGGTATTGCTGTCGCGCAAGGTCGTAAAGAGGCAGAAAAAGATCCCAACTGTTTCTTTATCGATGATGAAAACTCACGAACGCTGTTTCTAGGTTACTCTGTTGCGGGTGAGCGTCTTAAGCAGCAATTTGATGACTTGGGAATCGTGGTTGATGAGCATCATCCATTGTTTGTTTATCTTCCTTGTGGTGTTGGCGGTGGACCTGGTGGGGTGGCATTTGGCTTGAAGGTAGCATTTGGCGAGCATGTCCACTGTATTTTCGCAGAGCCAACGCACTCACCGTGCATGCTGTTGGGCGTACATACAGGCTTGCATGACGATATTTCGGTACAAGATTTGGGTATCGATAACATCACCGCCGCTGATGGTTTGGCAGTCGGGCGTGCCTCGGGATTTGTCGGAAGAGCGATGGAAAGGCTACTTGATGGTTTTTACACCATTGATGACGCTCGTATGTATCACCACTTGGGTCAGTTAAGTGAACTGGAAGGTATTAATCTAGAGCCTTCTGCATTAGCCGGTATGATTGGTGCAGTGCACGTCTCGAATAACCATGCTTACCAGTCTCGAATGAAATTTGACGAAGAAAAACTCAAAAACGCAACACATCTTGTTTGGGCAACAGGTGGGGGCATGGTTCCGAAAGATGAAATGGCGGCTTATCTCAAAAAATCTGGTCGGTAAATCAGCACTGTATACGTGCTTAATTAGGTAACTAATAATACAGGAATAACAAAAGGGCTCATCGTTTGATGAGCCCTTCTCGTCACTGAAAATCGAATTATAGAGATTGTAATAGCTGGTAGTAACGACCTTTTTGAGCGAGTAGCGTTGGATGGTCGCCTTGTTCGATGATCTCACCTTGTTCCATCAAACAGATGCTATCCATACTTTCTAGCTCTATCAGTCGGTGTGTAATGAATACTACTGTCTTATTAGCAAAGTGTTCATTGAAAAGCGCCATCACTTTTTGTTCCGTACGCTTATCGAGGCCTTCAGTCGGTTCATCTAAGAGTAGGATTGGGGCATCACGTAGCAATGCTCGAGCAATACCGATTCGACGTTTCTCACCACCAGATAACTGACGACCGCCGTCGCCTAACCAAGCGTCTAACCCCGGCTCTTCAAGAAGCCCGCCAAGCTCGACTTTTTGTAAAATAGTAGACAGTTGCTCATCACTTGCATCCGGAGCGGCCATGAGTAAGTTGTCACGTAGTGTCCCGTTTAGTACATCTACGCGTTGACTGACCACAGTCATTGCTGATCGCAGGTCCGACTCGCTCCAATCTTGCAGTTTTGTACCACCGATTCGAACTTCACCTTGGTTAACATCCCAGTAGCGGCAAAGAAGCTGAATCAGTGTTGATTTACCTGAACCTGTTTGACCTACAATTGCAGTTTTAGTGCCCAACGGTAGTGAGAGTGACAAGTCTTTCAGCACCTTTTGCTGACCGTCAGGGTAAGTAAAATCTATGTTGTCGAATTCAATGTCTAACGTTGTGTCTTTATGTTTCGACTGCTCAGGGAAGACAACGTCAGGTTCAGCCAAAATTACTTCATTTAAACGACGAGCAGAGGTCAACGTTTGACCGAGATACTGGAATGCGCCTGCGATAGGCATCAGAATCTCAAAGCTCGCCATGGTTGCAAACGCAAACAGCGCAATCCAAGGATCAGGAGCACGACCACCTACGCCGTCTGCAGCAAACCAAAGCATCACAACCAGTGTAATGCCGTTCACCAGCATAAGCAGGCCTGAAGCCATGCCCGTTAAGTTCGCGTTCACAAATTGGTTAGACAGCAACTGCTTCTGCTTCTCTAGAATGAGATTACGATAACGTTCTTCTGCTCCAAAGATACTCAGTTCGCTGTAGCCTTGAAGCCAGTCCAGTGTCGCCACTCGCAATTGCGCTTTATGATGAGTGAGATTCTCGCCATTATTTTTACCCAGTTTATAGAACAGCACTGGCCATACAAACAACATGACGGTAAGAATCGAGCCAAGCAGTAGGGCGAGATGCCAATCAAAGAACGCCAGGACAGCCGTTAAACTCAATATGCCAAAAATACCAATCACGACAGGGCTGATAAGTCGAAGGTATACGTGATCCATCGCATCTACGTCCGCTACTAAGCGGTTGAGCAGATCGGCATCACGCATCGTAGAAACACGACCCGGAATCAGTGGTGCAAGTTTCTTAAAGAAGAAGATACGTAGATCGGTAAGCAGCTTGAACGTTGCATTGTGGCTAACGACACGTTCTCCCCATCGACCTGCGGTTCGAGCCATTGCAGCGCCGCGTACCCCGGCACCTGGTAACATGTAGTTGAAGGTCTCACGAGCAACCGTCAAGCCTGCCACCGCTGCGGCTGAAATAAACCAACCTGATAGCGTTAATAAGCCAATAGACGCCGCTAAGGTCAGAAATGCCAGTAGCATACCTAGCGAAAGACCAAACCAGTGTTTTTTATAGAGTTTTAGATAAGGGAGTAAATCACGCATCTAAGTTCCCCTTGTCTGTTTCACGTTGTGCGAGGTTCGCTTCCAACATGTCTTTAAATAAGCCATCTTCTGTCGACAGTGTGGCGTAATCACCACGTTGAACAATCTGGCCGTCCTGCATAACAAGAATTTGCGATACGTTTTGTAAAGGCGCAAGTTGGTGAGTAATCATCAAATTCGTTGTGGCATGCGCATACTTGTTAATGCCTTCCATCACGAGTTTTTCACTGCGAGCATCTAAGCTTGCGGTTGGTTCATCTAATAACCAAAAACGACCATTTTGTAGCATGGCGCGAGCCAGTGCTAAACGCTGCGCTTGGCCGACAGATAAACCACCAGAACGATCAGATATCGGATAATCCAACCCATGCATTTCAACAAATTCAGCAGCGTGAGAGTCATTCAACACAGAATGTACGTCTGCATCCTGAATATTGTGCTTACCTAGTGTGATGTTATCTCGAATGCTACCGTGTAATAGCATCGGGTTTTGACCAATCCAGCTTACTGCCTCTCGCCATGTGGCTAGATCCAGTTGCGACAATTCACAACCATTAATCTTCAAGCTACCTTGATAAGGCATGAAACCGAGGATGGTGTTTACCAAGCTTGTTTTACCTGCGCCACTTGGTCCAACTAAAGCCGTACTTTTGTTGGCTTCAAGAGAGAAGGATAGGGGACCTGCGAGCTGCTTACCTTCCGGACTAAAAATGGTTAACTGGTCCGCTTCAATATGGATAGGGCTGTTTTTATCTAACGCTTGGGTACCATCTTTGATTTGATCGACTTCCAAATCCAGAAACTCGACAATGCTTTCTGCTGCCCCAACCGCTTGCTGTTTCGCATGATAGAACGTGCCCAAATCACGTAATGGCTGATAAAACTCTGGAGCAAGAATCAGAATGAACAAACCAGCAAAGAGCGTAACACCTGTGCCGTAGTAGCCGAAGTCCAGCTCCCCGATATAACTAAAGCCAAAGTAGACAGCGGTAATTGCGATAGAAATGGAAGTGAAAAACTCTAACACCGCAGAAGACAGAAACGCGATTTTCAGAACGTCCATGGTACGAGTACGAAAGACTTCTGAAGCACCCTTTAGCGTCTCAGTTTCAGATTTTGTTCTATCGAATAAGCGAATGGTTGTCATTGCTTGCAAGCGGTCATAAAAGTGACCCGACAAACGCTGCATCGCTTTAAAGTTTTTACGGTTTGCTTCTGCGGCTTTCATCCCAACCAGTGCCATGAAAATAGGCACTAGTGGTGCAGTGACCAGGAAGATCAAGCCTGCTGCCCAGTTTACTGGGAATACGACAACCAAAATGATGAAAGGCACTAGTACCGATAATGACATTTGAGGCAAGTAGCGTGAGAAGAAATCTTGCATATCTTCTACTTGCTCTAAGATGAGCGTTGCCCAACTGCCAGCAGGTTTGCCTTTGATGTAAGCTGGCCCAAGTTTATGAACTTTATCTAAAATGAGTTGGCGAATATAAACTCGAATTTGCTCCCCGCAACGGTAACCGGCAAGCTCTCGACCCCAGGTACAAGCAGCTCGACCGATAACCGTGCCACCGAGCCCAACAAAATGCCAAATGAGGTCGGCTTTGTCGACTTGGTCAATGATTAACTGGTGCAGAATGGAGGCGAGCAGGGCTGCTTGAGCCAATAAAAACACGCTTGAAAGTACGCCTAGGCCTATCGCAATCATAAGCCAGCGCTTGGCTAACTTACTTTGTTGCTTCAGCCACTTATTCAAGCTGCTTTGCTTTTTCTTATCCATCGTGAAGGCTTAATGATAATTGTTTTAATGAGGCGGTAGTATACAAAAGAAAACCCAGCGGGAATACCGCTGGGCTTTAAGGATATGACACAAATGTGAAAAGTTATTTGTCACCAAGTGAGTCTAAGAAACGTTCAGCATCTAATGCAGCCATACAACCTGTACCTGCAGAGGTGATCGCTTGACGGTAGTTGTGGTCCATTACGTCGCCAGCTGCAAATACACCTTCGATACTAGTTTGTGTTGCGTTGCCTTCAAGACCTGATTGAACGATGATGTAGCCATCTTTCATGTCTACTTGGCCTTCAAAGATTTGTGTGTTTGGCTGGTGGCCAATTGCGATGAATGCACCCATTACATCGATATCTTCTGTCGCACCGCTGTTCACGTCTTTAATGCGGACGCCCGTTACGCCCATATCGTCACCCAGTACTTCATCGAGAGTGCGATCGGTATGAAGAACGATATTACCGCTTTCAACTTTATCCATCAGACGTTTCACAAGGATCTTCTCTGCGCGGAATGAATCGCGGCGGTGGATCAGGTGAACTTCTGACGCAATGTTAGATAGGTATAGCGCTTCTTCAACAGCCGTGTTACCACCGCCCACAACTGCAACTTTCTGATTACGGTAGAAGAAACCGTCACAGGTTGCACAAGCAGAAACGCCGCGACCTTTAAATGCTTCTTCAGACTCAAGGCCAAGGTATTTTGCTGATGCGCCGGTAGATATGATTAAGGCATCACAAGTGTACTCACCTGAGTCGCCTTTTAAACGAAATGGGCGTTGTGATAGCTCTACTTCATTGATGTGATCAAATACGATTTCAGTTTCAAAACGCTCGGCGTGTTCTTTCATGCGATCCATCAATGCTGGACCTGTCAGTCCCTCAGCATCGCCTGGCCAGTTTTCAACTTCAGTTGTGGTGGTTAGCTGACCACCTTGTTGCATTCCCGTCACAAGCACAGGGTTTAAGTTTGCACGCGCTGCGTAGACGGCAGCTGTGTATCCTGCAGGACCAGAACCAAGAATTAATAATTTACAGTGTTTTACGTCGCTCATTATGGCTCCAAAAAGGGCGTAACATTTCCCTCGATTGTATGGAAATTCTTAGTGCTTTAAAAGCATAAACAACGATTGTGATCGAATAATTGGTTATAGATTAGAACCCACTAAATATTGATTGAGAACGTTGACTTCTAGCATAAAATTCTATTCGTAGTAGAGAAGTCTAGTTTCAAATATTGTCAAAGCGTAAAACTGAAACATGGCTCTGTTTTTGTGGTTTGGTTTGGTTTGTTATGTTGTTTTCGTCGTTTTGTTGAAGCTATCAACGTTAAAAGCTGGTAATTGCAGAATATTTGCGTAACCTAGTGTGTAAATTAAATGTTAATTAATGTGCCTCATTAAAGGAGCAAATGATGTTACATTCACGTGAGAATACTCTACATTTAACACAGCTCAGCATGGCAGCAATTGAGCAGCTTTCCCCATCGTTTGAAGAACTGCCTCGTACCGAACATGCAGATGGTCAGTATCGACTACGACGTTATTCTGTGGTTGGCTTTGATAACGGCAAAGTCATCGACTTAAATAAAAATAGCTTTGTTCAATCCTCTGATATCAACCGATTTCAAGGTGATGTAGTAAGACAATTCGAGCCAATTGAGAAGGATATTCTTACCAGCGATGGATTTCGAGAAATGTGTGAATTGTTTGTCAATGCGAATCATCTGCCAAACGGTCAAGAAATAGAAATTCACCAAATCCGTATCAGGGCACTGGAAGAAGAAACCCAAGTAGCACCTGAAGGTGTGCACCAAGACGGTTTTGATCATATTGCAATGGTTGGTGTGGGACGCCATAACATCATCGGTGGCGACATCATGCTGTACAGCAGCCATAACCAAGCCCCATTTTTCCGTAAAGTGCTAGAAACCGGAGAGGTCGCAATCTTGGCTGATAGCAAGCTGTGGCATAACGCGTGCCCAATCCGCTCTGTTATTGATGACGAAGCGGGCCATATGGATGTATTTGTACTTACTGCTACGGATAAGCGTAATGAACTTCAATCTTAATCAGATCAGAGAGCAATTTCCGGCGTTGGCTCAATACCACAACGACAAGCCCGTGACGTTTTTTGATGGTCCAGGTGGCTCACAAGTGCCTCAACCAGTACTAGACAGCATGGTTGGGTATTTAGGTCGTTTCAACGCTAACTTAGGCGGGCATTATTTTTCTAGCCAAGTGACCGTTGACGTAATGCAAAATGCGCGTGAGTCGGCTCAGGCTCTACTTAATGCCCCTTCATCTGGCAATATTGTCTTCGGTGCCAATATGACCTCACTAACCTTTCAGCTTAGTCGCGCGATTAGTCGAGATTGGCAAGCAGGAGATGAGATCATTGTCTCCGCTTTGGATCACTATTCAAATGTATCCAGCTGGCAGCAAGCGGCAGAAGATAAAGGCGTTACGGTTCATCAAGTTCGTATCAACGAAGAAGATTGTACGCTTGATATGGAGCATTTAAGCCGCCTTCTTTCTGATAAAACGCGCCTTGTCGCTGTGACTTATGCATCGAACACGACGGGCTCTATTGTGGATGTACAGCAAGTAGTCAGCATGGCGCACAATGTTGGGGCACAAGTTTATGTGGATGCCGTCCATTATGCGCCTCATCATTTGGTTGATGTTCAAGCGTTAGGTTGTGACTTTTTAGCTTGCTCAGCTTACAAGTTTTTCGGACCACACGTTGGTATTGCTTACATAGCCGATCAGTGGCTCCACAGTATTCGCCCTTACAAAGTCGAGCCTGCCACTAATATAGGCCCTGGTCGATTTGAAACAGGAACGCAAAGTTTTGAAGGTCTTGCTGGTGTCGTTTCTGCGGTTGAGTATCTGGCTCAATTTGGTGAAGTCGGTTTACCTCTTCGCCAACGATTGGAGCAAAGCTACCAACTGTATGAACAACATGAGCAGCGCTTGAGTGAGCGTTTCTTGCAGCGTTTGAATGCATTAGATGGTGTCAATCTATTCGGTATCGCAAAGGAAGATAGCCAACTCCGCACGCCAACTTTTGCGCTAACGTTTGACCGATATTCTCCAGAGTTCATCGCGAAAACACTGGGTGAACATAACATTTGTGTATGGAATGGTCACTTTTATGCGTTGGGCTTAGTTCGTCAACTTGGTTTAGAAGAATCGGGTGGTGTAGTGCGAATTGGTTGTATGCATTACAACACAATAGAAGAAGTCGATATGTTATTCGATGTGCTAGAAAGCATCCTTGACGCATAACTAACGATTTCTTCCTAATAGAAAAACAAAAGCTCGAGTCAAACTCGAGCTTTTTTCATTTTTATTTGAATCAACGCGTTCTGCAAGCGATTACTCACTAACTTCAACTTCATAGGAAGTGAATTTTCTTACATTAATAACGCCGGTATCAAAGATGAGGTATTGACCTTTGATGCCTTGCAAAGTGCCAGTAACAACCGGGTTTTTATCGAAGTTATGCGAAGTGATCTTCGTTGGGTGCTGTTGTACCGGGTAGCTAAGGTCGGTAATGCTTTCGTTTAATACTTCAATGGCATCTTCGCCGAATTGCTGTTTTATCTCGGCAATTTTCTCTTCGACTAAAGGCAATAGCTCAGCAAAACGGTCCTGCAATGCCATAGGTTCACCGTCACCTTTTAGCAGTGTGCGCCAATTGGTCTTGTCTGCGATATGTTTCGCCAGTTCAACTTCAATTAAACCGGAGATATGGCGAGTTTTTACTTTAAAAATTGGCAAGCCCTGAGTCGCGCCTTGGTCAATCCAACGAGTCGGGATTTGAGTATGACGAGTAATACCAACTTTTAAGCTGGATGTGTTGGACAGGTAGACAAAGTGATCCACCATGCAATTCTCTTCACCCCATTGTGGTTCGCGACAAGTCCCTTGATCGTAGTGGCAGGTCTCTGGCTTCATGATACACATGTCGCAGCTTGCTAGCTTTTTCATGCATACAAAACAGTGGCCTTGCGAATAACTCTTTTTCGTTTTCTTTCCACATGAGCAACAAAAAATATTGCCAGTGTGAGTCAGTGTGAGCGTTTTACCCAGAAAAGGAGTTAAGTCGATTTCTTCCTCACCGACAGGAAGACGGTAGTTGACGGCACCGTCCAGAGAAGCACGCATTTTGTTTAGCGTGCCAGTTGCAATTAATGACATGACATTACTCATTATTGTGTTTTTGCACAGTATATACTGAAGTGGAGAAGAGATGCAGGGTTGACAGGAGCTTTAAAGTAAATGTCTTGCACTAAATTATTATGCATCGTGTTTTATTTTCTAAAAATTATGGCTGTGAAATGCTTCGCAAATAGAAGTTGGGCTGCACTTTTTAGAAATTTTAAAACGTGATAACGGTTCAAAATCCGTTACCATGTGTCGAAACTAAGAATTGAATGAAAAAGCGATTTTATTTCTTGATAAATCACCTTGATTTCATTTTTGAAATTATTGAACCCCACGTATTGTATAATCTCAGCAGGTCACTTGCCCATGAAGTGGATCCATAACTTTATCTTTGCTCTTTCTATTTGCACTATCAGTTTGGTTGCCCTTTATAGTGTGCTTGGCGATACGCGAAAGCTGACCATTACACCTGAGTATTTCAATATCTATGCAACTAAAGATGCCAGTGAAGGAGGTGTGAGTGAGGCAGATATCACATACGATCGGCAAAGCCTAGTCCTTAGCTGTGAACTAAAGCAGAGCTCGTATGCTTGGCCTTATTGCGGAATCTCGGTTTATACCGATTCAGCAACGCCAACACAGGGTATTGACCTTTCCAACTACCATACGATTCGATTGAAGGTGCGATATGAAGAGGCAGGAATAGGGGCTAACCCTAGCCACGACCTACGTTTGTATCTTCGCAATTATAATTCTGAGTATTCCAAACCGGACGACGAGTACACCATTAAATATAATGGCATGCAGTTTTCTCCGTCGGGTTCGATCGATATTGTCGAAATTCCGATTAAAAATCTTCAGGTGATGACCTGGTGGTTAGCAGATAACGGAGTCGCGATTGAACACTCTGCACCTGAATTTTCAAACATCACACGTATTGATATTGCAACTGGGTCTGGTGCGGCACTTGGTAAACATAGAATTGTGATTGATAAAATTGAGTTTGAAGGCGCTTACCTTGCGCAAGAAACATTGTTGTATGCATTATTACTCTCTTGGATGGCGCTTGGACTGGCTTTTTCACTGCATGAGTTACGAAAAAATAGAGTGGCTTATGAAAAAGCGCAAAAGCGTCACCGTCATTTGGAAAAGGTGAATGATACTTTGCGAGCTCAAAACTATGAGTTTGCAGAGCTAGCGCATCGAGATGCTTTGACGGGCGCGATGAACCGATATGCTGTGCAACACTGGCTGGAACAACAATCTCGTCAGGTTCGATGGGGGCATAACACCTTCAGTATTCTCTATTTGGACTTGGATAAGTTTAAAAAGGTGAACGACAAATTTGGGCACCAAATGGGGGATGACATATTGCGCGAATTTGTCATGGTGGTAGCGACTTCTATTTACTCAGACGATCGACTCGTTCGTTGGGGCGGCGAAGAGTTTGTCGTATTTTGCCCTGATACCAATATTGAACAAGCGTTAGAGAAGGCAGAAATGATTCGCAAAAATGTGGAGGATCATTTGTGGGTGCACGGTGAATCATTAACTTGCAGTATTGGCATTGCCCAAATGCAGAATGAACGCGTCTCAGAAACCATGGCGAGAGCTGACGAAGTGTTGTATCAGGCGAAGCGCAATGGTCGCAACCGAGTGGAAGCTCATTATGGTTTACTTGCTTGCGAAAAGAAGCAAGCCTGATAGCCGTTCACTGAAAGGAAAAAAAAAAGGTGGCCAACTGGCCACCAAGAGGGAAACTGCTGAACACCACTTAGGGGGGAAGTTTGGGTTATCGATACGATTACCGTGAGCAGCAGTGTAGTGCTAATCGAACTTGCTATTTTTACCAGAACAACCAAGCGAAAAGCGTTAGTGCAGCAATACAGGCAATGTTTAATACGAAACCAATTCGCATCATTTCTTTTTGCTTGATATGACCCGTACCGAACACAATCGCGTTTGGAGGTGTTGCAACAGGTAACATAAATGCACAAGATGCAGCGACGGCAATCAGTGCAGAGAGAATAACCGGAGACATGCCTAAGGCTTCTGCAATGGTCGCAAATACAGGGACAAGTAGCGCAGCACTGGCAGTGTTACTCGCAAACTCAGTTAAGAAGACAACAAAAGCAACCACTGCAAGAATCGTTAAGAGAATACCGGCTTGCTCAAGGAAGCCTGACAAGCTATGAGCCAAAAATACGCTTGTTCCGGTTGCTTTTAGGACGTTACTCAGACAGATACCACCACCAAATAGGATTAACACACCCCAGTCGGTTGTTTTCTCAATATCTTTCCACTCGACGGCGCGAGAAGCACCAAGTAGAAGGATGGCGCCAATGGCTACAAGAGTATCGAACTTCGCGAAGCCACCCAGCATAGCGTTAATAGGCTTACTGAATATCCACAAAGTTACGGTCAGTAAGAAAATCGCCAACGTAATCATTTTGCCGTTTGTCCATTCGACTGGTTGATGGTCAAGGTCAAACTTGTGGCTAAGGTCAGGCTTAGTCATCGTGTACAATACGAGGATAGCGATTGGCATTAATACTAGGGAAATAGGTACACCAAACTTCATCCATTCAGTGAAGCTAAGGCCAACTTCAGCTGCTGCAATTGCGTTTGGTGGGCTACCAACCAGTGTTGCAATACCACCAATTGAAGCACTGTAAGCGATACCGAGTAGAACAAACAAAAAGGTGTTGTGGTTTTTCTTGGCGTCTAGCTTTGTCATCACACCCAGCACAAGCGGTAACATCATCGCGGCGGTGGCGGTGTTTGAAATCCACATTGACAGGCCAGCACTCACACCAAATAGCATGAATACAGCGACAGACATTTTTCCTCTTGCCAGCAATAGTACTTTATCTGCAATAGCTTGATCTAACTTTTGTTTATGTAGAGCCGCAGCTAGTGCAAAACCACCCAAAAATAGAAAAATGATGGAGTTGGAAAAGTTATTCAGTGCGGTTTGAGTGTTGAACACACCCAAAAATACCGCAAGTAGTGGTATGAGCAGCGCGGTAATGCTGACGTGAATCGCTTCGGTTAGCCACAGAATAGCAACAAAAACTAAGATGCTCAGGCCGGTTACTACTTGTGGTTCAAAGGGTAAGGTATTAAACAAGATAATGAACAATAGGATATTCGCGTTCAAAATCATGCTGTTGCGAGTGAAGAACCAATTCTTCAATGTCACAGCGAGTGCGGTCATGGGTAGTGCTCCTTTTGCATTGCCTTTTGTCGGTTTTTTTATGGCAAAGTAACTGACTTGTAGTTATTTATTGATGAAATGTTACTTTGAATGCGAAAAAGAGTTTTGCCTGAATCGTAGAGCAAATTAGAAAGTGTGATGTTGAGAATTGGAAATGGGTAGAAAACTACCCATTTGTTTTATAGAAATGTTACTAGGCTTGTGAGCCACGTTATTCCTCTATTCGACGGGGACTTGAAGAGGCTCGTTAGCTGCTTTATTTGGCTCTTTTACTGCGACGATAGGTTCTTGAGGGCCAAGAAACTTAGGCTGCGTATTGATAATATACAGGTCTAAAAACGCTTTCACACGGGCTAGCAGTTCTCGAACACGCATCGATGTTTTTTGCTTGTTGGCCGTCGGCCCTGCTACCGCGAGACACTGCGCATCAATGCTGTAAGCATCAGCGATGAACAGTGCGCGTTCGCAGTGAAAGCGTTGAGTCACAATCAGAAATCGCTCCGAAGCAAAAATTTTTTTTGCTCGTACAATCGAATCTAAGGTACGAAAGCCAGCATAATCAAGGTGAATCACTTCTTCAGGCACGCCTGCTTTAAGTAAGTCGCGTTTCATTGTCCACGGTTCGTTATATGAACGGTGGGCGTTATCACCACTCAATAAAAACTGTTTTACTTTGCCTTGGTTGTAAAGCTCAATCGCCGCATTAATGCGATGAGTGTAGTAAGTGTTGAGGATCTTTCCGATGTATTTACTGGTACCAAGAACTACGGCAACCTCATGTTGAGGGATTTGCTCGTATTCAGTGAAAATGCTCTCTTTGGCTTGTAAAACCACCCACCGGTCGATGGCAATAACAGAAACAAGCAGACTAAGTGCAGAGATCGACAAAATCAAAGCAAATCGCTTCCAGGAAAATTTCAGCTTCCACTTTGATCTTATGCGAGAAAACAACAAAACGTTTTATATCCTTAACTAAAAATGTAGTTCTCATCATATCTGATAGAAACAAAAAGAGAGAAGCCCATTTATGCCAAAATCTGGTTAGGATGATAAAAAAATAAAAGCCCCTACATGGTAGGGGCTAATTATTAAACGAATTGTCTCAAGCTTAGAACGCAGTGCGTTTGTAGCGGCGGTAAACAGGTTGCCAGAACGACTGTTCAATCGCCACGTTCAATGCTTCATCAGTAATTTCTAATGCGACACCTTGTTCAATTGCCTTTTTACCAACGGCAAATGCGATTTTTTTCGATACTAAGTGGATCTCTTCCAGTGGTGGAAGTAGTGCCCCACGACCGTTGATTGCTAGAGGAGAACATGTTGCGAGCGCGCGGCTTGATTCCATTAGCATCTCGTCAGTGACACGTTTTGCATTGACAGCAAGTACACCAAGGCCAATGCCTGGGAAGATGTAGCTGTTGTTACATTGTGCAATAGGGTAAGTGCGACCTTCATGAACCACTGGCTCAAATGGGCTACCTGTTGCAACCAGTGCTTCACCATTTGTCCAACGAATGATGTCGTTCGGTGTCGCTTCCACGCGGCTTGTTGGGTTCGACAGTGGGAAGACAATCGGACGCTTACAGTGTTTATGCATTTCTTCGATGACTTCTTGGCTAAATAGGCCAGGAGCACCAGAAACACCAATTAGTACCGTTGGCTTGGCGTTACGCATAACATCGAGTAGTGAGAAGCCATTTCCTTCATTTTCCCACTCTTTCGTATTGGTATGCTTTTGCACCAAGCGTTGTTGGAAATCAAGAAGGTTAGGCATGCCTTCTTGTAACAGACCCCAACGGTCAACCATGTAAACTTGTGAGCGAGCTTGCTCGTCAGAAATTCCTTCCGATACCATTTGTGCGATGATCGCTTCTGCGATACCACAACCAGCAGACCCTGCGCCTAGGAAGGTAATACGTTGTTTAGAAAGCTGAGTTCCTGCTGCTTTACAAGCTGCAAGTAGAGAGCCAACAGTAACAGCTGCAGTACCCTGAATATCATCATTGAAGCAACACACGCGGTCTTTGTAACGCTCTAGAAGAGGCATCGCATTTTTCTGAGCAAAGTCTTCGAACTGGATCAAAGCATCAGGCCAACGGCGCTGTACCGCTTGGATAAACTCTTCTACAAATGCATCGTATTCTGCACCCGTAATACGAGGATGACGCCAACCCATGTACATCGGATCAGCTAAGCGTTGCGGGTTATTGGTACCCACATCAAGCACGATTGGTAGCGTGTAAGCAGGGCTGATACCACCACACGCGGTATATAGTGACAGTTTACCGATAGGAATACCCATGCCGCCGATACCCTGGTCACCCAAGCCAAGGATACGTTCGCCATCTGTCACAACAATCACTTTAACGTTGTGGTTTGCTGCGTTGTTCAGCAAGTCGTCAATACGGTCACGGTTCGGGTATGAAATGAACAGACCGCGACCACGACGGTAAATGTTAGAGAAGTTTTCACATGCTGCGCCAACAGTCGGCGTGTAGATGATAGGCATCATCTCAGAAATGTGATTTTGCACTAGGCGGTAATACAATGTTTCGTTGGTGTCTTGGATATTACGCAGATAAATGTGTTTATCCATATCGCTTTCGAAACTTTTGTATTGCTGGTAGGCACGTTCCACCTGCTCTTGGATAGTTTCGGTCGACTCTGGAAGCAGACCTTCTAAGTTGAATGAACTACGTTCTTCAGCAGAGAATGCACTGCCTTTGTTCAAAAGAGGGGTTGCTAAAAGAGCCGGACCCGCATATGGAATATATAGTGGGCGTTTATCGTTGTTCATTGGGTGCCTTATGTAGGGTTGAAGGATGCGCACCAAATTTTAACGGGTTCACTATTTAGTTGTAAACATGCGTTGATGCACATCAATGTAATGTCGCAAAAAAATTCAGATACCGACGAAAATATCGGCAATATTGGTTGTTTAGAGATACCTAAAGCAGGATTTTTTTACTTGGGTATAATGTTTTGCATCATCAAATCAAATCCAATTTCTATGTTTCAACTACCTATCGACAGCCTGCAAGCCGAGTTTGACCATCATGTAAGCCTTAACCATCTTGTGGTGGAAGCCGAAACCGGGTCGGGTAAATCTACCCGCTTGCCCATGTGGGCGGCAAAACACGGACGCGTTCTGGTTATTGAACCACGTCGAATTGCTTGTACCTCGCTGGCTGAATTTCTTGCGGAGCAATCTGGAGAGCCAATAGGTCGCAAAGTCGGTTACGCGATCAAGCTTCATGCCTATTTTGATGAAAAAACCGAAGTTGTATTTGTCACTCCGGGGGTTGCACTGCGTTGGTTTTCGGAAAACAAGCTAGCAGACTTTGATGTCGTGATAGTGGACGAATTTCACGAGCGACGCTGGGATATTGATCTATTAACCGCCATTTTGAAGCAAGAAAATCAACATCGATTGATCGTCACTTCCGCTACCTTAGAAGGCGAAAAGCTTGCTCGTTACCTGAATGCTAAGCGCCTGAGTTCGGAGGGACGTTGCTTTCCAGTCACGGTGACACATCGTTCTACAGACAGCCGCTATTTACCGAACAAAAAGGGATGTGAACAGGAGGTTGTCGGAGCGGTAAAAGAAGCACTGGAAGATGAAGATGGCGATATTCTTGTTTTTCTCCCAGGACGTAAAGAGATCGCCCAATGCGCGCAGATGCTACAAAGCAGCAGTGATGTCATGGTGGTTAAACTTCATGCCTCGGTCAGTGATGCAGAACGACATCGTGCGCTGACGGTACAAAAGCAACGGAAAGTCGTATTGGCAACCAACGTCGCGGAAACCTCTCTGACCATTCCTAATATCCGGGTGGTAATCGATAGCGGCTTAGAGCGCAGAACTGTACAACGAAATGGACGTACAGCACTGACGTTAACCAACATTTCTAAGGCCAGTGCCGCGCAGCGAATGGGGCGAGCAGGTCGCGTTACCGAAGGGGCTTGTATTCGTCTATATGGTGAGCACGCGCCTTTAGAGTTGGTGACACCTCCAGAATTACACAGAGAAGAGCTCGTCGAGCCCATGCTGGCAGCGGCTTGTTGTGGGTACCGTCTCTCAACACTCGATTTTCTCGACTCAATTCCCCCAAAGTCGCTAGAGGCATCTCATTCGACGTTGTTATCCATGGAAGCGATTGATGAGGATGGCAATGTCACGCAGCACGGGAGAAAAGTATATCCACTACCCATTGATGCACTGTTTGCCGATCTCGTTACCAGAATTCAAGCGAAGACAGAGAAGGAAGCAATGATTGACTTGGCAGCAGCATTATCTGTGCCTGCTCAACTCTATCAGCGACAAAGTGGTGAAGTCGCTGAGCTTCTATCTCAAGAGGAACCATACGGGTGTGATGCCTCTTTGCTTATCCGTTTGGTTCGGGGGGAGCGACTTCCGGGCATTGTCATTGATGCCAGCGCACTCGAAGAGGCGCAAGGTTTAGCGAAACAAATGCGAGAAGCATTTGAATTACCGGAACTTGACGTTGCCTCTCGATATAAACGTGAAGCGCTCTTTTTCTCCATCGCCTCATTGCACCCTGAGCTTGTGTTTGTCCGACGAGCTCGTCGAAGGGATGCTCTAGGAAATGGCGTAGTCGAGATGCTGGTTGGGCGTAACAGCCGCTTTCCTGATAAAGAAGAAGCGGCCATCGTGCTAGATAGCCATAGCGTGCCAGGACGAGGTGTTAAGCAAACACTAAACCTCGCATCGGTTATGATGCCTATCCCGCTGACGTTATTACGCGAACTTGAGCTAGGGGAGTGGCAACAAGGTGAGACGAATTATGAAGAGGAGACCCCAAGAGCAACGATGCATTTTGTCTACGCCGGACGAACAATCTGTACTGAACATCAAGCGTTAAAAGGTGATGTTGCTGTTCAGTCTATTGTCGAAATGATAGAAGACGAGACACTGTTACCAGGTTTTGCTTCTCAAAGAAAACAGCAAATCCAACACTGGAAACTCTACAACGCATTGGGCCTTAATGTCGAAGGAGAAGAGGTTAACGACTTGGCCTCCTTGACATTTTCTAGCTGGTTAAAGGATCAGTTGGAAACATTAGGCGTTGAAAACATCGATGATATGGCGTTGTTTGAACCAGAAGACTTAACATTTAATGGTGTTCCAGAATGGGAATACGACGATTTCACGGAGCAGTACCCTTTAGAACTTTCGCTGCCAGAACTCCAACTAGATGTCGAGTATTACGCGTCTCGCAAGCTGGTACAGGTCGTTTATCGAGAGGGAAACCGAAAGGGAGGCCCGAAGCGTTGGGAGCTGCCACGTTGGGCGGGTTGGAAGATACAGTATAAAAAGGCCAGTCGAGTGATTGATGTGAAGTAGGTCGGCGGATGACGTTGTGACAAGAATTGATATTTTCTTGGTGAATCTATAATGATTTCATATTGATAGCGTTACTTGCGTGTTGTTTTTAGTTTCTTAATTGAAATATTAATCAATTGAATGCTTATATATGGCGAAGCTGTACATCAGTTGTTACAAAGCTGGTTTTAATATTTCCTTTTGTATGTAAATTAGGGCATAAAAGACGAATGTTTTATATCCCATTGCTATATCAAAACAGTTGAACGATATTTGGTATATCTCATTTTCGAGTGTCGGGGGCATAGAATGGATCAACAAGGAAAGACGTGCATTGAATTCGACTACACTAGCTTTTTAGGAGCGACAGGTAGTAAAAAATGGACCTTTTTAGAGGCATTTGCCACCATAGCGCCTATTTTCGGTTTGATGTGGAAACAGAACATTGCGGAATTGAGCAAGCCTGAAGATCGGTTGTGGGATGCCGCATTAAAATCGATGTCTTCTCGTAAAAGTGATGAATCCAATTTGGTCCGCTTAACCCAGTTAGCTAAACATGAAGGGATCAATGAATTGCGAGTCGTTATGCCATATTCGCTCGATGTTCAGCAAATCGAGTACATAGAATCTCGCAGTCAGTTGAAGGTGGATACGTCAGAACAAGATGTCCTTAACATCAAGTTTTAGGCTGAGCATTTCCACTTCATCGATGTACCACTTAACAATAGTGCAATGAAAAGCGACCTCAAAGTAGGTCGCTTTTTTATTTTGAGGTTTTTGTCACAGGTCTTAGGAAGTGTGATGAATATAGAGTATTTGCACTTAAATTAACAAAAATGTAACGTTTGGAAATGCAATTGTCATAACTAGCTTCTAACTTTGTGTTTTTAGGACAAATTATCGACTAAGTGGTTGGTACTGTAAGTTCGAATTAACGTCCCTTATTGGCATACAAGGATGATCGAGTCACCACGTCATTTGGGCATAAAAACAAACACAATAAGAAAGGAAGTCAATATGTCTTTGTCTCGTCGAGACTTTATGAAAGCTGCCTCTTCAACGGCGATTGTTACCGGGCTGGTGGGCTGTGGTAGCGATGCTAGTGAATCTGTTGCGGTTACCTTTGAGCACGGAGTGGCGAGTGGAGATCCTACTCAAACACAAGTAATCATTTGGACTCGTGTTACAACCTCAGCGAGCTACGCAGATGTAAGCTGGCAAGTTTCTTCTAATGAAAATTTTACTGATATCGTACAAAGTGGCACTTTTGCCACGGACACGAGCCGAGATTTCACGGTAAAAGTCGATGTTCAAAATCTCAACGCAAATTCTCGTTACTACTATCGATTCATGGTTGGAGATGTCACTAGCGAAGTCGGGCAAACTCAAACATTACCAGAGGATGGTGTAGAAAAGGCATCCATGGCGGTTGTTTCTTGCGCAAACTATCCTGCTGGTTACTTCCATGTGTATCGAGAGATCTTAAATCAACATGAGCAAGAACCGTTTGATGTGGTACTTCATCTCGGTGATTACATTTATGAGTATGGTGCTGGTGGCTACGCTAGTGAAGATGCTGAGGCACTAGGGCGAGAACCAAGCAAAGGCACTGAATGCATTACCTTAGATGATTACCGAAAACGGTATGCGCAATATCGCCAAGATGCTGATCTGCAAGCGTTACATGCGAGCCTACCAATGATTGCTGTCTGGGATGACCATGAGCTTGCAAATGATACTTGGAAAAATGGTGCGGAAAACCATCAAGAAGAGGAAGGCAGCTTTAATGATCGTCGTGCAGCTGCGGCTGCCGCGTGGACAGAATGGTTGCCCGTTCGTGAAAACACTTTCTCAAACATGCTGATTTACCGTCAGTTTTCGTTTGGAAGTTTAGTCAATTTGATGATGCTCGACACGCGACTTGTGGGGCGTGATAAACCGTTGGATTATTTCTCGCTCAGCTCACCAACGATGGAAGCTATTGGCGGTTTAGTTGCTCAGTCGCGCAGTCAAGATCGAGAGCTGTTAGGCGCTGACCAACTCGCTTGGCTGATGGATGCGTTCAGTACGCACGACGCAACTTGGAATGTGCTAGGGCAACAAGTGTTAATGTCTCGTATGGAGTTGCCAAGTTCGGTTATGACCGCGATGTTTCAATTGTTTACTGTCACTGAAGAACAAAAAACAGAGGCGTTATTAGCGGTAAACTCTGCGATTACGGGTTATCTCTCTGACCCAAGTTTAGATACCATTGCTTTGCCATATAACCTAGATGCATGGGATGGTTACTACGTTGAGCGAGAGAAAGTTTATCAACTGGCCAAAGCCAGCAGTGGTAACTTTGTCTGCTTGGCAGGAGATACGCACAACGCATGGGCAAGTGAGCTTAAAGACATATCTAAGCATCCTATCGGGGTAGAGTTTGCAACTAGCTCGGTGAGTTCCCCTGGGCTAGAGGCCTACCTCGCGTTAGACCCTGTCGCGATCGCTCAAATGGAATACACGCTGCCGCACTTAGTGTCAGAATTACAGTGGGCAGACATCAAACAGCGTGGCTTTATGCGCGTTACTTTTACGCCCGACAAGGCAGAGTCGACCTGGTATTTCGTATCAACGATTAAAGACAAAACATATCAGGTGACGACCAAGTCAGCCTCTACAACAGATGGCACTACGTTAAATATCGGCTAAGGTGAGCCTAATACGAAAAAAGTCCGCAGGCTAGTGCGGACTTTTTATTGGAAAGCGTTTAGCAATCTAGCGACAGTGCTAGTCAATCAATCCGTATTCTTTGCTCAGAACCTCGATGATTTCCGCTTTCGGATTCTCACTCAAATGAATCGGCTTGCCTGTAATCTTCTCGGCAATACCAATGTAAGTGCTCGAAATCGCCATCAAAGATTCGACGGGTAAAGCATTATCACGAGCGAGAGCTTCGCGCTCAGGCATACGTTCTTTGTTTAGCAAGATATCTGGGTCAGGGAAGTGGTTAAGTAGGAACTGGCGGAAACCTTCTTTTGAGTTCTCTACGATGTGACCTGCTTGGTACTCTTTAGCATCCCATATACGAGACGAGTCTGGTGTACCCACTTCATCCATGTAAATCAGCTTTTCATTGCCAGCAGCATCATGAACATAACCAAATTCGAATTTGGTATCGACAAAGATTTGGTCGATTTCTTCTAACGCTTGGCTGATAACGTTAAAGCCTTCTTTCAGCAATTTTTCGTAGAGTGCGATATCGTCAGCGCTTGAGAAGTTAAATGCTTCGTAGTTGTCTACGATGTTTTGACGAGTAATATTTACGTCATCCGCTTCTGGCACACCGGGAATGCCTTTTAGAATGCCTTTTGTGGATGGGGTCATTAGCAACTCTGGCAGTGCTTTGTCTTTTCCTAACCCTTCAGGAAGTTGGATTCCACAAAACTCGCGCTCGCCATTTGCGTAAGCGCGCCACATCGAACCCGTGATGTATTTGCGGCAGATGGCTTCGATTTTTACCGGTTTGGCTTTTTGTACAATCCAAACAAAAGGGTGAGGAATGTCTAGAATATGGCTATCTGCTAAGCCATTTTCTTTGAACAGTTTGAACCAGTGATTAGAAATCGCATTAAGCGCAGCCCCTTTACCCGGGACACCATTAAGACCACCTTCAGCATGCCAAATACAATCGAATGCAGAGATTCGGTCGCTAATCACCATGATAGCCAAAGGCGCATCTGGAGCGACATTGTATCCTTTTTCTTTGATCAGTCGGGCGCTGTCTTCTTCAGTTAACCAGTAAACTGAACGAACTTTTCCACTATGAACGGGTTTATGGGTGCGAATTGGCAGGTCGTCATTGACGGCAAGTACTTGATTAGCAAGGCTCATTGCGACATTCCTATCATCTTAATCAAACGTCAGAAAGAGAAGATATTCAGCAAAATGTGGGCGCTGAATAAATCGAATGTGGGCATCATACCAGAACTATTTTAACTCGCCAGAGAAAAAGCAAACGTTTGCCTGTTTTCTTTAATACAAAAAAATGCCCCCTTAAAAAGGAGGCGAGATGCAGGATAGATAACGTCGAACTTATTAGTGGTACTTATTAACTCTGCCTTCGACGAAAAAGACTTCACACTGATAGCGCTGCGCCATGTCGCGCAACATAGATTGATTCATAAGTGCAATTTTATTGGATGCGACAACAGCACTGGCATTGCCTGAGCGGATGGCTTTTATCACGATCTCGACTTCTGAAAGCTGTTGAGAGGGCTTCATTTGAATAACGTTTTTACAGCAAATATTAGAAGCAGTGAGTTGTTCAAAGTCTGGACGAGGGCAGTCTGCTGTAAACAAAATCCATTGTTTCTGCTGCGATAAAACAGCCAGCTTAGATAGAAGCTGATCCGAAACGGCCATGGGCTTAGTTGCTTGTGCCAATACGTTGTAACGAGAGTATGTATGAGATTGACTTTGTAACTGCATCTTACTGTTCCTTTATACATGCTGTATGTGTATACAGTAGTTTGTTTTGGTGACCTGATCAACCAGTTTCTCAAAAGTTATTTGCGGTTTTTTGAGAAGGAAATAAAAGGATTTGATTCTAAGTAATTGAATTTATGTGGTTGTTTTTCATTTTTGATATGTCTAACATCAATTTAAAAATGTGAGGTGAGTAGAAAACTGGACGAGATACATACAGGGGTTTACTACTGTATATACAGGTGTTGTTTCATGGACAGTGGTTTGTATACAGTAAGAGAGGGCTGATAACCGATGCGACGTGCTATGTAGGATAGGAGGGAATACGAGATAGAAATTGGAAATAGGCTTGGCCGATCAAAAAAGCGCCTTAAAAGGCGCCTTTGAAAATCAGTTCCATTGATTCCGTCTTGCTTAGCTCGCTCGTTGCAAGCGTTCGCGCATTTGCAATTCGCCTTGGTTAAATAGGCGCACGTCGATTTTTGCCATGTCGTAACAAGCTTTACATGAGTAATGGTGCTTGCCATCTAAATAATCGTGACGAGTTACAAGACTAGGTTTTTTACACCAATCACAGGTGCCTTCTTCAGTGAACATTGATTTTCTCCCCACCTAGATTAATTTGAGTCGTTAGGTGTTATTTTGCGCCGGGCATTATGGCATAAAAGCGAGACTTAAGTTAAATGTCTGTTAATTTCTTTGAGAGGGAGATCGATTGCGGTGTTTGATTATATGGGAATAAAAGCATGGCAGCCAAAGTATCCTGACCTATTTTTACTGTTTTGTAACATTTTGTGAAACGAGCTTAAAGGCATGATTGAGTCGCTTCATTTCTTCTTCACTGCCCCTTGTGTCAGGATGATAAAGCTTTGATAACTGTCTATAGCGTAGCTTGATTGCCTGTAAATCAGGGATGGTTTGTGGTGTGTAGCCAAACATAGCACACGCGACGCTTAGCTTATGGTTTTCTGCCTGAGTTTTGGATTTCTTAAATTCTCTGAATAGTTTCTCTAACTGACGCTTCAGTTGCTTGTTCGTAAACTCTAGCTCTTTTATTTTTTCCGCCATTCGTTGATTTTGGCTTTCCTCTTTGGCTTCACGCGCTTTTCTATTCTGCTTGAGTTTTTTGATCACGAGGAAACTTAAGCCGCTGATGATGAGGATCGCCGCTAGCCAAATCAGCCATAGAAACTGCGAGTGTTTTACTTTGGGGTTTGCAACTGTGCTTTTCTCTTCTTGTGTTTGCTCTGCTTTTTTATCGAGCGACTTTATTTGCGAGACTTGTTTAGCTCGTAGCTGGTTGAAGCGCAGCTCTAACAGTTGATTATAAGCTTGTTCTGCTGCTGGATTATGCTGAGAAGCCATTTGATACAAGGCTTCAGTCAATTGAGAAGTTGTGACCTTATCTGGATTGCGCTGAATAAAATCGGCGAGAAGAAAGCCACGATCGGTTGGGTCATTGAGTGCGATAGAGGTTAGCCAATATAACGCTTGTGTTTCATTTTTTTCGCCATTTATCCCTTTAGCAAAGTCGTTCGCGAGGTGTTTTTGCGCAGGGAGGTAACCTTGGTTGGCGGATTGCTCTAGCCAGTAGCGCGTTTCTGGTGAGGCTTCAGCTTCGTTTGATGCCAATAATTGTTGTGCGTACTCGTATTGTTCGATGGGGTCATTTGGAGCTTGAGAGGCAAGTGAGTAGCCAGAAAAGCTGAGGCTAAATAAGCAGAGTAGGGCAGACGTTTTGACAGACATTAATATGTTAGGCCTAACGATAATGGTTAGGCCTGCTCCGGTAATTTTTTATTATTACCGTTATGGTGCAACCAAATTACTTCAGTGGCAAGATCTGGATTTCAACACGACGGTTGCACGCACGACCTTCAGAAGTTTGGTTTGAGCAAATTGGGTTACGTTCGCCGTAGCCGCGTGCAATTGCACGACCAGGTGCAACGTTTTGAGATACTAGGAATTGACGTACGGACTCTGCACGGCGCTCTGACAACGTTTGGTTGTATGACTCACTACCTGTGCTATCCGTGTAACCGTCAATAACGAGACTGGTATCTGGGTACTCAACTAGGATGCGAGCAACACCACGTAGAGTATTATGGATGCTAGCATCAAGCTGGTAAGAGCTTGAAGAGAAGCCGATACCGTTTTCCATACGCAGTAAAAGCTGATTTTCACCAACACGCTGAACTTGTACGCCAGAGTTTAGCAAAGCGCGACGTAACTCCGCTTCTTGTTGGTCAAAGTAGTAACCAACGCCAGCGCCAGTCGCTCCGCCTGCGGCTGCACCAATGAGTGCATGCTGACGACGTTCTTTAGCATCATCACCCGTTGCTAGGCCGATTGCTGCGCCAGCGATCGCACCAATAAGCGCGCCTTGCGTGGTGGAGTTAGTTTCGTATTCACCCGTTGTTGCATTTTGGCGTTGAGTGGCTTGACAGCCAGTAAGAGCTAGCACTAGAGCTAGTGCAATAGGCATCTTTTTCAAGGGAAAATCTCCGTATAAAACTGAGGCGAAACCATGCCTCATAATGGGATGCGAATTATGAATAAACAAGCATTAATATTTGTTATGAGAAAGTAAGATTGATAAGAGTTTCTGTAAGAAAATTCCTATCAATACTGCCAAAGCTCTCAAAGTAAGCCCCATAGACATCGAAGTCATTGCTGCTTATGTGAATCCTTTACTATCCTGGCTATTTCGATGAATCGCCCAACATTTTGCGTGCTTGTTCGCCGCCCACTCCACGGTTAACTGAAACCTTTCTACCTTTCTTTAAGCCCACTTCGTAGTCTTCAGTTAGGTTTTTCATCGCTTCTTTCAATTGCTTCTTGAACGTTTCGCGGTCAATGTTTTGGAATTCTTTATCAATATAGTCATTAATTTTATTGGCCGACTCTTCATCTGGAGAAATAATTGGCAATTTTTCAATCGCGCCTTCCACCCAGCCAGATACAAATGAGTTCACACGGCGAGTCACTTCCTGAGAAGAGGTGCCGGTGCCAGCAAAGCTGTTTCGGAATTGTCCGGTACTTTCGTTCATCTCGCGATAAACAATATCGAAAGCAAATGCAGCAAAAATAGCGCGATCTGCTTCACCGATAAATTCGACACGTTTGAGCCCTTTGTGATTCAACAATACTGCTTCGACACCGAATTTTGTGTTAATGCCGCGAATCACTCGCAATATGGTAGAACTGATGTTCGCTGGTAGCAGATGAGAAGATTGTGTTTTTCCCATTCTGATGAACTCAATATCGTCTTTATCGAGACCATATTTAAGCATGAGGCGATGTGCCATTTTGATAGCATTGGCAGCCTCATTAACATTAGCGGAATTGCCCAGTTCTAAGCACTTGGCGATTTTTTTCAGAGCTTTTTGTTTATCCATCGACAACCAGTAACGAAAGCAGAAAATTTATGAAGTCAG